>JBJEUH010000067.1:0-23231 GCA_051883735.1 Candidatus Ventricola sp.
TCAGCATCTTGAGGCCGCCCTTGGCCGCCGCGTAGGCGGAGACGGTCTCGCGGCCCAGCTCGCTCATCATGGAGCAGATGTTGATGATCTTGCCGTGGCCCTTCTTGATCATGGACGGGATGACGGCCTTGGAGACGATGAACGGCGCGTTCAGGTCGACGTCCACCACCTGGCGGAACTCGGCGGCGGTCATCTCGCACATCGGGATGCGCTTGATGATGCCGGCGTTGTTGACCAGGATGTCGATCACGCCGACCTCCTCCTCGATTCTCTTGACCAGCGCGTTCACCGCGTCCTCGTCGCAGACGTTGCAGACGTAGCCGTGCGCCTTGATGCCGGCCTCCTCGTAGTTGGCCATGCCCTTGTCAACGAACTCCTGCTTGATGTCGTTGAAGCAGATGGTCGCGCCCGCGGCGGCCAGGGCCTTGGCGATGGCGAAGCCGATGCCGTAGGAAGCGCCGGTGACCAGCGCGATCTTGCCGTCCAGGCGGAAGCTGTTCATATAATCGTTCATGGGAAAAACCTCCTTCATGGATATTGCGTGTGAAAAAGAATGTATCGGAATGCGTCCCGAAGGCTGTCACAGGCCGTCTGCCGGCAAAGAGCGTCCGGGAGGCAAGGCGAAGCGTGGCGGCGGGATGCTTACAGCAGGTCGAGCGGGCTCAGGTTGTCCATGTCGTCAAACTCCTGATTCTCGCCGCACATGCCCCAGATGAAGGTGTAGTTGCTCGTGCCCACGCCCGTGTGGATGGACCAGGACGGGGAGATGACGGCCTGCTCGTTGTGCAGGATGACGTGGCGGGTTTCCTTCGGCTCGCCCATCATGTGGAAGATGACGTTCTCGTCCTTCACGTCGAAGTAGAAGTAGACCTCCATGCGGCGCTCGTGCGTGTGGCAGGGCATGGAATTCCAGTTGCTGCCCGGGGCGAGCTGGGTCATGCCCATGCACAGCTGGCAGGACTGCATGACGGCCGGATGGATGTACTGGTTGATGACGCGCTTGTTGCAGGTCTCGCTGCTGCCCAGCGGGCGCTTGTTGGCCTTGTCGATGTCGATGTGGACGTTCGGGTAGGTCTTGTGCGCCGGGCAGGTGTTGATGTAGAACTTCGCCGGATTCGCGCCGTCCTCGCTCTCCATCGTGATCGCCTTCGCGCCCATGCCGACATACAGGCCGTCGTACTGCTTGAGCTCGTAGACGACGCCGTCGACGGTGATTTTGCCCTTGCCGCCGATGTTGATGACGCCCATCTCGCGGCGCTCGAGGAACGTATCGGAACACAGCTCCTTGCAGCCCACCAGCTCCACGGCCTTGGTCACCGGCATGACGCCGCCGGCGATGATGCGGTCGAAATGGGAATAGGTGAGCATCGCCTCGTCGGCGACGAAGATGTTTTCAATGACGTATTCGCTGCGCAGGCGCTCGGTGGTATAGTGCTTTGCATCCGCAGAGGCGGACGGCTGACGGACGGTCAACTGCATGGGATAGCCCTCCTCCAAATTCATGATTGTTGAGTCGCAGACAAATCCATCCTATGGATGCATCCAGTATAACACAACTTCTCCTCAAATACCATAGGATTCAGCAGAGTAGGGAGATTATTTTAGAAAATCTCATACAGGTTTGACAACTGGTCGGATGTATACAAACACGCCGCATATTTTCCCTGCGAAACGGGAAAATAGCGGGAAGAAACAGGAAGGAAGGGAAGCGGCATGGAGGATGCGGTGACGCTGCTCGCGGTGCTTTCGCGCAATCTGGACGTCTTCAGAAGCCGGCTGAACGCGCCGCTCAACGAGGACGTGCTCGTGCGCCGGTTTCAAAGCGGCGCGTTTGAATCGGCCATCATCGCCATCGACGGCATGGTCTCCGACGGACGGATCGACGAGAACATCCTCAAGCCCTGCATGGATCTGCCCCATGACGCGGGCGAAGACGTGCCCGAAGAGGAGCGCGTCGCGTTCATCATGAAGAACGCCGTATCCATCCTGCCCGTCAAGCTGAAGGACAACGTGGACGAGATCCTCGCCGACGTGCTCAGCGGGCAGTGCGCGCTGCTGTGTGAGGGCTGCGCACTCGCCTGCGTGATGGACGTGCGCGGATTTGAAAAGCGGAGCATCGGCAAACCGGAGGTCGAGCATGTGGTGCTCGGCCCGCACGAGAGCTTCACCGAGTCCATCCGCACGAACATCACGCTGCTGCGGCGCATCGTGCAGCGCGAGGAGCTGGTGACGGAGTTCGTCAGCGCGGGCGGCAAAATGAAGACGCGCTGCGCGCTTTTGTACCTGCGGGGCACGGCGGAGGAGGAGCTCGTCAAAAGAATCCGCGCGCGGATCGAGAGCTGCACCTACGACTTCGCGCTGACCAGCGGCGAGGTGGAGCAGCTCATCGAGGACAGCCCGCTCTCCCTGATTCCCAGCACCATCCGCACCGAGCGCCCGGACCGCGCCGCGTCCTTTCTGGCGGAGGGGCAGATCGTCGTGCTCACGGACGGCTCGCCCGCGGCCATCGGCGCGCCGGCGACGATCTTCCACCACCTGCACACGCCGGACGACGCATCCATGCGCTGGCAGTACGGCACCTATCTGCGCCTCGTGCGGCTGATCGGCATGCTGATTCACGTCTTCCTGCCGGGCATTTACCTGGCGCTGCTGCGCTTTCATCAGGAGCTTTTCTCGCCCATGCTGCTCACCAGCGTGTACGAGAGCAGCTCCCGCATCCCGATTCCGGCGTACCTGGAGGCGCTGCTGATGACGCTCGCGTTCGACCTGATCAACGAGGCGGGCCTGCGCGCGCCGGGCACGATGGGCAACGCGGTGGGCATCGTCTCCGGCCTGATCCTCGGCGAGAGCGCCGTGAGCGCGGACATCGCCTCGCCGCTGCTGCTCATCGTGGTGGCGGCCAGCGGCCTGGGCGGCTTCTGCGTGCCGGGCTACGCGCTGAGCATCGGGCTCAAGATCGTGCAGCTGCTGTTTCTCACGGCGGGCGCGGCGGGCGGGCTGTACGCGATGGCGCTGCTGCTCCTGTTCCTGCTGTGCGCGGCATGCGCGATGAATTCCGTCGGCTCGCCGCTGACCGCGCCGGTCACGCCGCCCCGGCGCGCGAATCCGGATTTCCTCGTGCGCCTGCCGATGAAATACCAGAAAGCGAGGGCGTTCTTCGCCAAACGGCAGGAGGCCGGCTCCGCGCCCGGCAAGGCCTGAGCCATCTTGAAGCGCCGTGCCCAGGGGAGCTGCGTTTAAGAAAGGATTCTATCACCATGACGAGGCTTGAAAGCCGTGTGCGCGCGTGCTGGCGCGTGCGGGCCTGCGCCGCAGGGCTGTGCGTGGGCACGCAGATTTTTCTCTTCGGCACCGGCGTCGCGATGCCCATCGCGCTCGGCGGCGCGTGGATCGCATCGCTGGCCGCGCTGCCCATGGCCGCGCTGACGGCGGCCGTCTGCCGCCGCGCGCTGACGCTGCCCGAAAGCCGTGGGAAGCTGACGGGCGCGCTGTATCTGCTGCTGGCCCTCACGCTGCTGGCAAGCGCCGCGTTTGCGCTGACCGCGCTGATCGATCTGGCCGGGCAGACGCTGCTTGTGCAGGCCCGCGCGCTGTGGAGCACGGCGGTGGCGCTGGCGGCCGTGGCGCTGTGCGCGCTGACCGGCGGCGCGGCGCGGCTGTGCTTCGCGCTGCGCTTTGCGCTGCCCGTGCTGCTGCTGGGGCTGACGGCCCTCTGCGTGCCGATGGAGCTGCCGGTGGGCCTGTTCCCGATCTTCGGCGCGGGCGGCGCGGCGCTGGGCGCGGCGGCCCTGTGCATGCTGGGCGCGGCCTCCCCGCTGCTGATGCTCCTGCTGCCGCCGCCGGAGCTTGAAGCCGCGGGTGAGGCGGCGCGGCGCTGTCCCGTGCCGAAGACGGGGTTCTTCCTTGTGCGCGCGCTCACGGGCGCGGCGGTGGGCGTGCTGCTGCTGTTCGCCGCCAGCGTGTGCACGACGTATGAGGCCATCGCGCAGAGCGGCGGATGGGGCGAGCGGCTGCGCATCGTCCTGGGCGGGCAGACGCACGGGAGCGTCGCGCAGACGCTGCTCACCCTCTGCCAGGTCGTCGCCATGGCGCTGCTGTCCGTCTGCATGCTCGCCTCCGCCGAGCAGGCGCTCCTGCGGGCGCTGCCCGCAGCGCGAAGGGGCCGCGCGGGCCTCGCGGCGCTCGTGCTGATTCTGGCGGCATGCATGGTGGCGCTCAACGTCCTCGGCCTTACGCCGGCGCTGTTTGCCGCGCCGCTGCTGGTCGTGCCCACGGCGGCGCTGCTGATCCTTCATAAGCGGATGGGAGGGAAATGCGCGTGAAACGCCTTGCGCTTCTGGCCTGGCTGCTGGGGAGCCTTGTGCTGCTCTCCGGCTGCGGCGGCGGGCAGGAGATCGAGAGCTGCCTGTTTGTGCTGTCCATGGCGGTCGATCCCGCGCCGGACGGCAACCTGACCGTGACGGTCAAGGCGCTCTCCGGCACGCAGGAGGACGTCGCTTCCTCCGGCGGCAGCGAATCCGCCCCCGCGCAGGAGGAGGGCGGTCAGGCGCAGAGCCAGCAGACGGGCGGCGCCGGGCTTGAGGCGTCGGAGCCAGGCTACATCGTCCTGAGCGCGACTGCGCCCAGCTGCCTGCGCGCGCTGAGCATGCTCAGCGCGACCACGCCGCGCACGGTCAACCTCTCCCAGCTGCGCGAGATCGTGCTCAGCCGCACGCTGGCCGAGACCGACGCGACGCTCTCCATCCTCAAGGAGATCCACGCCATGTACCGCGCCAACGGCGGGGCCATCGTCGTCGTCACGCCGGACGACGCGGGCGACTTCATCCGCCGCCAGCACGCGATTCTGGGCGTGCGGCTGTCGAAATACCTCGAGGTGCTCTTTGAGCACTTCTCCGAGATCGACACCATCCCGCCGGACGCGCAGCTCGCCTCCGTCATTTCCGCGATGGAATCGGACACCCTCGACGCGGCGGCGGTCTACGCCGCGGGCAACGCCTTTGACAGCACGCTGGTGCTCTCCGGCGGCGCGGACCTCGACCGCCTGCCCGGCCACCTGCCGCGCACGTCGCCCGCCGAAAACGAGTATCTGGGCGCGGCGCTCTTTTCCGGCCCCAGGATGGTCGGCACGCTCACCGGCGAGGAGACCGGGCTTCTGTGCCTGATGATGGGCAAGGCGCAGCGTCGCACGGCGTTCATCGGCAACGCGCAGTACAAGACCAACCTGCCCACGCGCGTGAAGCGGACGATCGACGCGGACGGCGCGCTGCGCGTGCAGATCGACATGAACCTGACGCGCACCGCGGGCGGGGAGCAGCAGTCCGCCCAGGAGATCGCCGCGAGCATCGAGCGCCAATGCGTAAACGTCCTGCTCAAGCTGCGCGCCGCCTCGTGCGACGCGGTGGGCTTTGGCCGCCTGGCGATCCGCCGGTGCCTGACGGTGCCGCAGTGGGAGGCGCTCGACTGGCCGGGGGTCTATGAAACGCTGCCCGTCCGCGTATCGGCCAGCGTGAAGGTCTTGTAATGCGCAGAGCAAAGATGGTATACTAAGGGCAACACTCAGAAACGGAGAACGCACATGCTCATCGACGTATACGACTTTGACGGCACGATCTACGACGGCGATTCCACGGTGGATTTCGTGCGCTTTGCCCTGCGCCGTCATCCCCGGGTGATTCTCGGCCTGCCGCGCGTGGCGCTGGCGGCGATCCATCTGGCGGCAGGGCGCAGCAGCCTCACGCGGTTCAAGAGCGTGCTCTTTGGCGAGATGAGCCGGCGCTTCAGCCTGGAGGATGAAGCCGACGCGTTCTGGAAGAGCGAGCGGACGCGCAGCAGGCTCGGCGCCTGGTTTCAGGCAACGCCGCGCGATCTGCCCATCGTCATCGCGTCCGCCTCGCCGGAGTTTGAGCTCAAGCACGCGGCGAAGCTGCTGGGCGTCGGGCACCTGATCGGCACGCAGTGCAACATGAAGACCGGCGAGCTGACCGGCAAAAACTGCAAGGGCGAGCAGAAGATCGCGCGCATCCGCGAGGTCTTCGGAGAATTCGAGGTGCGCGCCATGTACACCGACGACGCCAGGGCCGACGGCCCGCTGCTTGCCATCGCGCAGGAGCGCTATCTCGTGACGCACGGACAGGTCAAAAAAATCTGACATCCACATATGAAGGAGAGAACAGCATGAAGAAGATGGAGAACATGGGCGGCTTCTTTGTCGCCGCGATCACGCCGTTTGACGCAAGCGGCCAGTTCAGCGCGAAGGCGCTGCACGCGCTGATGGACAGAACGATCGACCAGGGCGCGTCCGGCTTCCTGATCGGCGGCAGCAGCGCGGAATGCCCGCTGCTCTCCCACAAGGAGCGCATCGACGGCCTGATGGCCGCCGCGCACTACGACGGCCGCGGGAAGACGCGGCTGATGGCCTCCGTCGCGTCCATCTCCACCGACGAGGCGATGGAATACGCCAAGGCTGCGGAGACGCTGCGCTACGACGCGATGATCTCCACCGTGCCCTACTACTACAAGTTCGGCATGAAGCAGATCGCGGAATACTTCGTGAAGCTGCGCAGCCACGCCGACCTGCCGCTGTTTTTGTACAACTTCCCGGGCAACACGGGCGTGGAGATCGACATCGACAACGAGTACATCCGCGGCATCCTGACGGACGGCACCATCGCCGGCGTCAAGCAGACGAGCCTCAACCTCTACCAGATGGAGCGCATCAAAAACCTCAACGACCAGTTGGTGATCTTCGGCGGCTTTGACGAGGTGTACATCGGCGCGCGCATGCTCGGCGCGGACGGCGCGATCGGCTCCACGTTCAACTTCACGCTGCCGCTGTTCATGAAGCTGGAAGCGGCATACGCCGCCAAGGACTACGAGCTTGCCCAGCAGCTCCAGCGTCAGGCGAACAACATCATGCAGGCGCTGGTCTCCTGCTCGCTGTTCCCGTCCATCAAGCACATGCTCAAGGTGCAGGGCCTCGACGTGGGCGCCTGCCGCGCGCCGTTCCCGACGCTCACCGACGCGCAGAAGGCGTACATCGAAAAGGTCGTCGCGGAGAATATGTGATTCTGCGGCTCCAACGTATCCCCAAATCAAAAAACGCAGTCCCAGAGCAGGCTGCAAAGCAGCCTGCGATTGAGACGGGGCTGATTCGCCTGGTAGGAATCCTGAATGAAATCCATATCAAACGCCCTGCACCGGTTTTCCCGATGCAGGGCGTCGCTTGATCCATCTGTTTTAAGCTGCATGCTCGGAATCGCAATAGTCGCCTTCGGCTCCGCTGCGATTCTTGCCTGGGCGCTTCGCGCATGGGAAACGCTGGGGCCGCAGGCCCCAGACCCCGCTTGGGGACATCGTCCCCAAACCCCTTTTTCGCTTCGCGCGCATGAAAGCAATTCGGATGAAATCCGCGTTACTCCCCGGCGCCGTCCTTCATCATGTCGTCCAGATTCAGGATGCCGGCCGCGCCCGCGCCGACCACGCCGGGCAGCTCGCCGTTCCAGTTCTCCGCGATGGTATTGAGGATGGTCTTGTCCGTCAGCTGCGCGCCGATCTGCTCGAGGCGGTAGGCCTCCGCGTCGGCCGCCAGCTTCACCGCGTCAGCCTCCGCCTGGGCGGCGATGCGCGTGGACTGCGCCTGGGCCTCGGCCGCGATGCGCACGCGCTCGGCCTCCGCCTCGGACTGCTTGATGGTCACCTGCTTCTCGCGCTCGGCCTGCGCGATGGCCGTCTCGTTCTCGGTCGCAGCCTTCTTCTTGAGCTGCTCGGCCACCTGCTTGCTCTCCACGGCGGAGATGAACTCGTCCGAGAAGTCAAAGTCGATGATGTTGAAGTCGGTGATCGAGATGCCGATCTGGGAGAGCTTCGCGTCCAGCTCGTCGCGCATCTTGTCCGAGGACTCGGCGCGCTTGGAGATCAGCTCCTCCGCGGTGTACTGCGCGCAGACGGACTTGAGCACCTCGTGCGTCGCCGGGACGATCAGGTTGTCCTCGTACGCCGTGCCGGTGGTCTTGTAGATCGCAAACGTCTTCTCCGTCTGCAGGCGGTAGTTGACCGCCAGCGTCGCGGAGACGGTCTGGATGTCCTTGGAGAAGGCCTCGGTGCTCAGCTCCAGCTTTTTGACGCGGTTGTCCATCGAGACGATCTTCTGCACGAACGGGATCTTGAAGTGCATGCCCTCGGACAGCGCGGTATCCTCCACCTTGCCCATCGTCAGCATGATGCCCGTGGAGCCGACCGGCACCGTGGCAAAGCAGTTGGGCAGGACGATGAGCGCCAGCAAAACCACGATGGCCAGCGCGGCAAGTCGCCCGAAAACCTTGAAAGACGTCTTCATATGTTCTCCTTTCGCCGGGCCTGCGCCCGGGCTGTGGTCCCTGTGTATTGGATGTGATATAAGCATAGCACAGCGCCTGTGCGGGGTCAATGTTCCGATTTAGGGGGAATGTGTCGATTTTTCAGCTTGTTTCTTCAAAACAGGGAGCTATTGTTAACGAAGCAAAGAAGCATGTTAAGCAATAATTCGCAGCTTAGGAGAACGCGCTCCGCTGGGGCCAGAAGGGTCGGGGAGGGTTTCGATGCCCTCCCCAGACCCTCCTGGACCTCCCATTCCCCTCCCCAGACGACCAGGGTTGCGACCCTGGACCCAGGGGAAGCATGAACAACTGCTCATACAGCTCCAGGTCCAGGACCACAGTCCTGGTCGGTTCAAGGGGGTATGGGAGTCCAGAGGGATGTAGGGGGGGAATCGAAATCCCCCCTCATCCCTCTGGGCCCAGCGCAGCGCGCTTCCCCTGATGATGGCAATCTTCAAAGCTTCTTAATTAGCATAAGCTCCCTAAAGCATATCAAGCTCACACCGCACTTCTCCCGTTTTTCAGGATTCAAGCCCAGAAAAAACGCCCTGCGCCGGTCTGTCCGGTGCAAGGCGTTTGTCTTCTGTTTATTCCCCCAGCATGTCCCACAGCCGCTGGAGCTCCTCCTGGCTGCCGTACTCGAGCACGATCTTTCCCTTGCTTTCGCTGCCCTGCATGGACACCTTGAGGCCCGTGGCGCTGCGCAGGCGCTCGCGAAGCTCCTCGTATTCCACCGGCAGGGCGGCGGCCCTGGGCTTCTCTTTTTTGGCCTGCGCCTCCTGCTTGGCCATGTTTTCCAGCTGGCGCACGGACCAGCCGTTCTGCACCGTTTTGGCAAAGAGCAGCGCCTGGAATTTCTTGTCCGCCACGCCGGCCAGCACGCGCGCGTGGCCCGCGGAGATCGCGCCGTCGATGACGGCCTGCTGCATCGCCCGGGGCAGGTTCAACAGGCGCAGCAGATTGGCCACCGCCGGTCGGCTGCGGCCCAGGCGCTCGGCGACGGCCTCCTGCGTCAGCGCACACTCGTTCATCAGGGTGTAGATGCCCTGCGCCTCCTCGATCGGGTTGAGGTTCTCGCGCTGGATGTTCTCAATCAGCGCGGCCTCCTGTCGCTTGATCTCGTCCCACTCGCGCACGATCGCCGGGATCGTCTGAAGGCCCGCCAGCCGCGCGGCGCGCCAGCGGCGCTCGCCCGCGATGATCGTATAGCGCGCTCCGCTGCGGGCGACGAGAATCGGCGAGAGCACGCCGCTGTGGCGGATGGAATCCGCCAGCTGGGCGAGCGCCTCGTCGTCAAACTTCTTGCGCGGCTGGTCGCGGTTTGGATCGATATCGCCCAGATCGATCTCCACGACCGCATCCGCCGGCACGGCAGAGGGTTCATATTGATGGCCAACGGACTCGACGACCTCTTCCACATCCGGCAGAATCGCGCTCAGGCCCCTGCCCAGTCCCATTTTCTTCCCCATAATAATCTCCTATATTCAGGCCGTTGCCGGTTATTTCTTGAGGAATTCCTTCGCCAGCGACTGATAGCTCTGCGCGCCCAGCGAGCGCGGATCGTACAGGTGAATCGGCTGGCCGTGGCTGGGCGCCTCGCCCAGGCGCACGTTGCGCGGCACGACGGTGTCGTACACCTTGCCCTTGAAGACCTTGCGCACCTCCTGCGCGACCTGGATGCCCAGGTTCGTGCGCGCGTCGAGCATCGTGAGCACCACGCCCTCGATGGAGAGCCTGCGGTTGATCTTCTGCACCTTCTGAATGGTGCCCATCAGCGCGCTCACGCCCTCCAGCGCATAGTATTCGCACTGGATCGGAATCAGCACGCCGTCCGCCGCGCACAGCGCGTTGAGCGTGATCAGGCCCAGGGACGGCGGGCAGTCGATGAAGATGTAGTCAAACTCGCTGCGGGCGGGCTCCAGGGCCTCGGCGAGCACGTGCTCGCGCTGCTCCATATCCGCCAGCTCGATCTCCGCGCCCGCCAGGCGGATGTCCGCCGGGAGCACGAAGAGCGTCTCCACCTGCGTTTTGATCAGCGCGCTGCCCAGCTCCGCCTCGCCGGCCATGACCTCGTAGACGGTCGGCGTGGTGCTTTTGACGCGCACGCCTAGGCCGCTCGTGGTGTTGCCCTGCGGGTCCGCGTCCACCACCAGCACGCGATAGCCCTCGCTGGCCACGCACGCGGAGAGATTGACGCTGGTGGTCGTCTTGCCGACGCCGCCCTTCTGATTGGTGATTGCAATGATTTTCGCCATGGCTGTTTATCCTCGGAATTTTATGATAATTGTCCGTTCTCGGTGAGCACCTGCACGTAATACGCGCGGTCCGTCTCGTCCATCGGAAAGCGGCGGACCAGCTCGCGCATCGCGGCGAAGGAGCCCTCGCGCGAGAAGTCGCACAGCGCGTCGCGCACGCTGGGGCTTGCCGGCAGGCTGTCATAGGAAAGCGCAAGCAGCCTGTCCGCCAGATCGTGAATGAACGCGCTGGTGATGCGCACGCGGCGGCCGCCGTCCAGCGTGACGACCATGCTGCCCCCCGTGCCGGTATAGACGGCGTTGAAGACGGCGGAATCGATCTGCGAAAGCAGCTGCGGCAGCGTCGCGCCGGTGCGCATGAAGCGTACCAGCGACTGATTGACCGTATACACCAGGTCCGGACAGCGCGCAAGCAGCGCGTCGCCCAGCGCCATGCGCAGCATCGCCTCAATCCTGTCGATTCTGTTTGCCACCGCAAATCACCGCCGTTTCCTTTTGCACATATCCGTGCTTTATTCTACACGCATCCCCCATTTTCCCGCAAGGGGTTGAAACAAAATCGAAGAATTTGCGCGGTCAGCCGTTTTCACGCCCGTGCCGCAAGCGCAGGTTACGGATATTATACAGGAGCGCCCATGCGTTTGCAAGGCGACCAATGGGCGCTTGTTTACATTTGCGCGTTTTCGGGGTATACTGAATCATTCGGATCTGGACCATTACGCCCTGTAAAAAGGAGGTTTCCCATGCTTTCATCCGTCCTTTGCTCCCGGGTGCTTGCGCGCGCGCTGCGCGGCGGCGGCACGTTCGCGGAGATTTTCTGCGAGGACACCCGCGCCTTCGGCATGACGCTGCGCTCCGGCAAGATCGAAAACGCCGCCGTCTCGCGTCCGCACGGCGCGGGCATCCGCATCTATGACGGCCTGCGCTCCATCTACGTCTACACCTGCGACGTGACGGAGCAGGGCCTCCTGCGCGCCGCCGACCGCGCCGCCGCCGCCGTGACCGACACCCGGGGCACGGGCCGCGACGTGATCCTGCACGAAAAGCGGTTTGCCGACATCCACCCGGTGAAGACGCCGGTGCTGAGCGTCGATGCGCAGCGGCGCGCGGACGTCCTGCGCGCTGCGGACGGCGCCGCCCGCGCGGTGTCGCCCCGCATTACGCAGGTGACCTGCGGCCTGCTCGCCCGCGAGCAGCACGTGCTCATCGCCAACAGCGAGGGCCTGTACACCGGCGACACGCGCACCTACACCCGCCTGACCTGCTCCGCCATCGCCAGCGACGGCGCGGAAAACCAGACCGGCACGGACAGCCCCGGCGCGCTCATGGGCTTTGAGCTCTTTGAAGACCGCGTCGATCCCGAGAAGAGCGGCAGAAAGGCCGCCACAACCGCCGTCACCATGCTCGACGCGCCGTACGTTCAGGCGGGCGAGATGCCGGTGGTCATCGCCGGCGGCTTCGGCGGCGTGATCTTCCACGAGGCCTGCGGCCACTCGCTCGAGGCGACCAGCGTGGAGCCCGGCATGAGCGAATTCGCCGGCAGGCTGGGCGAGCAGATCGCCGCGCCGTGCGTCACCGCCATCGACGACGGCACGATGCCGGGCGAGTGGGGCAGCGAGAACATCGACGACGAGGGCACGCCGACCACGCGCCTTGTGCTCATCGAAAACGGCGTGCTCAAAAACTACATGGTCGACCGGCTGAACGGCCTCAAGATGGGCATGGCCCCCACGGGCAGCGGCCGCCGCGAGAGCTACGCCTACGCGCCGACCAGCCGCATGCGCAACACGTTCATCGAGGCGGGCAAGGACGACGAGGACGAGATGATCCGCACCATGGGCGACGGCCTGTACGCCGCGCAGATGGGCGGCGGCAGCGTCAATCCCGCCACCGGCGAATTCAACTTCGCCGTGCAGGAGGGCTATCTGGTCCGGGACGGCAAAATCACCACGCCGGTGCGCGGCGCGTCGCTCATCGGCAGGGGCAGCGAAATCCTCATGCGCATCGACCGCGTGGGCAGGGAGATGACCATGGGCCAGGGCATGTGCGGATCGCTGAGCGGCAGCGTGCCCACGAACGTCGGCCAGCCGACCATCCGCGTCAGCCGTCTGACCGTCGGCGGAAAGTGAGGGAAAGCGTATGGAAAAGAGCTTTGAACTGGAGATCAGCGAATTCGCCGCCAGGGCGCTTGACGCTGCGCAGGCCGCCGGCGTCTCCCCTGCGGAGGCGACGGTCGCCCTGAGCGAGTCCTTCTGCGTCCGCGTGCGGGCCAGGAAGCTGGAGGATTACAAGGTCACCGACAGCGTCAGGCTCACGCTGCGCGGGCGCTGGCAGGGCAGAATCGGCACGGCCAGCACGCAGGCGATGGACGAGGAGAGCCTGAGCATGCTCATTCAGGGCGTGAAGGACAGCGCCGAGCTGATTGAAACCGACGAGCAGGACGACATCCTGCCGCCGGACGAACACTACGGCGCGGTCTGCAATTACAGCGAAGCGATCGAGACGATCTCCGCGGAGGACAAGATCGCGCTGGCGATGTGCATCGACGAGCGCCTCTGCGCCGCCGACGCGCGCATCCGGCCCGACGCGACCGTCGTCTCCACCAGCAGCGAGGTCTTCTGCCTTAAAAACACGCTGGGCCTGGACCTTTCGCACCGCAGCAACCTGATCTACGCCTACGCCAGCTGCCTGGCCAAGGCGGGCGAGGACGCCGCCACGGGCTTCAAGCTCATGTGGGGCTACGCCATGGAGGACGTGAGCCCCTTCGAGGTGGCCGACGGCTGCGTGAAGGACGCGCTGGAGAAGCTCGGCGCGGGCCGCCTGCCCAGCGGCGCGCGGCCCGTGGTCATCCGCAACAACGCCATGGCCGATCTGCTCTCCACGTTCAGCGGCGTGTTCTCCGCGGACAACGCGCAGAAGGGCATGTCCCTGCTCGCCGGCAAGGAGGGCACGGCGATCGCCAGCCCCGCGGTGACCCTGAC
Organism: Candidatus Ventricola sp.; assembly: GCA_051883735.1. Classification (GTDB taxonomy): domain Bacteria; phylum Bacillota; class Clostridia; order Christensenellales; family Aristaeellaceae; genus Ventricola. Next base: position 13,591 of record JBJEUH010000067.1, read on the forward strand.
CGACGACCCGCTGATGCCCTGGGGCATGGGCAGCTGCCCGTTCGACCGCGAGGGCGCGGCGACCATGACCAAGAACGTCATCGACGGCGGCGTGCTGCGCACGCTGCTGCACAACCGCAAGACCGCCAAAAAGGCGGGCGTGGCCACCACCGGCAACGCCGCCGGCTCCGGCCGCGTCGCGCCGAGCAACCTGTATATCCAGCCCGGCCAGGCGACGCTTGACGATCTGCTCGCGCGCATGGGCGACGGCCTGCTGCTCACCGAGGTCAGCGGCCTGCACGCCGGCGCGAACCCCATCAGCGGCGACTTCTCGCTGCTCGCGCGCGGCTTTGAGGTCGTGGGCGGCAGGGTTCAGCGCGCGGTGGAGCAGTTCACCGTCGCGGGCAATTTCTTCCGGCTCCTGCAGGACATCGAGGCCGTGGGCAGCGATCTGCTGTTCGAGGGCTCGCCCATCGGCAGCCCGAGCGCGGCGGTGAAGGCATTGAATATCGCGGGGGAATAATCGTAAGAGAGCGTGGTGTCGGCGGGGGCACTCCCTCAGGAGGGAGGGGGAAGGAGTTCCATACGCTGATCCCTGCAAGCAGAAAAGGAGCACCATGCGGTGCTCCTTTTGCATACAGGAAAATTACTTCGCAGCGTTCTCGCCCGCGATGCGGCCGAAGACCAGGAAGTCGGTCATGGCGTTGCCGCCCAGACGGTTGCCCGCATGGATGCCGCCGCAGACCTCGCCGGCCGCGTACAGGCCCGGGATGGCGTTGCCGTCGGTGTCCAGCACCTCGGTCTCGGTGTTGATCTTCAGGCCGCCCATGGTGTGATGCAGGGACGGGGAGCGCGGCGTGGCGCAGAAGGGCGCCTCGTCGATCGGGTTGCCGAAGAACTCCTTGCCGAAGTCCGGATCGTTCTTGGCCAGGGTGTACTCGTTGTACTGGTTCACGGTCTCCACGAGCGCGTCCGCAGGCACGCCCATCTTCTCAGCCAGCTCCTCGAGGGTATCGGCCAGGTAGATGCAGCCGGTGGATTCCAGGGTCTCCAGACGGTCGGTGTACATGTCCACGATCTCCTTGTCGGCGATGATGAAGAACAGCGCATCCTCCTGCTCCAGCGCCGCCTTGGACAGCACGTCGCGCTCGGCGTACTCGTTCACAAAGCGCTTGCCCTGCTTGTTGACGAACAGCTGCGTCTCCGCAGAGCCCCACACGCCGGTGAACAGGGAGCCGTCCACCGGATGGGAGGAGGGCATCAGCTGCGCAAAGCCCATGCCCGTCACGTCGGCGCCGACGGCCTGGGCCATCACGATGCCGTCGCCGGTCAGGTTCGCGGAGTTGGTGGACGCCATAGTGTCGGACAGGCCCGGCCAGTAGTTGTTGTACTGGACCACCATGGGCGCGTTGGCGGCAAAGCCGCCGGTCGCGATGACGACGGACTTATTCGCATGCAGGGTCACGGTGGCCTCGCCGCTGCTGGCGATCACGCCGCTGACCTTGCCGCCCTCCATGGTCAGCTCCTTGCCGGCGGTGTTCAGCATGATCTCCACGCCGTTGTCGCGGGCAGCCTGCTCCAGGGTCGGGATGATGTTGCCGGTCGCCAGGCCGTGGGAGCGCGGCCACATGGCGCCCAGGATGGTGGAGGTGGTGTCATTCCAGCCGCCGCCGATGGACTCGACCCACTTGAGGCCGTCCAGCGCGTTGTGCGCAAACACGTCCACCAGCGCCAGATCCGGAGAGATCACGGTGCCGTCCAGGCCGGTGCGGGTGCCGCCCATGTAGCAGTGCAGCATGTGCAGCTCCGGGGTGTCAAACAGGGTGGTTTTGCCGGAGGCCAGATACTCCTTGATCTGGCCCTGCACGGTGACCAGCGTGTCGCCGAAGTCGCCGAAGTCCGCCGGGTCCAGCTCCAGGTAGCCCTTCAGGGTCTCCAGCAGGGCGCTGTCCATCTCCATGGTCTCCTGGCGCTCCGGATCGGCCGCGTTGAAGCCCTGACCGGCGATCAGGGTGTTGCCGCCCAGCGCGCCGGCCTTCTCGATCAGCACGACGCTCGCGCCGTTCTGCGCAGCGGTGATGGCAGCCGTCAGGCCCGCGCCGCCGCCGCCAACGACGACGACGTCATAGGTCGCCTCGACGTCCTCGGCGGGCGCCGCCTCGACCGCGACCGCCTTGAGCGCGTCCACATCGCCGCCGGCCAGCGCGATGGCCTCGGCCGCAGCGCTCAGGATGGCGTTGGAGGTGTTGGTCGCACCGGACACGGTGTCGATCGCCAGGGACTGATGCTCGACGATCGCAGCGGGAATGTTGCTGATCGCGGGATCAGACAGGCCCGGGGTCTCCGCATGCTCCGTGACCTCCACCGCGGTGATCGCATCGGCGGACACGGTCACGCTGACCTTCACGGGGCCGTTGTTGCCGGTCGCCTCAGCCGTGTAGGTGCCCGCGGTATAGCCCGCCGCCAGCGCAAGGCTGCCCACGAGGGACAGCGCGAGGCAGAGAACCAGCGCGAGCAGCGTCTTCATCTGCTTCATGTGTTTTCTCTCCTTTTCCCTTTGTCTTCTTTTTCGCAGACTTGTCTGCGTCAGGCGCATTATATGCCTCAAGTGCGCTTTAGATTCAAGGGGAAAGCGAAAAGTTTGTCATAAAATTTTCAATTTGGGTTACGGAAGAATCGGAATCCACACGGCGGCATAGAGATAGATCACGCGCTCCACGGTCTCGGAGGCCAGATGCTGCCCCAGAATCGGATGCGCAGGATCGATCGTATAGCCCGCCGCGCGCACGCGCGCCAGCAGCGGGTTCAGGTGCTCCGGATCCCAGGGATGGCCCGCAGCGCGCACATACGCGCGCACGCACCGGGCGGGCGGCAGACAAATCGCGTCCTCAAGCGGAATCGACCAGTTTTCCGCCTCCTTCCTGCTGACGCCAAAGCGGAACTCCGGCTCGGCGCTCCCGTCCGCCGGACAGAGGAAGCTCATGCTCGACGCGGGCATCGCATCCGCAAACGCGATGAACGCCGAACGCTGCCCGTGCGTCAGGCCGCCCAGCTGATCGAAGGTCAGATTCTGCAAAAACGTCTCCGGGCTCTGCGCCAAGACCAGCTGCCCCTCCAGCGCCTGGGCCTCCCGCAGCGTGCGCTCAAAGCTGCGGATCGCGCGGGCGCGGCGAAGCAGCGCTTCGCTCTGCGCGATGAGCGCGTCGCTCTGCGCGTCCAGCTGGGTGACGAGGCCGCCCAGGCTGCCCTGCTTGAAGTGCACCGCCACGTCCTGCACGGAGAATTGCGACAGCTGGTATTTCTTGAAAGCGAGCAGACGGATGATCTCCGACGTGGTGAAGTACCGCGTGCCGCTCTCGCTCTTGCCCGGGACGATCACGCCCTCCTGCTCATAAAACCGCAGCGCCTGCGTGGTCAGGCCCAGCAGCTTGGCGATCTCCCCGATTCTGTACTGTTTCATCCCCGCTTCCCCTTTCCTTTGATTCGTCTCACCGCGCCCTGCGCGCTCCAGGCCAGCGCCGCGCCCAGCGTGTCGATGCCCACGTCGGCGACGCCCGGCCCCCTGTCCGCCACAAATGCCTGGTGGAATTCGTCCGTGGCGGCATAGCAGGCGCACAGGCACAGCGCCGCAAGGCCCGGCCTGCGCACGCCGCTCGCATGAAGCGCCCGCCGGTACAGAAGAAACAGCACCGCGTACTCCGCCATGTGCGCACCCTTGCGCACCAGCAGGTTGATGGTTTCCGGCGAAACGCCGGCCGCCGCGTCCTCCCCGAAGAGGACGGCCATCGCCGACAGCAGAAGCTGCGCGATCCTGCCGCTCTGCGCGCTGGAGACGTCGCCGGGCATCGCGCTCATCCAAAAAATCAACCCCATCCACAGCAGCGCACACAGCCACGCTCCCGCTTTTTTCATCCTGGTTTTCCTCCCCCGGTTCAGATTCGCCTTTCCTGCCCACAGGATACCATATTTGACCGGTTTTTGCAAAAAATGCTTGAGTTTTCATCACCGTCTGGTATAATAAACAGAAGAACTCTCCTTTCTGTGAAGCAATCCATGTCAAGCATATATGCATTTTGGGAGGTATGACCCATGAAAAAAAGAATGACCGCGGCGCTCGCAGCGGCGAGCCTGCTTTTCGCCGTCGGCGCGTTTGCCGAGGACAATGCCGCGCTCCCCGGCGCGCACGCGGACGCAGCCGCCGCGATCAATACGCCGGCAGCCGCCGTGCAGCCCGCTGAGCCGGAGACCGAGGCGCCCGTCCCGGCGGAGGCTGAGCCGACCGCCGCGCCGGTCGCTGAGCCGCAGGAGGAAGCCGCCGAGGTCATCGTTGCCGAGCATCCGAAGAGCGAGCTTCAGGTCACCGAGGAATACCGCTGGTTCATCAGCCAGTACAACCACATCCGCGGCCGCACCGTCCGCTACTACGACGACGTGTACGCCTACAACCACGGCGATTACTACCTGACCCCGTTTGACAGCAACGTGCCCGAGGAATACCTGACCGTCGACGAGTCCGGCACCTACGCCGTCGCGCCGATCGTGCTGGACATCACCGACGCCATGCGCGTCGCCCTCTATGGCGGCGACCTGGGCGAGGTCTCCATGCTCTACGGCCAGTACTGCGAGCGCCGCGGCGACGGCCACGGCCGCACCGGCTTTACCGGCGTGCACGAGGGCATCGACTTCACCAACGAGCCGGAGGCCGCGCTGTTCGCCATCCTGGGCGGCGAGGTCACCCGCGCCGGCGACAGCAACGGCACCGTCGCCATCTACAACGCCGAGTACGACGTGACCGTGCTCTATCTGCACTGCGAGGAGATCGAGGTGCGCCGCGGCGACGTGATCGAGGCCGGCGCCTACATCGCGCAGGAGGGCAAGAAGGGCTCCGCCGGCACCTACACCCATGTGGAGATGCGCCTTGGCCGCCACACCACCTCCAACCCGTACCGCAACACGATCCTGGAGAGCGACTGCCCGTATCCGGTGATGCAGGCCGCGCTGAACGTCGTGGAATCCGGCCGCCAGCCAGTGACCGCCGCCGCCGTGATGGAGGCGCAGCGCATGCGTGAGGAAGCTGAGGCCGCCGCCCGCGCCGAGGCGGAAGCCGCCGCGCTGGCCGCGCAGCAGGCGGAGGAAAACGCCGAGCCGGAGATCGAGCTGATCGACGTGCTGCCCAGCGCCGGCGAGGGCTACGGCTTCGCCGAGACCACCGCTGCGCCGGAGGCCACGCTGCCGCCGGCCGCCAAGTAAATATCCGCACACAACCCAATGGAGGGGTCCTGTCGCCGCCAGGGCGGTCAGGGCCCTTCTTTCCTACATCCCCGAAAGGAGGGAAGCCATGGTCCGCGTGCTCCGTTATCCGCGGCTGAGCGCCTTCGCCTGCGTGGGCGTGATGCTCTGCGCGCTCGCGCGCGACTTCTGTGTCAGCGCTTCCCTGGACGGCTGGGCGCGGGTGCTGCTGGCGGCGACGCTCGCGCTGCTGGCGCTGTGCGTCGCGCTGCTGAGCTGCCGGCTCTTTGTGGATGAGGCCGGCGTGGGGGTGGGCTTCCTGCTGCGCGTGCGCCGCACCTGCTGGGAGGATCTCGCCGCCCTCGGCCTGCTGTGCTGCAACAGCCGCAGGCGCTATCTCTACGGCATGTACCGCGGCTCCGCCGATTTCATCAACCTGCTCCACCGCGCGCCGCAGTGCGGCCCCTGGGGCTTTGTCGCGCCCGCCAGCAAAAAGCTGCTGCGCGCCGTGTGCACCTACTGCCCGTTTGAGATCGAGCTTACCCCCGAGCCCGCGCCAAAGCGCACCGGCCGTCTGCGCGTCCAATGGCAGCAGGCGGCCTTCTATGGCGCGATGATGCTGCCCGCCGCCGCCGTCGCGTTCATCACCGGGGTGCTGATGCTGCTGCGCGCGTCGCAGCTCACCCGCTATTCCAGCATCGCCGGTCTCACGCTGTGCGCGATGGCGCTCTTTGGCGCGGGGCTCACGCTGCTGTACCGCTTTGTGAGCACCCTGCTCACCTGCCCCGCGTTCAATGAAACCGGCATATGCGCCGGCAGCGGGCTGTATCTGCCCTGGATCCAGGTGCGCTTTGGCTATGTGCACCGCCTCGCGCAGATGAGCGGCCTGTTCCTGCTCTCCCAGCCGCTGGACACGGCCAACCGACGCGGCGCGCCGCCGATCCTGTGCCTCTCCATGCCGGACACGCGGACGCTGATTCTGGCGTATCTGATGTACTGCCCGCACGCGAACAGGGGAATGGAGATTTAATCTCTTTGCTGCCAAAGATCGGATAGAGCACGCGAAGCGAAGAAGGGTCGAGGGAACCGCAATCCGTCGCGCCTCAACAGAAAACCATGCAAAAAGCTCCCGGACGGTCTGCATCCGTCCGGGAGCTTTGCTTCATCATTGCAGCACGCTGACCGTCTTCCCGTCGGAGACCACGGTCACGTCGCCGTCCTCGCGGGAGGTGTACACCTGAGCGCCGAGGCGCTCGAGGATTCTGACGACCTCCTCGCTGGCGGGGTCCTCCTCGCCGTCGGTGATGTAGGCGATCTGCGGGCAGGCCTCCGTCAGAAACCGCTCGCTCGCGGACACCAGCCGCCCGTGATAGGGCACCTTGAGCACGTCGCAGGCCACGTTTCCCTCCTCGAGCAGCTCCAGCTGGCGCGGCGTCTCCGCATCCCCGGCAAAGAGGAACCTCGTCTCCCCGTAGGTCAGGCGCACGGCCAGGGAGAAGTCGTTCTCCTCGTCCGCGCCGTAGCTGCTGCGGTGCGCGCTCGTGATGGAGAGCTCCACGCCGTCGGGCGAGCGCATCGCCATCTCCGACTGAATCTCCATCGGGTGCGTCGCAATCCCATCGAGCGCCTCCAGCGCCTCCATGAACTGCGTGTGCTGCTTGCTCTCCTTGTCGTAGACCGGCATGATCACCTGGCGCACCGCGACGCTCTCCAGGATCTTGTCCGCGCCGCCGACGTGGTCCTTGTCGTAGTGGGTGATGATCAGCGTGTCGATGGCGTCGACGCCCTCCTTCGCGAAGCGCTCCGCCAGCGCCTTGCCGCCCTTGTTGGTGCCGCAGTCGATCAGGATGCGCACGCCGTCCGGCGTGGTGATGAGCATCGCGTCCGCCTTGCCCATGTCGTAGAAATCCACCTGCAGCCCGTCCGCCTGGGCCGCCGCCGCCAGAAGCAGCAGCAGCGCCAGCAGCAGCGCGAATCTCCTCTTCATCGCATCATCCTCCTTTGCGGGCAGTGCCCGCGCCCACTTCCGAACAGCCTTGCAAAACAGCGCTGTTTGGTGCCCGTTGTGCGGTATTCTGCTCAATTCCCGATAAGGCAACCCCCCTCTTTGGCGGAGGGGGGAATGCTTTAATAATTGGTTCCGTACAGGGAATTCTGCGTGTTCTTGCCGGCGATGCCGTCCACGGCCAGGCCGTGATCCTTCTGATAGGCCTTGACCGCGTCATACGTCCACTGGCCGAAGATGCCGTCCGCCGTGCGCACGATGCTCTTGTAGCCCGCGCTGATCAGCGCGCTCTGCAGGCGCTTGACCGCGTCGCCGCGGCAGCCCCAGTACAGCAGGCGGTAGCCCGTGGAGGAGCTGCTGCCCGAGGACGAGCCGGACGCGCTCTTCGCGTAGGAGGAATAGAGCACCTCCTGCGTGTAGGGATCGGCCACGCCGGTGACGCTCAGGCCGTTGCGGCTCTGGAAATTGCGCACGGCGCGGTACGTCAGGCTGCCGAAGTAGCCGTCGATGTTGCCGGTGTAATAGCCCAGGCTCTTGAGCCTGCGCTGCAGCGGCACCACGGCGCTCTTGTAGCGGGTGCTGCGCGAGAGGGTCGTGTAGTCGCCGTACACGCCATAGCTGGCGGGCTTTGCGGCGGAGGAATACAGCAGGGTCTGCGTGGCGTTGTCCGCCTTGCCGGTCACCGTCAGGCCGTTCACCTGCTGGAACAGGCGCACGGCGCGCTCCGTGCCGCTGCCGAAGATGCCGTCCACCTTGATCGTGTAGTAGCCCAGGTCCTTGAGGCGCTGCTGCAGGGTGTAGATCAGCGACAGACCGCGGTCGCCGCGCACCAGCGTCGGATACTTATCCGAGCCGTAGGGGATCGCGCTGACGGAGTAGAGCGCCGCCTGCATGGTGTCGCCCGCCCTGCCGTCGGCCTTCAGGCCGTTGGCGATCTGGAACAGGCGCACAGCCTCGCGCACGGTGCTGCCGTAGCGGCTCGTCGCGGTGACCGGATAGCCCAGCTCATGAAGGCGCGTGGTCAGCCGCAGCACGTCGTCGCCGGTGTCGCCGTACTCCAGGTCATTGTAGTTGGAGATGCCGCCGACGGTCACCTTCTGGGAGAAGCTGTGCCCGCTGCCCGAGCCGTAGATCACGGTCAGCGTGAACGTATCGCCCTTCAGATAGGTATGCGCCAGGGGGAAGCGCACGATGCCGTCCGCGTCCGCGGTCAGCGTCTGCGTGCTGTCCTTCGTCGTCAGCGTCACCACGACGCCCGCGGCCGTCTTGGCCACGACCTTCGTGCTGTTGATGTCCACCGGGTCGACCGTCAGCGTCGGCTTGGCCGGCTCGGTCACCTTCCAGCTGCCGGTGCTGCTCACCGACGAGGACGCGTCCGTCACATAGTACGCCGTCACCTTGGTGTAGGTGCCCGGCTCGGCGACGAGCTCCGCGCTGAAGGCGCCGTCGCTTCCGACGGTCAGCACCTCCGCCTTGGCGGTCGCCGGCTGCGCGCTCACCAGCATCTGCGCGCCCGCCTGCGCGGTGCCCTTGACCGTCAGCTTGTTTTCGCCGCCCGCAACGCCGGTGATCTTGATCTTCGCCACGGCCGGCTTTTCCGCGCCGACCTCGACCGTCCTGCTTTGGGCGGCCGACTCGCCGAAGAAGTGGAAGTCCACCCTGTACGAGCCTGCGGCCAGGCCGTCAAAGCTGAAGCTCTCGCCGCTGCTATGGATCTTGTACTCGCTGATCTTCTGGTTGGCGGCGCCATACAGCTTCACGATGACGACGCTGTCGCCGGTGTAGCCCACGCTGCCGGTGATTTTGCCGTCCGCAGCGTCCTCCGCGCTCGCCTTTGTCGCGGTGCAATTCACCTCGGTGAACGCCTTTTCGGGCGTCTCCGGGGTTTCCGGCTTCTTCTCTTCATAGCCGACGGTCACGGTCTTGGAATCCTCCGGCGTCTTCACGCCGTAGAAGTGAACGTCCAGGCGGTAATTGCCCGCAGCCAGGCCGGTAAAGCTCACGCTGTCGCCGCTCTTCTTGATCGTCTTGTGCGTGATCTTCGTCTGCGGGTCCTCCTCGCTGTACAGCTTGACGACCACCGTCGCCTCGCCGGTGTAGCTCACGCTGCCGATAATCGTGCCGTCCGCAGCCGTCTCCGAGCCGGCCTTGGTCGAGGTGAAGCTGGAGCTTTCATACACGGGCGACGCAGCCGGAATGTCGCCCTCGGAGCCGCTGCCGCTCTCTGAACCGCTTCCGCTCCCGGTGCCGCTTCCGCCCTCCGTGCCGCTTCCGCTCCCGGTACCGCTACCGCTCTCGGAGCCGCTTCCGCTCCCGGTGCCGCTTCCGCCCTCCGTGCCGCTTCCGCCCTCCGTGCCGCTTCCGCTCTCTGAACCGCTTCCGCTCCCGGTGCCGCCGCCCTCGGTGCCGCCGGTTTCCGCCTTCTTGT
>JBJEUH010000067.1:23331-28778 GCA_051883735.1 Candidatus Ventricola sp.
CCGCTTCCGCTCCCGGTGCCGCCGCCCTCGGTGCCGCCGGTTTCCGCCTTCTTGTCGTAGCCGATCGTCACGCTGATCTCCTTCTTCGGCGGCAGATCGCCCTCGCCCCAGAAGTAGAACCGCAGCGTATAGTCGCCCGCCGGAAGATCGGTGAACTCGAAGCTGCCGCTCTGGCCAAGCCTTCTCTCATCGAGCTTTTTCCCGTCCCTGTACAGCTTGACGACCATTTTGGCGCCGCTGAAATCCACGCTGCCCTGGATCGCGCCGTCCGAAGCCGTGTCCAGGCTGGCGTTTTTGCCGCTGGCGGACGCATCGGTCAATACATTGCCCGTCTGCACCTGCGCCTCGCCGGGCGTGGCCTCCCCATCAGCCAGCACAGCAAAAGGCATGCAGCTGCTGAGCATGGCCGCAGCCAGCACGACAGCAATCTTTTGCTTCATGTCATATCTTTTCATGGAAATCCCCTCCGTGAGTTGTTCGCCAAACGTCTTGCTTCATCTTATCACGTTTTATTCGATTATGCAACCGAGGCGCGGTTCATGATCCTTCTGGTAACATGACGGTTCTCCCCTTCCGTTTCTTCCCAGTTCAGAAGATTTTTATTGATTTTGCCTTGCGGCCCATGTATCATATACCTATATGGAGCGCGGCAAAACCGGACGCTGCCAGAAGTTGCCAGCTCTGACCAAGACTGATCAAAAAACGGAGGAACATATATGCTGAATTTTGAATTCTGTGCCCCTACTAAGTTTGTCTTCGGCAAGGACGGCCAGCACAAGGTCGGCCAGCTTGTCCGGGAATTCGGCGGCAGCCGGGCGCTGATCGTCTACGGCGGCGGCAGCGTCGTGCGCAGCGGCCTGCTTTCGCAGGTGATCGCTTCCCTTGACGCCGCGGGCGTCGAGCACCTCGAGCTTGGCGGCGTGAAGCCCAATCCCCGCAGCGACCTGGTGTACGAGGGCGTGCGCCTGTGCAAGGAAAACGGCGTGGACTTTGTGCTGCCCGTGGGCGGCGGCTCCGCCATCGATACCGCGAAGGCCATCGCCGACGGCGCGTGCTACGACGGCGATTTCTGGGATTTCTACTGCGGCAAGGCGAAGGTCACCCGCGCGCTGCCGCACGGCTGCGTGCTCACCATCCCGGCGGCCGGCAGCGAGGGCAGCACCTCCGCCGTCATCACCCAGCTCGACGGCAACCTCAAGCGCGGGCTGAACACCGAGTTCCACCGCCCGCGCTTCGCGGTGATGAACCCGGAGCTGACGTTCACCCTGCCGCGCTATCAGCTCGCCTGCGGCATCACGGACATGATGGCGCACATCATGGAGCGCTACTTCACCAACACCCCGGACGTCGCCCTGACCGACCGTCTGGCCGAGGCGCTGCTGTGCTCCATCATCGAGGCCGCGCCCGTCGCCCTGGCGGACAACACCGACTACGAATCCCATGCGACGCTGATGTGGGCCGGCATGCTCGCGCACAACAACTCCGTCGGCGTGGGCCGCGAGCAGGACTGGGCCAGCCACCAGATCGGCCACGAGATCTCCGCGATGTACGACACCGCGCACGGCGCGAGCCTGGCGGTCGTCTTCCCGGCGTGGATGCAATACGTCTATAAGCACGACGTGAAGCGCTTCGTGCAGTTCGCCACCCGCGTCTGGCAGATCGATCCCGCCGGCAAAACCGACGAGGAAACCGCGCTGGCGGGCATCGCCGCAATGAAGGCGTTCTTCGCCTCCATCGGCATGCCGCAGACGCTCGAGCAGGCCGGCGGCAGGGCGGAGGACATCCCGGCGCTGGCGGCCAACGTGGTCAACGGCAAGACCGGTCACTTCGTCGAGCTGCTCCCGCCGCAGATCGAAGAGGTGCTTCGCCTGACCTGCGGGCAATAAGTCCATTCATATCAAGGCGGCCTGTCGGTCGCCTTTTCTCTCTTTGGGGCGCTGCCCCAAACCCCGCAAGGGACATCGTCCCTTGACCCTTCTTCGCTTCGCGCTGATCTGCGCAGCTTAGGCGAGGATTCGTATCCAAGGAGGTCTTCCCTTTGCCCAATGCTTTCCGCGCCATCGGCCCCACGACGCTGCTCGCGCCGGTTCCGGCCGTGATGCTCTCCTGCCGGGGCACGGAGCCCGGCTTTGAGCGCGACAACCTGATCACCGTCGCCTGGGCCGGCATCGTGAACTCCGACCCGCCGATGCTCTCCGTGTCCATTCGGCCCTCGCGCCATTCCTATGCGCAGATCGTGCAGTCCGGCGTGTTCTGCCTGAACCTCATCAGCCGGGACATGTGCAGGGCCGCGGATTTCTGCGGCGTCAAAAGCGGCCGCGACGTGGACAAATTCCGGGAGACCGGCCTGTATGCGCGCACCGTCGAGGGCTTTGACGCGCCCGCCATCGGGGAAGCGCCCGCGTTTTTGTGCTGCCGCGTGGTCAACCGCATTCCCCTCGGCTCGCACGAGCTGTTCCTCTGCGCGATCGAGCAGGTGTATGTCAGCGACAGCCTCTTTGACGAGGACGGCAGCCTGCACCTGGAGCGCGCGGACCTGATCGCCTATGCGCATGGTCAGTACCATCCGCTGCGCCCGCGCCCGGAGGGCTTCTTCGGCTATTCCGTCGCCCGCCCGGAGGTGCTCGCGCGCAGGCTGGGCGCCAGGCCGTCCGGCGGCAAAGCGCCCGCCCAAAAGGGAGGGAGGCATCGATGAAGAAGGCTGTGCGCGGCCTGGCCATGCTGCTGTTGGCCGTGCTCCTGTGCATCGCGGCGAATTTCCTCGCTTTCACCATCGACAGCCGGGACATGCGCGACCACGCCTGGCAGGGCTGCCTGATGCTCGGCGAGCAGCAGAGCACGCCGCAGACGATCGGCGGCTTTCTGAGCGCGCAGCTGGACAACTACACCGGCGTGCTCATCCTCAAGACCGCCGGCTACGTCGGCCCGGAGAGCCTGACGCAGAAGGCGCTCGGCGGCCTGCGCGTGGACATGCCCGCCGGGGAGGGCCAGACCGAGTGGGAGGCCTTCTGCAATTATGAATTCGGCGAGCTCTCGCCCACCGGCGGCGGCATCAGCTACTCGCGCTATTGGCATGGCTACACGCTGCCGCTGCGGCTGCTGCTGTGCGCGCTGGACGTGGCCAACCTCCAGATGCTGCTCTATTTCGCGCAGCTGGTTCTCCTGATTTTTGTGCTGCATCTCATGAACAGGCGCGGCCTGGTCCGTCTGATTCCCGGCTTCTTCCTGGCGTATTTCCTGCTGATGCCCTTTTCCTCGAGCGTCTGCCTGCAGTACGTCCCGGTGACGATGCTGATGCTCGCCGCCTGCGCCTGCGTGCTGCTGTGGGACGGGCGGATCGAGGACGCGGTCGGCATGCCGTCGTTCTTCGCGCTGCTGGGCCTGCTTACCAACTACTTCGACCTGCTCACCTTCCCGCTGGTGTCCCTGGGCTATCCGCTCATCCTGCTGCTCGCGCTGCGCATGCGCCGGGGCGAGCGCGGCAGAGCGCTGTTTTGCAGCGCCGCGCTGTGCGGCGTGAGCTGGGCGCTCGGTTACGGCGGCATGTGGGCGCTCAAGTGGCTGCTCAACGGCCTGATCTTCGGCTGGCAGATGCTCTACGGCGTCTTCGCGCAGATCGGCCTGCGCGCCTCGGACAACGGCGGCGAGCTCTCCCGCATCGCCGTGCTGTTCAAAAACCTCGGCGTGATCCTGGAAAAGAAGAGCTATCTGCTGCTGATTCTCCTGTGCGCGGCCGTCACGCTCGCGCCCGCGGGGAGGGCGATCGCCGGCAGGCGCGGCCTTGCGCTGGATCTGCGCGCGCTGAACCTGCTGCTGCCCGCCGCCGCCGTGTGCCTGTGGTACGTCGTGATGGCCAACCACTCCTTCGACCACACCTACTTCACCTACCGCAGCATGACGGTCGCGGTGCTCGCCGGCTTCGCGTGTCTCAGCTGCCTGCTTGATCCAAAGGAGAAGCCATGACCTCCCGAGAGCTGCTGTACGTCAAGACCATCGCCGACGAGAAGAGCATCACCCGCGCCGCGCAGAAGCTCTACCTCACCCAGCCGTCGCTGAGCCACTGCGTCACGAACATCGAAAACCAGCTGGGCACGCGCCTGTTCCGGCGCACGTCCGGCGGGCTGGTGCTCACCTACGCGGGCGAAAAATACTACCGCATGGCCTGCGAGGTGCTGCGCGTGTATGCGGCGTTCGAGGCGGAGATCAGCGAGGAGCACTCGCTGGTGCGCGGCCGCGTCACGCTGGGCATCACCAACTATCTCGCGTGCGACCTGCTGCCGCGCATCCTGCCGCGCTTCCACCGGGAGCACCCGGGCATCGAGCTGCGCGTCGTCGAGGAGACGAGCGAGGAGATTCAAAAGCGGCTGCTCAGCGGCCGGCTCGACTTCGCCGTGATGCACACCGGCGCGGGGGACGACGCGTCCGAGGACCCCGGCCTCGCGCACGAGGTGCTGCGCCGCGACCCGTTCCTCATCGTCGCGCCGCCGGACAACCCATACGATGCGCAGGCAATCCCCGCCACGGGCGGGGAATACCCCGAGCTCGATCCCGCGCTGCTTTCCGCCGAGCCGTTCCTCATGGTCTCCAGGGGCCAGCGCATCCGCCATGTGACCAACCGCGTGCTGGCCAAGGCGGGCTTCACGCCGCAGATCGTCTTCACCAGCCGCAACTTCGAAACGCTGCGCCGCCTGGCCAGCGAGGGCATGGGCTATACGCTCGTGCCCCGGCAGTACATCGGCATCCTCGGCGGGGACGAATATCCCACCCGCTGCTACGCCATCCCGCCGCGCTACGACGCCTACTGGGAGCTGAGCGTGGTCACGCTCAAGGACGCGTACCTCTCCCGCGCGGCGAAGGCATTCCTGCACAGCTTCAAGGAGCGCATCGAAGAATTATAAATATCTTCTATGCCTCTCATGATTTTTAAGTATTTGTTTATATTGCTCCTTTCGTATATAATGAAATCACTCAAGGAAGCGCGGTCTTCCCAAACCGATTTCACAGAATACGAAAGGGGTTTTTTGTATGGTGAAGCTCTATGACGGCGGCGTCTACCTGGTTTCCGGCGAGACCATCGTCACCGATCCCGCGCAGCTGCCGCAGCTCTGCGGCCGCACGGTCACCCGCGAGGAGGGCGAGAAGGGCACGATGGCCTATTCCATCCTCGCCGCGCACAACGAGAGCGGCGACATGGATCACCTGCGCATGCGCTTTGACAGTCTGACCAGCCACGACATCACCTATGTCGGCATCATCCAGACGGCGCGCGCCTCCGGCATGAAGGAATTCCCCATGCCCTATGTGCTCACCAACTGCCACAACAGCCTGTGCGCCGTCGGCGGCACGATCAACGAGGATGACCACATGTTCGCCCTCTCCGCCGCGCACAAGTACGGCGGCATCTATGTGCCGACCAACATGGCCGTCATCCACAGCTACAACCGCGA
>JBJEUH010000068.1:0-5643 GCA_051883735.1 Candidatus Ventricola sp.
AAGCAAAAAGCGGACAGCCTCTCGGCCATCCGCTTGATGAGTATGTAAAGAACACTTTGCGCGCACCCCCGTCTCAATCGTAGGATGCTCCGCATCCTGCTCTGAGACAGCTTTTTTCTTTCTGATTTTGGGGATACGTTGGGGCCGCAGGCTCCAAACCCCGCCTGAGGGATTTTATCCCCCGGGGAACTCGCATAGTCGCGGCATGCTGCCGCTCCTTGCGATTCCCGACGTTCCACCTGCCTTCTTCGCCCACAGGGCGCGGCAGGTTCCAGTCCCTTTCTCGCTTCGCGCCTATCTGCGATGCTGATTTAAATCAATCCAGCATCTGCAGCCACAGGCTCTTGAGGTAGTGGCTCTCGGGGTATCCGGCCAGCACCGGATGGTCGATGTCCTGGCGGCGCAGCGTGATCACGCGCACCTGACGGTGCAGATCCTGCGCGGCGGAGAGGACGGTGTTCACGAACGTGTCCTCCGGCATGTGATAGGAGCAGCTGTGCGTCGCCAGCACGCCGCCCGCTGGGAGCAGGCGCATCGCGGAGAGCGCGATCTCCTTGTAGCCGCGGCAGGCGTTGGCCATGTTCGCGTGCGCCTTGGTGAACGCCGGCGGGTCGAGCACGACCACGTCGTACTTCTCCCCCGCCTTCACCTGCGCGCGCAGGAAGTCAAAGCAGTTCGCGCAGACGGCGTTGATTTCCGCGCCGTTGAGCGCCGCGTTGCGGCGGATGAGCTCCACCGCGCTTTCGCTGATGTCCACCGCCGTCACCTCGCGCGCGCCGCCCTTGACCGCGTTGAGCGCAAAGCCGCCGATATAGGAGAAGCAGTCGAGCACCCGCGCGTCCCGGCAGAACTGCCGCAGGAACAGGTGGTTCTCCTTCTGATCCAGGAAGTAGCCGGTCTTCTGGCCGCCGCACACGTCCACGGCGAGCCGGATTCCGTTCTCCTGAATGATCGTCTCCTCGGGCAGCGCGCCGTGCAGAACCTTCGTAAAGCAGGTCATGCCCTCCTTGATGCGGATGGCGTCGTCGTTTGCAAGCAGCAGGCACGCCGGCTGCTCGCAGGCGATCAGCGCGTCCGCGATCACCTGCGTGTAGCGCTCCATGCCCAGCGCCAGCACCTGCAGCACGATCACATCGCCGAAGCGGTCCGCGATCACGCCGGGCAGGCGGTCCGCCTCGCCGTAGATCAGGCGGCAGGAATCGGTGCCCTCGCGCTGCAGGACGAACCGGCGGTAATCGCAGGCCGCCTTCACGCGCGCGGCGATCAGTGCGTCGGTGATCTCCTCCCGGCGGTGCGTCAGCAGGCGCACGGTGATGAGGCTGCGGCTGTTGTAAAAGCCCGTGCCCATATACCGGCCGCGGAAATCGACCACCGTGACCAGGCCGCCGTCGGCCGTCTCGCCCTCGACGCGCTCAATCTCGTTGCCGTATACCCAGGGATGGCCCTGGAGCAGCTTCTTCTGCCGTCCGTTGATGACGTGGACGACGGGCAGATTCTCTGTAGTCATGGCTGTTTACTCCACTTCAATCACGTTGATCATCACGACCGGGCGGCGCTTCGTCTTCTCATAGAGGAAGGAGCGCATCTGGCTCTGCATCTGCGGCACGGAATCCCTCAGCTTCTTGCCGGAGCCGATCGTGCGGGTGACCATGTTGGCCGCGTGCTGGCGGCAGGCCGCCTCGATCTTCTGGTGCTCGCTGTCGTAGAGGAAGCCCATCGCGCTGACGACCGGCTGGGCCATCATCGCGCCGGTCTTGGCGCTGACCGCCAGGGCGATGGAGACCACGCCGTCGTCGGAGAGCAGCTTGCGCTCGCGCAGCACGGTGTTGTCCACCTCGCCCTTGGAGGAGCCGTCGATGAGCACGGCCTCGCCGTTGGTGAAGCCGGTCACGCGCGCGCTGCCCTTGGAGATTTCGAAGATATCGCCGTTGGCCAGGATGAAGATGTTCTCAAACGGCACGCCCAGCTTGTGCGCCAGCTCCGCGTGCTGATAGAGCATGCGGGTCTCGCCGTGGGCCGGGATGAAGAATTTGGGGCGCACCAGGCTGTGCACCAGCTTGATCTCCTCCTGGGAGGCGTGGCCGGAGACGTGCACGTCCGCCAGCGCGGAATAGTACACCTTCGCGTCGCGCTTGTACAATTCGTTGATGACCTTGTAGATAGGCTTTTCGTTGCCCGGGATCGGCGAGGCGGAGATGATGACGGTGTCGCCCGCCTGAATCTCCAGCTCGCGGTGGTTGTTGAAGGCGATGCGCGTGAGCGCGCTCATCGGCTCGCCCTGGGAGCCGGTGGAGATGATGCACACCTGCTCGGGCGGCAGCTTGTCCACCTGGGAGATCTCGATGAGCGTGTCCGGCTTCATCTGGATGTAGCCCAGGTTGTTGGCTGCGTTGAACACGTTGAGCATGCTGCGGCCCACGAGCGCGACCTTGCGGCCATGGCGCTCGGCGGCGGTGAAGATCTGCTGCAGGCGGGAGACGTTCGAGGAGAACGTCGCCACGAAGATGCGGCCCTGCGCGTCCTTGAACATGTCGGCCATGGATTCGCCGACGTGGCGCTCGGACTTGGAGAAGCCCGGCACCTCGATGTTCGTGGATTCGCACACGAAGAGCAGCACGCCCTCGCGGCCGATCTGCGCGATGCGCTGCAGATCCATGATGTCGCCGCTGATGGGCGTATAGTCGATCTTGAAGTCGCCGGAGTGCACGATGGTGCCGATCGGCGTGCGGATGGCGAACATGAACGCGTCCGCGATGGAGTGGTTCACGTGGATGAACTCCACGGAGAAGCAGCCCGCGCGGATCACCTCGCCCGCCTCCACGGCGCGCAGCGTGCAGCTCTTGGTCAGGCCCGGGACGCGGTCGTCGAGCTTGTACTTGAGCAGCTCCACGGCCATCTTGCCGCCGTAGATGGGCGCCTTGAATTCGCGCATCAGGTACGGCAGGCCGCCGATGTGGTCCTCGTGGCCGTGGGTGATGAAGATGCCGCGCACGCGGTCGCGGTTCTGCAGCACATAGGTGAAGTCCGGGATGACGGCGTCCACGCCCGGCATGGTCTCGTCCGGGAAGATCTGGCCGCAGTCGACGATGATGATGTCGTTGCCGTACTCGTAGGCCGTCATGTTCTTGCCGATCTCGCACATGCCGCCCAGCGGGATCATGCGCAGCGTCGCGCGGCTGGGATGCTCGCTGGCGCGGGAGCGCATCGTGGGCGGCTTCTTGCCCACCAGCTGCAGGGACTGGGAGATGAACGGCTTGTCCGCCTGCGCGCCGGCGGGCGGCGCCACGCGGCGCCTTCCCGTCTGCGGATGCGCCGCCGGCTTTTTGCCGGCAAGCGGCCTGGCCGCCTTCACCGCCGCAGCCTGCGGGGTCTGCGCGTTCTGCGGGTCCTGCTGGCGCTTCTGCGCCTGCGCGGCGGGCTTCCTGCGCGCCGGCTGCGGCGCTGCGCCGGCATTTTTATCCTGCTTTGCGCCCTTTGCGGCGGGCCGGACAGACGGCTTCTTTGCCTGTTCAGTCTTCTCGGCCTTTTCGGCCTTCACAGCCTTTTCGGCTGTCTCGGTCTTCTTGATCGCCGGACGGCGGCGCACGCCTGTGCGCCTGCCGGCATTCTTCTTTTCCTCGCTGGTATCAGGGGTCTTTCGGTTTTCGTTGTCAGTCACAATAATTTCCTTTCTTCTGATGGGAAAGCACGATTTATGTCAGCATGCTGCTTTCTTCGCCGCCGGAGGTCAGCCCGACGCCGTTTGATTTTAGCCGCAGGGAGTGGGATGAGCCTGTGCAAAAATCCATAACGTTCTTATTATACACAAAAACGCCCGCGCCTGCAATCCATTTTCTTTTCGATTCTGACGAAAAGCGCATATCCTAGGCAATCTGCTTGATTTTGCCTGCTGAATATGATATGTTTATTCCATCGCTGATGATGCAGGCATTGCCTGCTCCACTGTGCATTCTGCCCCGGGAGGCGACCGTCTATGAACCGCATCCGCACATATTTTGAAAAAGCGAAGGCATATCTCAAGCAGCACCGTCTGGCGCGCATCGTCTGCATTGTGCTCGCCGTTTTCCTGATTCTGTCCATCCTGCTGCATCCGCACGGCAAGAAGACCTTCCTGGTCATCGGCATGGACAACTATGGCTCCCTGAACGAGACCGGCCGCAGCGACGTGACCATGCTCGTCCAGGTGGACTTCACCCGCACGAAGATCTCCGCTGTCACCTTCGCGCGCGACATGTTCGTGGAGAACGAGAACGGCAAGCTGACCAAGATCAACACGATCGTGCGCAGCAAGGACGAACAGGCGCTGTGCGATGCGATCGAGCGCAGCTTCGGCGTGTCCATCGACGGCTGGTTCCGCGTGAACTTCACTACCGTCATCGAGCTGGTGGACGCCATCGGCGGCGCGCAGGTCGATTTGACGGCCGCCGAGGTGAACTACCTGAACAAGACCGTGGGCATCTATCCGGACAGCCCGCTTGAGGAGGGCGTCTGCCGTCTGAACGGCGCGCAGGCGCTGGCCTACGCCCGCTGCCGCAAGCTGGATAACGACCTGGGCCGCGGCGAGCGCCAGGGCAAGCTCATCGCCGCGATGGTGAAGCAGACCGGCCGCATGACCGCGGCGAACGTCGCCAGCGTCTTCTCCTCGCTCAAGCACGCATGGCGCTCGTCCTATTCCGCGGGCGAGCAGGTCGGCCTGGTGTTCAAGGCGCTGTGGCTGCGCGGCGCGAATGTTTCGCGTATCGCCGTGCCGTTTGAGGGATACTGGCGTTACGGCAATGCGAGCGGCGCGAGCGGCGTCGTCGCCGACCTTGAGGCCAACAAGCTGCTGCTCCTTGACGCGCTGGGGCTGCCCGCGCCCAAGGCGACCGCTGAACCCGTACAATAACGTGATCGGATTGGAAGGGGATCACCCATGAAAGCAAAACAGGTGCTCAAAACGCTCGACTATCTGCCCCGCTGGGCATGGTACATGCTCTCGCTCTTCGTCGCGGGACCGTTCGGCCCGATGGCCGTGTATCTGGTGTTCCATGTGCTGCGCAAGATCGAGCAGGAGCAGGAGGAGCAGGAGCACGGGAGCGCCTACGCGCGCCGCGCCGATGCCTACGGCAGCGCACAGGCGTATGAGGACGAGGAGTGCGTGGTGTCCTCGGACGAGGAGATCAACCGCCAGTGGGCGCAGACAAAGGCCTCCGCTGCGCAGGCCTCCGCCGCGCACGCCCAGGCGCGCAAGCAGGAGCCGATCGACGAGGACGCCGGCGTGGACGAGGTGATCCGCAGCGGCTACGACGCCATGCGCCGCATCCGTCAGGCCAACGACATCATCGCCGACGAGGCGCTCTCCGCGCAGATCGACTCGATCGAGAGCAGCTGCGGCCAGATTCTCTCGATCCTCGAGCAGCGGCCCCAGCTGCTGCCCCAGCTGCGCACGTTCCTGCGCTATTACCTGCCCACGACGCTCAAGCTGCTGGACGCGCGCGCCCGGCTGGAAAACACGGCGAACACCCGCAAGGCGCGCGAGGTGCGCACGCGCATCTCCGAGGCCGTCGGCGTGATCGACAAGGCGTTCCAGAAGCAGGTGGAGGCGCTGGACGAGTACCGCTTCATCGACCTGGAGAGCGAGATGGACGTGCTGCGCGACATGCT
>JBJEUH010000069.1:0-5586 GCA_051883735.1 Candidatus Ventricola sp.
ATTACTTCTTCGGGCGCTTCGCGCCGTACTTGGAGCGGGCCTGCATGCGCTTGGCCACGCCGGCAGCGTCCAGCGCGCCGCGGATGATGTGATAGCGAACGCCAGGCAGGTCGCGAACACGGCCGCCGCGGATGAGCACGACGGAGTGCTCCTGCAGGTTGTGGCCGATGCCCGGGATGTAGCAGGTACCCTCGACGCCGTTGGTCAGGCGAACACGGGCGATCTTACGGAGCGCGGAGTTCGGCTTCTTCGGGGTCGTGGTCTTGACGGAGAGGCAGACGCCGCGCTTCTGCGGGCACTTCTGCAGGATAGGGGCGGTCGGCTTTGCAGCGATCGCTTTTCTTCCGTTGCGGATCAACTGGTTGATCGTAGGCATGGAAGCACCTCCTATGTTTCTTTTAAAAAATCTTGGAACACTTCTTGCTGATAGATCTATATGAACCCGCGTGTGCGGAGTCATATCATGCGCTTTCGCGCCAAAAGAGCCGGCCAGCCCGGTGGCTGCCGGTTTCTTCGCACCGCCCGCCGCTTTTATCTGAGCAGGCCGGCCGCTGCTGCCTTCACGTCGATGCCGCAGGCGCGCCCGAGCTTCTCCATGGATTCCACCTGCGTGCAGGGGATGTTCATGTCGTAGCAGCGGTCCACCACGCGTTTGGTCAGAAGCAGGTCCGCGTCGGCGGCGACATAGGCGTGGGCAATCCTTCCCTCGTCCAGCGCGCGCAGCAGCTGCTTGGTGCCAACTACTCGTCGATCAGCGTCGGCAAGAGCTTCATGCATAAGTCCATTCTTCCTTTCAATCGTCCAGTGCGCAGAACTCCCCTATGGAGGCTGCACAGCAAACATAGTCATCATACCACTTCAAAATTCATCTGTCAACTGAAAAAACGCCGTTTATTGCGCAAATGTTAAATTTTCTCACGCCCGGATTTACTCTGCGTACGCGGCAAAAATGGCGTCCAGCGCCGCGAAGTGCTCCGCCGCGAACAGCACGATCTCGTCGCCGTCCGCCGCGCGTGCCTCGCCGTGCCAGCGCAGCGCGTTGCGCACATACGCGCCGGAGTCATCCAGCTCCCGCAGATAGCCGTCCACCAGCCGCCTGATCACGTCCTCGCGAAACACGCTCTCGCGCAGCGCCGCCCACATGTCCGTGAGCATGCGCCGCGTCACGCCGCCCGCATCGAGCTCGATCATCCGCTGCGCCACGTCAAAGGAGAACAGGCCATGGTAGAAATCCCCGCTCTCCTCCTCCTTGAAGCGGCCCCAGGTCAGGTCCATGTCCCACGGCGCGAAGCGATAGGTCAGGCGGCCGTTCTCCCGATGGGCGATGATATACATGTTGTTGAACACGTTGTCGCTCATGCCGCCCGCCTGCACAAGCAGGTCGTAGCGCAGCAGGGACTCCAGGTCGATCACCTCCAGCGCCAGGCGCTCAAACTCCGCGTCGTGCGCCTCATCCCGCGGCGTCTGCTCGAGCGCCAGATACGGCTCCAGCGCGTCGAACTCGTGCCCGGCCACAGGCGCATGGTACAGCTCGTAGATCGATCCCTCGCGCATGACGTTCTCCACATAGGGCCGCTCCCCGGCGTACTCGATCTGCGCCGTGCGGTAGACGCTGTCCGTGGCTGGCGCGTTCGGGCCGCGCTTGGCCAGCTCCCTGCCGTCGTCCACCGGCTCCATCAGGATGTAGCAGCCGGCGTACCGGTCGTTCACAAACAGCTCGACGTACTGCGTCTTTCTCGGGCCGTAGGGCTCGTCTTCCCCGGCGATCATCGCGTACACGTCCCAGCTCAGCCGCTCGCGCATCATCGTGTCGTCCATCACGCCCGCCAGCAGGAGCACGCCGTCCGTCCGGCCGATGCCCGGCACCTCGGCGATGGCCGCGCTGCTTTTCTGCCCGTGCACGAAGTCGATCCGGTAGCTCTTCTTTTCGCTGAGCCGGCTGCCCGCGCCGCGCAGGTGCGTGACCGCCTTCGCCGTCAGTCCGCCCTCCGGCGAGGCGAACGTCGCCTGCGCGTCCATGTCCGCATAGTCGATTTCGCCGTCCGTGCTCAGCGTCATCACCGGCAGTCCGGTGAATACGATCTGGGTATAGGTAAATTCCGTCTGCGTGTAGGCGATCACCTGGTAGGCGTATCCCTCGCGCACCGCCTCGCTGCACCAGTCGTAGGCGTAGTCGTCTGCAAACGCCAGCCGCACGCCCTCCGCGCCCGGCGCGCGCAGGTGCAGCTCGGGCCACGCCTCGCCGTTGTCAAGGCCGATGGGGCAGTAGAACGTGTTCTCCTGCGCGTCGTAGCCCAGGCGCATGCCGTCGTTTTCCAGGCACGTCACCAGCGGCACGCCGCTCTCCTCGCGCGCGTCCTCGATCGCCCAGATCTCCTCGATGTCCATCACCGGCCGGACCTCCGGCGCGTACGGCGAAAAGAGCGCCACGGTACACACCAGCAGCGCCGTCATCGCCAGAATAGCCGTCAACAGCCTGAGCTTCACCATTCATCATCTCCCTGAGCGGGAAAAATATCGCCGGCCTTTTGCCCATAGCCCGACTGCGAGAGGAAATCGACCGGCCCGTCCGTCGTCACCAGCAGCTCCATGGCCTCGTCGATCAGCGGCCAGCGCATGGACGCAAAGGTGATGAACTCATAGCCGTCCGGATAGGTCATGGCCTTGCCCCAGCGCAGCGCGTCGCGCATCAGCGCGCCGCTCTCGCCCAGAAGCTCCGTATATTCCTCGATTTTCGCCTCCAGCGCCTCCATGCTGAAGATGCTCCCGCGCATCTGCTGCCACATGTCGTACGCCTTTTGGCGGATTCCGCCCACGTCGAGGTTCAGCATTCTGTCCGCCACGGGGAAGAACAGCCAGCGCTCAAACTCCTCGCCGATCTCGTTTTTCTCAAAGCCCCAGGAGATGTCCAGGTCCCACAGGGAGAACCGGTAGGTGACGCTGCCGTCCGGCCCGGGCTGCGCCCAGATGTACATGTTGTTGAAGAAGTTGTCGGCGATTGCGCCGCCCTGCATCAGCAGCACGTGGCGCAGCATGGAATCCACGTCGATGATCTCCTGCGCGCGCGCGGCGAATGCTTCGTCGTCCTCCATCTTCGTCAGCTCGATATACGCAGAGAGCCCCGCGAACTTTTCCTCAAAGCTCTGCGCGCCGGGCGGCGCGTAGTAGAGCTCGTAGCCCGCGTTTTCGCGGTGCGGATGCGTATAGTATTCGCGGTCGCGGGAGAAGTTCAGCGCCGCCGTGCGGTACACGCTGTCCGTCATCAGGTGCGCGTCGCCCGCCAGCGCAAGCTCCTCCTTCACGTCCACCGGCTCGACCATCAGGTACAGCCCGTGGTACGCGTTGTCCAGGAAGACCTCGACGTACGCCGTCCTGCGCGCGCCGAAGGGCTCGTCGTCCGCCGCGATTTCGCTCCACAGGTCCCAGTTCAGCCTGTCGCGCATCTTCGTCTCGTCATTCATGCAGGGCAGGAGCGCGAGATCGTTCGCCGGGCCGAAGCCCGGAACACCGACCTCGATCTTGCCGGAGCCGCCGTTCCGCTCGCGCGTAAATTCGATCCGGTAGCTCTGCTTGTCAAAGATCAGCGTGGACGCGCCGCGCAGGTGCGCGCGCGCCGTGGAGGAGAGCGGCGCCTCGCCAAAGGCCGCCATCGTCACGCGGATGCCCGTATCCTCCATCGCGATTCCCTGTCCGCCCGTATCGATGCACAGCTGCGGCAGCGCGGTGAACACGACGCTGAAATACGAAAACGCCGTCTCCGTGTACGCGATCACCTCGTACGCATAGCCCTCCCGGATCGCGTCGGCGCACCAGTCGTAGGCATAGTCGTCCACGAACATGAGGCGCACGCCCTTTGCGCCCGGCGCGGTCAGATGAATCTCCGGCCACGCCTCCCCGTTGCCCATGCCCAGCGTGCAGTAGAACGTGTTTTCCGCCGCGTCATACGCCAGCGGCACGCCGTTCATCTCAAGCGCCGTCACCAGCGGCGTCTCGCTCTCCTCGCGCGCGTCCTCGATCGCCCAGATCTCCTCCACGTCCTGCGGCGCGGGCGCCGCCGCCGGCGCATACGGCGATGCGTATGCGACCACGCCGGCCACGACCAGCGCGAGCGCCGCCATCGCCAGCAGCATTCGAAATCTCATCAAGCGTTCAGCCTTCCCCCAAAAACTTCGTCATTCGCTCAGGTCCGGCGCCTGTTCTTCGTCCGTTCCTTCAAGCGGCCAGAGGTTGTCGATGGCCAGATCGATCGTATGCAGGTGCTCCACCGCAAAGGCCTGAATCGTCGCCAGGTTCAGCTCCTGCGCGTCGCCGTGCCACTTTTCCGATTCGCGCAGGTACGCGCCGGAGGCGTTGATCATCTCCTGGAACGCGTCAAAGCGCTGATACATCGCGTCCTCCGTCAGGATCGTCGTGCGCTTTTCGTTCCAGACATCGCGGAGGATCTGCCGCGCGCCGGCGACGTCGAGGTCCAGCATGCGCCGGGCCTGCTGCAGATACAGGTTGGGCGTGTCCTCCACCTCGTCCGTCGCCCCGGCATCCGGCATCTCCCCGGACGTCTGGCCATACGGATAGGCGGCGGACCCGCTCTTCTTGCCGCCGAACATCTTGGTGAATCCCATGTCCATGTCCCAGGGCGACAGGTAATACACATAGTGGTCGCCCTGCTTGAGCGCCCACATGTAGACGTTGTTGAACACGTTGTCGTAGCCGAGGCCCGCCGCCTGCGTGAACAGGAAGAAGTCCATCATCCCGCGCACGTCCGTGCACTGCGCAGCCGTCTGCGCAAACGCCTCGTCGTCCAGCCACATCTCGTTTTCGGCAGAGCGCACGTTCATCCGCCAGTACGGCTCATACTGCGCAAAGGACCGCCTGGCCGACACGCCCTGCGGCGCATAGCGCAGCTCCGCCCAGATGTTGACGCTTTCCACCAGGTCGAGCACCGGATGCTCCCCGATGTTGGCCACATTGATCACGCGGGCGCAGTAATCCGTGTCCGGATTGCCGCCCATGCGGACGATCTCCTCCTTGATCCGGATGCGCTGCATGAGCTGGTACAGCCCGACGTATTCGTCCTCCACAAACACCTCGACCATCCGCGACTGCAGCAGCATAAAGCCCTGGCCGTCGGCGTTCCAGTCGCGCCAGATGCTCCAGGCCAGCTCGTTGCGCGCGCAGGTATCGTCCGACGCGTTGGCGATGAGCAGCCAGTCCGAATCGGCCGGCATGCCCAGCACGCTCACGTCGTTCTTCTTGTCGCCGTGCGCGCTGAGCGTGTGCAGCTCCACACGGTAGGAATCCTTCGGGTATTGCTTCACATATCCGCCGCCGCGCAGGTGTACCAGCGCCCCGGAATTCACGCCCTCATAGCCCGCGCCGGACACCGCCATCCGCGCCGCCGTGTATTCCTCGCTCAGCGCTTCCGTACCGCCGCCGATTTTCAGCGTCACAATCGGCAGCCCGGTAAACACCACGCCGAAATACGCAAATTCCGTGTCCGTGTACGCCAGCAGCTCGTAGCGGACGCCGTCGCGCACCGCGTCGCTGGCGTAGTCGTAGCCGTAATCGTCCACCCACACCACGCGCAGG
>JBJEUH010000070.1:0-24240 GCA_051883735.1 Candidatus Ventricola sp.
CACAATTTGAAGCATGGAAAAGGGGCCATCAAGTTTTTGGCTTGACAGCCCCTTCTTTTATTCAGGAACCATTGGGGCCGCAGGCCCCAAACCCCGCTCGGGGACGCAGTCCCCGAACCCCTTCTTCGCTTCGCGCCGCATGAAGCCGCTTTACAGCCCCAGCATGACCGAGGCGATCATGAAGTAGAGCAGCAGCGACGCCGCGTCCACGATGGTGGTGATCATCGGGCTGGCCATGACGGCCGGGTCAAGGCCCAGGCGCTTGGCGCCCATCGGCAGCAGACAGCCCACGGACGCCGCCATCACGATGGCCAGCATCAGCGTCACCGAGACGATCATGCTGATGATGACCGTCGTGCCGGAGAAGATCATCATGCGCAGGAAGTTGACCGCAGCCAGCGCCGCGCCGCACACCACGCCGACGCGCGCCTCCTTCCACAGGACGCGCAGCCAGTCGCCAAGCTCCACCTCGCCCAGCGCCATGTTGCGGATGATCGTGACCGAGGTCTGGCTGCCGGAATTGCCGGCGGAGCCGGTGAGCATCGGGATGAACGCGGTGAGCACCACGGCCCCCGCGAGCACGGATTCAAAGCTCGTGATGATCGTCGAGGACAGCGTCGCGGAGATCATCATGATCATCAGCCACGGCAGGCGGTGCGCCACCAGGTGCATGACGCCGGCGTCCATGTATTCCTCGTCGGAGGGGATGATGGCCGCCATCTTCTTGATGTCCTCGGTGTTCTCCTCGGTGATGACGTCGACGATATCGTCGATGGTGATGATGCCGACCAGCCGGTTCTCTTTGTCGGTGACGGCGATGGAGGTCAGGTCGTAGTGACGGAAATCCTCCGCGACGACCTCCTGGTCGTCCGTCGTGGTCGCGGACACGGTGTTGGTGTCCATGATGTCGCGGATGTACGTGCTCTCCGGCGCGACGATCAGCTTGCGCAGGGAGACGTGACCGACCAGCCTGCGCTGCTCGTCGATGACGTAGCAGGTATAGACGGTCTCCTTGTCGATGCCCGTGCGGCGGATGTAGTCCATCGCCTTGCGCACGGTAAAGTAGTCATGCAGGTCGACATACTCGATCGTCATCAGGCTGCCGGCGCTGTTTTCCGGGTAGTTGAGGAACTGGTTGATGAGCTTGCGCGTGTTCTCGTCCGCGTTCTGCAGCACCTTCTTGACGACGTTGGCGGGCATTTCCTCCAGGAAGTCCACCGTGTCGTCCAGGAACATGTCGTCCACCAGCGCCTTGAGCTCGGCGTTGGAGGCGCTCTCGGCGATGAGCTGCTGCTGGTCGCTGTTCATGTAGGAGAACACGTCCGAAGAGATGTCCTTGGGCAGCATGCGGAAGAGCTTGATCACCCGCGCGTCCTCTTCGATCTCCTCCAGGCCCTCGGCGATATCCACCGGCAGGCAGTCCGCCGCCTTCTTCTTGAAATCGAGCAGCCTGCCCGCGTCCATCAGGGCAAGCAGCTCTTCAAAATCCTTGCGGAATTCCTCGTCCATCGGGATTCCCTCCTATCATTTTCATTCCTGTTAAAGGCCGAAAATGCCGGTCGTTTCCCCAAAAATGGCGCAGCAGGCCGTGTCTGCCCTCCTTGCGTCAAACGGAGACAGACTACGCGCCTGCGTGCACGCTGCATATTCTGCGCGGATTTCCGCTTTTTGATTACAGGCGGAAAGACGCAGACAGCGCGCACAGCGCCATGCGTTCTCGGGGTTTGCCCGCCACGCTACTGGGCGTATCGTCCACGTCTTTCACCTCGTTTCACCCAAATTTCATGTTTACAATACGCCCATTTTCAGCGTTTGTCAACCCCGCCATGCGCGGAAATTTCCCATTATACGACGTATCCCGCGCCCGCGCGCACGAGGTACAAAACGCGCTCCCGGACCGCCATGCCGGTGATGCGCGTTAGCGCCTGGGCGTACACGTTAAGCTGCGGCCTGTGCCTGTCCAGCACGGCCTGCACGTCGCGCGGGGAATCGGTCTTGTAGTCGACGAGCACCCATTGCCCGTCCTCCACAAAGCAGCAGTCGATCACGCCCTGCACCAGCTGCTCCTGCCCGTCCGGGGCCGCGCGCCTGAAGGTGAAGGCCCATTCGCGCTCCACGCGCTCGCTCCCCAGCACGCGCACGCCCAGCGGCGAGGCGAAGAAATCGACCAACATCCGCACGCTGACCGCGCCGCCCTCCGCCTGCGAAATCACGCCGTCGTCCAGCAGCCGCCCGCGCTGCGCCGCCAGCTCAGCTGCAATGTCCCGGCTCCCGCGCAGCGCGTCCAGGTCGAGCATGCGCATCAGCCGGTGGAACGCCGTGCCGATCTGCGCGCCGGTCATCTGCGCCTCCTGCATGAAGCGCGGCAGGCGCATGATCTCCGTCTCCCTCGGGGCCAGCGGATCGTCCTCCTCCGCCTGCGCGGCGCGCTTCTCGTCGCGGATGACCGCGCTCACGCTCGTCTTGCGCACCGCCCTGCGCGCGTCCTGCGGCGTGAAATTCAGGAGCCGGACGAGCTCGTCGTCCGTCGCCGCCGTGCCCTCCAGCCGCGCAAGCATCCGCATGACGGCCTCGTCGGAGCGCGGCTCCTTCTCCGTCGCCGCGCCGCCAAAGTGCGCAAACACGCGCCAGCGGCTCTCCCCGGCCATGACCTCCTCCTCGCGAATCATGCACGACGCGCCCGCCTGCACGAGCGCCGGGCAGACCATGTCCAGCCCCGTGCGCATCGCGCGCAGGCTGCCCGCCTGATTGCCGCGCTTCCACAGTGCCGGCACCTGCTGGCTTCCCGCGTCGCCGATGAGGATCAGCCGCTCCCTGGCGCGCGTCATGGCGACGTACAGGATGCGGATCTCCTCGGCCAGCTGCTCGCGCGTCAGACGCACGCGGATCGCGCGGCGCAGGAGCGTGTCGCGCTCGCTGTGCAGCTGTGTGTCCACGCACGACAGGCCCGCGCCCAGCTCGGCGTGCAGCAGCAGCGGCGCGCTCAGGCTGCGCGTGCTCATCTTCCTGCCCATGCCCAGCACGAACACCACCGGGAACTCGAGGCCCTTGCTCTTGTGCGTGGTCATGATGCGCACCACGTCCTCGCTCTCGCCGATGGCGCTGGCGCTCATGCTGTCGCCGCCAGCGCGCAGCCGCGCCGCATAGCGCAAAAACGCGTGCAGCGAGCCGCCCTGCGCGCGCATAAACGCCCGCGCGCGCGACACCAGCAGGTGCAGGTTCGCCTGCCGCGCCGCGCCGCCCGGCAGCGCGCCCGCCTTGGCCAGAAAGCCCGTCTCTGCGTAGATGCGCTCGATCAGCCGGTCCACGCCCTGATGGCGCGCACACAGCCGCCAGCGTGCAAGCCGCGCCTCAAACCCGCGCAGCTTTTCCGCCAGCGCGTCCTCCTTTTCCTCGCGATAGCGGCGCACAGCCTCGTGATAGGGCACCTTCGTGTCTGGCACGGCCATGCGGATGGCCGCCAGCTCGCTGTCCTCAAGCCCCAGCGCCGGGCCGCGCAGGCTGGAGAGCAGCGCCTCGTCCTGCGCGCCGCTCGCGACCGTCGTCAGCAGCGCCATCATCGCGCGGATCTCCGGGATGTCGAAGTACCCCTCGCCCGCGTCGCAGAAGACGGGGACGCCCTCCGCCTGCAGGATATCCGCCGCCAGCGCCGCCGTGCCCCGCGCCACGCGCAGGAGCACCGCCATGTCCCGGTAGCGCAGCGGCCGCTCGCCGTCGGCCTTCGCGTCGTAAAACGGCGTGCCCACCAGCGCGCGGATCCGCTGCGCCGCAATCAGCGCCTCGCGCTCCACGCCGGCCAGCTCCCGCGCGCTGAGCTCGCCGTCCCCGCCGTCCTGCGCGCCGTCCTCGCCGTCCGCGTCCGCCTCCTGCGCCTCTTCCTCGCCGCGCCAGATCAGGTGCAGCTCAAGCGGCGGATCGTCGTCCCGCGCCTCCAGGCCCGGGATCAGCGCCTCGCGCGCGTCGTACTCGATCTCCGTCACGTCCCCGCGCATGATGCGCGCGAACACCGCGTTCACGCCGGCAAGCTCGTTCGCGCGCGAGCGGAAGTTGCGCTGCAGATCGATGCGCCGCGCGCTGGTCTCCTCCGCGCGGTCATAGCGCGCCGCGCGCGCAAGAAACAGCGCCGGCTCCGCCTGACGGAAGCGATAGATGCTCTGCTTCACGTCGCCCACCAGGAACAGCCCGTCCTCGCGCGCGAAGCTGCCCACGATCGCCTCCTGAATGGCGCTGGAGTCCTGGTATTCGTCGATGAACACATAGCGGTACTGCGCGCGAAGCGCCTCGCGCACCTCCTCGCGGGCCAGCGCCTTGAGCGCGCCGTGCTCCAGGTCGTCAAAGTCCAGCAGCCCGCGCTGGCGCTTCGCCGCCGAATAGAGCGCGTCGTAGGTGCGCACCAGCTCGCACAGGCCCCGCAGCGGCGCCTGCGTCATCATCAGATCCGCCGCCGCGTCCTCAAGGCTCACGCACAGCGCGTCCCCCAGCGCCGCCACCGCCTTCTTCATGCCCTCGCGCCGCCGCTTCACCTGCTCGGCGATCGCCTCGTCAAAGACGTCGGTCTTCTTCTTTCTGCCCAGCGGGGCATAGGACACGGCCGAAAGCGCCAACCGCAGCGGCTCATAGCCCTGCGCCGCCGCATCCAGCAGCGCCTCCAACGCCGCCGCGTCCTGCGCACAGGCCGCAGCGTAGTGCGCCGGACCGGCCTCTCCCCGGCACAGCGCGAGCGTCTCCCGCGCGTCGCCCAGCAGCTGCTCCAGCTGCTGCGCCGCGTCGAGCACCAGCAGCCGCGCCGCCGGGCTGTCCGCCAGCGCGTCCGCGCCGCAGCCGCAGGACGCCACCGCGCCGTCCAGCCAGGCCCACGGGTCGGGCCGCGTCATCATGAAGCTGTACAGGCTCCCCGCCAGCGCGGCGAGCTCCTCCTGCGCGTAGCAGGCGTCCGCCGCCATGAAGTCCGCGCTGCCCACCTCGTAGCAGGCGTAGAGCGCGTCCTCCATCGCCTGCTGGGCCAGCACGCCGCACTCCTGCTCATCGCCGATGCGGAACGCCGGGTCCACGCCCAGCGCCTGAAAGTGCTCCCGCAGCAGATTGCCACAGAAGCGGTGCAGCGTGGAGATGCTCGCCCGGGAGAGCGCCATCACCTGCTCGCCCAGCTCTGGCCGCTCGCGCGCGGCCTGCTCCAGCGCGCTGCCGATGCGCAGGCGCATCTCGCCCGCCGCCGCGTTGGTGAAGGTGACGATGAGCATCCGCTCGATCGGGCAGCCCTCCTTCACCAGCTGCACGATGCGCTCCACCAGCACCGCCGTCTTGCCCGAGCCGGCCGCCGCGCAGACGATGAGGCTGTGCCCCCTGTCTGTGATGGCGTCCTGCTGCTGCTGCGTCCAGTTCGGCATGGCCGTTCCCTCCCGTGTCTTGCTGCGTCCATTATACCCCATTATACCATACGCCGCCGCGCGCGGGAAACCTCTTTCCGCCGCCTCAGCCGTCCTGCGCACAACCTGCTTTTGTCAGCGCGAAGCGAAGAAGGGGTCTGGGGATGAAATCCCCAGGCATGCACCCCAGGCAAAAACCGTATACGGCAGCAGCCCGGCAAAGCGCTTTGCTCTGCCGGGCTGCTGCTGTTATGAAGAAGAAGATCAGGCTTCCTTCGCCCTGAGGGCCTTGAGGCCGTCGAAGGTGATGATGAGCGCGAGGACGACCACAGGCACGATGATCACGCACTGCAGGCCCTCCTTGACCATCACGCCGGTGCCGGCCATGAGCTTCATCACGTTGCCGTAGAAGCTCAGCACCAGCGAGCTCATGGTCGCCGCGAGCATGAAGAACATCGGGAAGAGGAACATCTTGTTGCTGCGGCCGATGTGCTTGAACCAGACCGCGCAGGCCAGGAACGCCGGCACCGCGACCAGCTGGTTCGCCGCGCCGAAGAGCGGCCAGATGTTCTGATAGCCCGCGCCGGTGAGCGCGGCGGACAAGCCGATGGTGATCGCGGTGGCAACGTACTTGTTGCCCAGAACCTTGCTCACGCTCGGCGCAAAGCCCTCGAACATCTCCTGGAAGATCATGCGGCCCAGGCGGGTCGCGGTGTCCAGGGAGGTGAGACAGAAGGCGGAGTAGGCCAGCGCGATGACCGTGGCACTGGTCGCCTCGGGCAGGCCGATGACCGCCACGAAGGACGCGATGCCGTTGGCGAAGATCGCCGCGGGGCCGCTGCCCATGCCGGCCAGCTCCTGGCCGCGCACGGAGCCGACCGCCACCAGCGCGATGACCGCCAGCGCGCACTCGATGAGCATGCCGCCGTAGCCGACCAGCTTGGCGTCGCCCTCATTGCGCAGCTGCTTGGAGGTGGTGCCGGAGGCGATCAGGCTGTGGAAGCCGGAGATCGCGCCGCAGGCGATGGTGATGAAGAGCACCGGGAAGAGCGGCTGGCCGTTGACGATGAAGCCGGTGAACGCCGGGAGCGTCATGTCCGGGCGCGCCGCGCCGATGCCCACGACGGACAGGATGATGATTGCGTAGAGCAGGAAGCTGTTGAGATAGTCGCGCGGCTGGAGCAGAATCCACACCGGCGCAACGGACGCGATGAAGATGTACACGAAGGTGACCACCAGCCAGACGTTCTTGCTCACGTTCATCAGCGGGAAGCGCAGGCCCAGGTAGATGGAGCCGCACAACAGCGCGACGCCGACGACCGTATTGACCACCAGGTTGCTGTTCTTGCGCTGGAGCATGCCGAAGACGACCGCCAGCGGGATGAAGCACATGGACGCCATGGCGACCGAGCCCGCGGAGCGCGCGCTGGCCAGCGCCTGCTCCGTCTCCGCCTTGGGGACAGAGGCGAACGTGCCCGCCACGATATCAGAGAAAGCCGCCACCACCAGCAGCAGAACCAGGAAGACGAAGATGTTGAAGATCATCTTGCACTTGTGGCCGATGTGATGCTCGATCACCTCGCCGATGGTCTTGCCGTCGTGGCGGATGGACGCAAACAGCGCGGAGAAATCCTGCACGCCACCGAAGAAGATGCCGCCGAGGACGATCCACAGCAGCACCGGGACCCAGCCGAAGAACGCCGCGTTGATCGGGCCGGTGATCGGGCCCGCGCCGGCGATGGAGGCGAAGTGATGGCCGAGCACAACCGCCGTGCTGGTGGGCACATAGTCGCCGCCGTCATTCTTCTCCACGGCCGGGGTCTTTCTCGTGGGATCCACGCCCCACTTCTTGCACAGCCAGGCGCCGTACGTCGCATATGCCACGACGAACAGCACGAGGCAGACAACCAGGATGACAAATCCGTTCATGATTCCCTCTCCTTTTGTTCCTTGGTATCCATATTGAAGCGTGCGGCGGATCGCCCGCCGCGCGGATCAGCTGTTTGACTGCGCCTGCATCAGCGCGCGCAGGTGCCGCTCCAGATCCTTGGCGTCGCGGCTGGCGTACACGCAGCCGCCGCCCAGATCCGCCGCCGCCACGCGGCCCGTCGCCCAGCCGCGCAGCGAAAAGCGGTAGCTCCTGCTGAACTTCGCCCGGCGCACGGCCCTGGCCGCCTCCGGCTCCACCACCTCGGCAATCAGGATCAGCGTCAGGGTCGAGGCCATGTGCCCCTCCGGCGGGCAGCTCGCGCCCGGATGCACCAGCTCGGGCTCCGCCTCGCGCGTCAGGAAGGCAAACCAGTCCTCCACCGTCGCGGCTGTCAGCGTCTGCACCCGCAGGATCAGCGCGTGATCGTAGGCGTTGGCCTCCCAGAGCACGTGCTTTTTGTTCAACACATATTTGGAATTGAGCGCGCGAAGCTGCGCCAGGGCGTCCACCCTGCGCGAGACAATCTGTGCATCCCGCGTCACGTCGTACGAGGCGGCCAGCGACGCCAGCAGGCTCTCGAAAAATGCAGTCAGCTCCATCGTTTGCTCCTGATTTCGCGAATTTCAAGCGCATTATACATCAAAAGTGAAAATATGTACAGACCATATTGCATATCGTTCACCCATTTCGTCACATTCGCAAACAGCCGTCATGACATTTTGTCATCTTTCTACATGATATCCGCCCCACGAAAAGAGCAGCGGCCCAAAGGCCGCTGCCAAATAGCTTTTCAGTTTCCGCTGTGCGTCAGTCGTCCAGCTTGGTGAACTCGTACGTCTCGCCGTAGGTCTCCACGTACACGGTGCGCATGGTCTGGTCGCTCATGGGCTTGTCGCTGCTGTTGGTGGGCTGGGAGGCGATCAGATCGACCGTCTCCATGCCGCCGAGCACGAAGCCGAAGGCCGCGTAGTCGCCGTCCAGATAATCGCTGTCCGCGTGCATGATGAAGAACTGGCTGCCCGCGGAATCCATCGCGCTGGAGCGCGCCATGGAGAGCACGCCGCGGGTGTGGGACAGGGTGTTCTCCACGCCGTTGCTCTTGAATTCGCCCTTGATGGCGTAGCCCGGGCCGCCGGTGCCGTTGCCCAGCGGGTCGCCGCCCTGGATCATGAAGCCCGGGATGACGCGGTGGAAGATCAGGCCGTCATAGAAGCCGCTGCCCGACAGGGCGATGAAGTTGCCCACGGATTCCGGGGCCTGCTCCGGATACAGCTCGCCGTAGATGACGGAGCCGTCGTTCATCACGATGGTGAAGGTCGGCAGCTTGACCTCGACCGGGCAGGCGGTCATCAGCGCGGTGTTGTCCACCGCCAGCGCGTCCGCCTCGTCCATGTCCGTCATCGCGGAGGCCGGCACATAGCCCTTGACCGTGGTGCCCGGCACGCCGACGAACGCATAGGTTTCGCCGTCCACATCGATCCGGCCCAGCACGTCCAGCGACGCGCCGGCGGCCAGCTTGGCGACCAAGTCGCCCGCGGGCATGTCGGTCAGCCCGGTCTCCTGCGCGACGGTCGCATACGCGACGGTCGCCTCGACGGACTCGGCCACATAGATGTTGAACATCGGGCTCATGTCGTTCATGACGATGTTCGCTTCGTCGAGCATGCCGTCGATGTACGCGGAGTACGCGTCGTTCTGCTTGTTGGCAAGCGCCTCGGCCTCCTCGGCCTCCCGGCGGGTCTCAAAGTCCACCGCACCGGCCTCGAGGTCCGCCGCGTACTTGAGGATGAAATAGCCGTAGTCGGTCACGATCACGTCGCTCACGTCGCCGACCTGCTCAAGCGCCATCGCGCCGGCCTTGAACTCGTCGCCGTACAGCGCGCAGCTCTCCGCGACCGGGTAGCCCATCTCCATCTGCTCGGGGGTAGAGGCGTCCTCGTTGTAGGCCTCCATCACGCTCGTGAAGTCCTCACCCGCCCGGATCTTCGCCAGCACGGCGTTCGCGCGGGCCAGACCGGTCAGGCTCAGCAGATCGGCGTCCTGCGTCTCAGCCAGAGTCGCCTCGTCCGGGGTCGCCTCATCGTCATCCCCCAGCGCGGTGAAGATGCAGTGCATCAGGCGCACATTTTCAGGGGTGTAGAGGATGTCCTCCTCGGAGAGATAGGCGTTGATGAAGCTGTCCACGTCCGCGTCGTAGGCGGCCTTCTGCTCCTCCACCTTCGCGTCGTACGCCTGGCGGACCTCCGCATCGGTCACCTCAACGCCCTCAATGCTCAGCGCGTACAGGTGCTCCAGCACGCCCTTGAGCTTCGCGTTCTCATACAGCGCATCATAGGTGTAGCCGGCAGCCTCCAGCTCCTCCGCCACGACGGCGTCGATCTCCTCCTCGGCGATGCCGTAGCTGAGCAGGTACTGCCTGTAGTTGTCCGTCACCTCGTCCAGCGCCGCAGCCGCCTCAGCCTGATAGCCCTCGTCCATCTCCGCCGTCAGCACATAGCCGGTGTCCTCGGCATGGCGCACGGCGATGCGCTGGTTCAGCTTCATCTGCACGGTCTCCTGCGCTACGGAGTTCTGGAAATCGGTGTCGTACTTGTCCATCTCGTAGCCGTACTGCGCATAGAAGCTGATGTAGGCGTCGAGCATGTCGTCAAACTCATCCTTCACCTCGGACATCGTGACGCTCACCGCGCCGTCATAGGCGGTCGCCAGCACGACGTCCTCGCTCTCCGCCGCAGCCGCGCAAAGGCCGGTCACGGCGAACATCAGCGCCAGCAGCAGGGCCGGCAGCTTCTTCATGTTCATAGGTCACATTCCCTCCATTTTCGGTTCAGCCATGACAATCATTATACCTGCCGCGCCGTGAAAACGCAATGATTTGCTGAAATTGCCATGGATGCTTCATGTCCGGGTCACAATTCGTTCACAAATTCGCGGATGCGCTTGAGCGCTTCATTCAGGTTCTCCAGGCTCGTGGCGTACGAGCAGCGGATGTGCCCCTCGCCGGAGGCGCCGAAGGCCGTGCCCGGCACGCAGGCGACCTGCTTCTTTTCCAGCAGCCTGGTGCAGAATTCGTCGCTGGTCAGGCCGGTGCTCTCAATCGAGGGGAAGACATAGAACGCGCCGCGCGGCTCAAAGCAGGCAAGGCCCATATCGTTCAGGCTCTCCACCATCAGCCTGCGGCGGCGGTCGTAGGAGCGCACCATCATGCGCACGTCCTCAAACCCCGTCTCAAACGCGCGGCCCAGCGCCCTGTCCGCGGCGACCTGGCCCTGGATGGACGCGCAGAGCATCGTGTACTGGTGTATCTTGAACATGGGCGCGAGCAGCTCCTTCGGCGCGCACGCGTAGCCCACGCGCCAGCCGGTCATGGCGAACGCCTTGGAAAAGCCATTGAGCGTGATCGTGCGCTCGCGCATGCCCGCGATGGAGGCGAACGCCGTGTGCTCGTGCCCGCCGTAGACCAGCTCGGAGTAGATCTCGTCGGAGACGGCGATGATGTCCGTGTCCTCGAGCACGCGCGCGATGTCCATGAGCTGCTCCTTGGTCATCACGCCGCCGGTGGGGTTGTTGGGATAGGGCAGGATGAGCGCCTTGGTCCTTTTCGTGATGGCCTGGCGCAGCGCCTCGGGCGTGAGCGCGAAGCAGTCCTTCGCGCTGGTCTTCACCGGCACGGGCGTGCCCCCGGCGAACGTGACCGCCGGCGCATAGGAGACATAGCTCGGCTCGGGGATGAGCACCTCGTCGCCGGGGCAGACCAGCGCGCGCATGGCCAGGTCGATGCCCTCGCTCGCGCCGACGGTGACCAGGACCTCGTTGCTTGGCGAGTAGGTCACGCGGTAACGCATGCGCAGGTACGCGGCGATCTTCTCGCGCAGGCTGAGCAGGCCCCAGTTGGAGGTGTACTGCGTCTGGCCGTCCTCGATGGACTGGATGGCCGCGTCGCGGATGGACCAGGGCGTGACGAAGTCGGGCTCGCCCACGCCCAGGGAGATGGCCCCGGGCATCTTCTGCACGATGTCAAAGAACCTGCGGATGCCGCTGGGCGGCACGTCCGCCACGCGCCGGTTGATGATGCGCTCGTACTCCATCAGGGCATCACCGCCTGCCTTCTGTCGCTCTTGCCGCCGTCAAAGACCATGCCGCCGTACTTGTAGGTCTTGAGCATGAAGTGGGTGCTCGTGCCGGTCACGCCCTCGATGGTGGACAGGCGGCTGTGCACGAAGGAGGCCAGCTCCTTGAGCGTGCGCGCCTCGCACAGCACCATCAGGTCGTACGCGCCGCTCATCAGATACAGGGACTTGACCTCGTCGTACTGCACGATGCGCTGGGCGATGGCGTCAAAGCCCTTCTCGCGCTGGGGCACGACGTTCACCTCGATGACCGCCTGCACGAACTCGCGGTCCGTGCGCTCCCAGTTGATCAGCGTCTGATAGCCCACCAGCACGCCCGCGGCCCGCAGGCTGGAAAGCGCCGCCTGCACCTGCCCCTCGTCGCTGCCCGTCATCACCGCGATCTCGCGCGGCGTCACGCGCGCGTCCTCGCACAGAATTTCCAGAATATGCATGTCCAGGGTGGAAAACATGATTCTCTCTCCTTTGTCTCAAACCGAATGCTTCTATTATAGCACGGAAGAAGAAACGCTGTAAAGCCGGGCGACATGTCCGTTCTGCCGCCCTGAAGCGTCCCGCAGCGCCGCTCAGAAGCGCGGCTCCGGGGTGAAGCCCGCGTTGGTCTGCGGGTCCTCCGCCCGCTTCTCCGCGGCGAACGCCTCGATATGCGCGGCCATCTGCCGCACCGCCGGCGCCATCATCTGCGGGTTCTGCACCGCGATGCCGAATTCGCGGTACTCCATCGGCTCGATGCGGCACACGTCCACGTCGCCGTGCGCGCGCGTGAGGATCAGGCTGGGCAGGATGCTGATGCCAAAGCCGCTCTCCACCATCGCGATGGTGGACAGGTCGTCCACCACCCGGCAGCTGGCGCGCACGCTCAGGCGGTACTTGGCCAGGAAGGCCTGGATGTCCGCGTCGGTGGAGTCGTCCTGCACGACAAACGTGTGCGGGCGCATCTCCTCCACCGTGATCACGCCGGGCGCATGCGTGTGCAGCCCCCTGGGCACCACGCACATCATCCGGTCGCGGTAGAGCGGATGCACCTGCAATTCGCGGGTGCACTTGGTGGACAGGAAGCCCAGGTCCACCACGCCGGTCTTGATCCAGTTGATCACGTCGGCGTAGGTGCCCTGATAGATCTCGATCTCCACGCCCGGGTACTGGCGCTTGTACGTCGTCACGATCTGCGGCAGCCACGTCATGCAGACGCTGTTGAACGCGCCAATCTTGACCGTGCCGCGCTGCACGCCCTTGAGCTCGTCCACCGTCTGGGAGAGCGCCTCGTCGGCATTGAGGACCTGGCGGATGACGGGATAGAGCGCCTCGCCGCTGCGCGTGAGCGACACGCCGCCCTTGCCGCGCACGAACAGCGCAAAGCCGCAGGCCTCCTCCATGGAGCTGACGGCGTGGCTGATCGCGCTGGGCGTGAGATGGAGCACCTGCGCCGCGCGGGCGAAGCTGCCCTGCTCGATCACCGTATGGAAAATGCGATATTCCAGCAGCGTCATGAGCGCCGCCTCCCTTCAGCAATTTCGTTCACGTTTTCATCCATACAGATGAATGAATGTATCTTCACTTAGAGTACACCCGCCGCGCCCGTTCGTCAATACAGAAATTACAGGATTGCGCAAACACCGGCTTTCTGGTATAATCGCCTGCGGACAACTGCATGGACTGTTCGAAACCATCCAGTCCTAAAACAAAACTATGGGCCGAAGAAGCGGAGAAATTCCGCCTCTTCACGACGGCCGTATGCCGTTTTTTTGTGGCCGGCGGCCGTCCCCGGAAAGGGAAAACACATGAACAACCTCAAAACTGGCGCGCTCACCCGCGCCGCGATCATCGCCGCGCTCTATGCGGCGCTGACGCTGCTGCTCGCACCCATCAGCTACGGCGAGGTGCAGATCCGCTTCTCGGAGGCGCTGACGATTCTGCCGGTGCTCCTGCCGGAGGCCGTGCCGGCGCTGGCCATCGGCTGCCTGCTCTCCAACATCCTGGGCGGCTGCATGATCTTTGACATCATCTTCGGCACGCTGGCCACGCTGCTGGCGGCGCTGTGCACGCGCGCGCTGCGCAAAAACGTGCTGCTCGCCAGCGCGATGCCGGTGCTCTTCAACGGCGTGATCGTCGGCGCGGTGGTGCACTACTGCTATGCGCCCGCCGTCGCGCTGCCGCTGTGCATGCTCTTTGTGGCGCTGGGCGAGGCCGTGGCCTGCATGCTCGTGGGCCGCATCGTGCTGCGCGCGGTGCAGCGCATCCCGGAAAAGCTGCTGAACCGCTGATTCGCCCTTGACATTCGCGCCCTTGCGCGCTACTCTTAATCTGTATGCAGCTGCATACAGATTCTTTTTATCATTCATGCCAGGGAGGTCATATTATGCGTATTGCGCTCATCAATGAAAACAGCCAGGCCGCCAAGAACGAGCTGATTCTTGCCGCCCTCAAGAAGGTCGTCGAGCCCATGGGCCACACCGTGGACAACTACGGCATGTACACCGCGCAGGACGAGGCTCAGCTGACCTATGTGCAGGTCGGCATTCTGGGCGCCATCCTGCTGAACTCCGGCGCTGCGGATTACGTTGTCACCGGCTGCGGCACGGGCGAAGGCGCCATGCTGGCCATGAACAGCTTCCCGAGCGTCCTCTGCGGCCACATCGAGGACCCGGTGGACGCGTACACCTTTGCGCATGTCAACGACGGCAACGCCGTGGCGCTCCCGTTCGCCAAGGGCTTCGGCTGGGGCGGCGAGCTGAATCTCGAGTACATCTTCGAGAAGCTCTTTGGCTTTGGTCACGGTCAGGGCTATCCGCGCGAGCGCGTGGTGCCGGAGCAGCGCAACAAGAAGATTCTGGACGCGGTGCGCGCGCACACGCTCAAGGATCTGATCACCTGCCTGGAGGGCATCGATCCGGAGCTGGTCCGCGGCGCGGTCGCGGGCGAAAAGTTCCAGGAGCTCTTCTTCGCGAGCGCCAAGGACGAGAAGATCATCGCCTATGTGAAGTCCCTGCTGGCGTAAGCGGGCTGTGCCCGCACCCGCTTCCGAACGGCTTGGCTGAATTGAGCAGCCTCGTGCCCGCCGCACGGCAGTTGGGCAATCGCCCACGCATGAAGAGGCGGGCTGTGCCCGCTCCCGCTTCCGAACAGCTTGGCTGAATTGAGCAGCCTCGTGCCCGCCGCACGATGATCGGGCAATGCATGAAAAACACGGACAGTCCGCTCGGGATTGTCCGTGTTTTCTATTTGCTTTTTTGAGGAAAGCCGAGGAGCCGGCTCCGGATTCCATGCCCGCTCCGCGCCGTCACAGCGCCGCCTCGAACGCCTCAAAGAACTCCGGGCAGCTCCAGCCGCCGCAGCCGCAGAGCGTATCGCCGGAGACGCCCAGCTGCAGGCGCAGCCCGCTCTCCAGCGTCACCGTCAGCGTCTGCCTGCGGGCCGTCGCGTCCGCGGATTTGAGCACCGCGTGATCCAGCAGCACGTCGATGGCCGCGTTGGCCGCGTCGCCCGTGAGCGTGCCCACGCCGGAGAGCTCCAGGCGCTTCACCTGCCCGCGCACGGAGAACGTATCCTCCAGGCCAAGGCCGCCGGGGCCCCTGCCCGCGTAGCTCACGCGCTGGAACACGCGCATGCTGCCGTCCACCTCGGCCGCCACGGCGGTCGTCTCCGCCAGGCCGCGGATCGCGTAGATCGGCGTGCCCTCGCCGGCCACGTTGGACAGCCCCGCGTTCAGCGCGTCAGCCGCAGCCAGCGACGGCTGTCCGTCGTACCGCTGCACGCTGCCCACCTGACCGCCGAGCAGGGCGCTGCCGACATCCTCCGGGGTGCTGAGCATCTGGTAGACCGCGCCGTTCAACGTCACCAGCGGAATATCGCCCTCTCCGGCGGCAAAGAGCGATTCGCCGCCTGCCTCGGCCTTGCGCACCATGGCGCCCGCGCCCAGGTCGGCCACCAGCGTGCCGCCGGACATCGCCGCGCCGCCGTCGCCCGCCGCGATGGAGTCGATCGCCATGACAGCCGGCTCGGCCGTCAGGACGGCGGAATTCGCCGCGGGATCGTTCCGGCCCACTCTCGCCGCCGTCACGCCGACGCACATCAGCGCCAGCGCCGCGCAGCATACCGCCGGCACAAAGCGCATCATCGGCCTCTTTTTTCCGGCGCCGCGCTCCGCCGCGGCGCGCAGGATGGCCAGGCGCATGCGCTCGTCCGCGTGCAGTCCGCCCAGCATTTCATGGGCAATGGGGCCCAGCTGATCGAGCGATTTCAAATCATTCACCTTGTTCTTCCTCCTTTAGCAGGACACTGAGTTTCTTCCTTGCCCTCGAAAGGCGGCTTGAGATCGTCCCTTCCGGAAGATTGAGCATCTGCGCGATTTCAGAGATTCCCAATCCCTGATAGTAATGCAGCAGGACGGTTTCGCGGAACGCCGGCGGCAGCTTGTTCACCGCGCGCATCAGCTCCGCCTTTTCCTCCTTCTGCTCGATGGTCTCATCCTGCGAGGGGATGAGCTCCAGCGTCGGCGCGCCGAGCACCACGCGCTTCAGCCACGCGCCGCGCCACAGGTCGCGGCAGCAGTTGACGGTCACCCGCAGCAGCCACGCCTTCTCGCGGCCGGGCTCGATGGTATGTCCGTGCGTGTAGAGCTTGACGAACACATCCTGGCAGACGTCCTCGGCCTTGTGCCGGTCCGCGAGGTAGAAATACGCCATGCGCAGCACGTCGTCGGCGTACTGTTCATACAGCGACTCAAACTGTGCAGCGCCCATCTGTGCGCTCACGCTTTCATCCAATGTTTTCACTCCCTGCCTCTTGTCCATATAAACGAATGAAACGCGCGGTTTCATCCGCAAAAACGCTGTTTTCTCAAAAAATATTATAGTCGAATTGCCCCCGCGTTGCAACCCGCGGGAGAAACTGCCAGCGGGCGGCAGGCTCCGGTCCCCCCAGACCCCTTCTTCGCTTTGCGCTTTCATTCTGGATTTCAGAATAACAATACATTCCCGCGAAGCGGTAGTGGGAGTCTGAGGGACAATGTCCCTCAGGCGGGTTTTAGGGCGGCAGCCCTAATGCCCCCGTGCGAAAAAAGGCGCAGGTTGTAGCCTGCGCCCGAAAGTTTGTCAGAAGCTGCGTCCGCCGCCGCCGCCGCGGGAGCCGCCGCCGCCGAAGCCGCCGCCACCGAAGCCGCCGCCGCGGGAGCCGCCGCCGAAGCCGCCGCCACCGAAGCCGCCGCCCATCGGAGGACGCGGTCCGCCGCCAAAGCCGCCGCCCATCGGGGGACGCGGTCCGCCGCCCATCGGCGGGCGCGGCGGTCTGGGCGGGTTGCGGCGGTTGTTCCTGCCGCCGAACAGCCAGCCCAAGAACAGCCACTTCATGCAGCCGTCACCCTTGAACACCACATTGACGATGATCGAAATCACGATGTACGCAAAGAGCAGGGTCAAAATCGTATCCAGCAAACCGCTTCCGCCTCCCTTCCGGCTTCTGTCGTCCGCGACGCTCACGACGCCCGCGCTGCCCGCGCTCGCGCCTGCAAGCGAGAGGGTCTTGCCCTTCGCCTTGGCGACATACTCGCACACATCCTGGTACAGCGAGACCAGGCCCCTGTCAAACTCGTTGTTCGCAAAATAGTCGATGTTTTCGTCGATCAGCGTGCCGCAGCGGCTGCCCGTGAGCACGCGGTCGATGCCCGTGCCGGTGCCGATCTGGATACGCCGGTCGCCGCGGGCAAGGAGCACGACCACGCCGTTGTCCTCGTCCTTCTGGCCGATGCCCCAGCTGTTGATGAGGTCCGTCGCGTAGTCCGCGGGGTCCTCGCCGTCCAGGAAATCGACCGCCACCGCGATCGCCTGCACGCCGGTCGCCTCCTCCAGCGCCTGGCCGTACCGCGTGATCGACGCGATGTCGTCCGCGTCCAGCACGTCCGCGCCAAGGTCATAGGCGTAGGCAAACGTCTCCGGCTTGTCCGGCACATCCGCCAGCGCGCAGGCGCTCAACAGCAGCGCCAGGATCAGCGCCAGTCCCAGGGCCATGAATCTCTTCATATGTCTTCCCCTTCCGCTTCTTCCTGTCCTTCTTCAGCTTCCTCCCCGGCCCGCGCGCGCAGGCCGCCGGGATCAGCCCGTCAGCATGCCGTTCTCCGCCGCCGTCAGATGCCCTCGTACACGTCCGGCTCCGGCAGCACGAACTTCGTCGGCAGCTTCTCGTAGAGCGCCTCGGCCTTCTGCGCCTGCTTGTTGTAGTCGCGGGCCTCCTGGCGCAGGAAGCTGCCCTGCTCGGCGAAGTCGTCCGCCGCGCGCAGCATGCTGCGCTCGTCCTCGCCGGAGAGCGGCGCCGTGGTCAGCTCGCTCACCGCAGCCGTCAGGGCCTGATCCGCGCGGCTGATCTCCCGCGCGGTCTTCGCCTTCTCCAGCGCCCCGACGGCGCTTTCCGCCGCGCGGATCGCCTCGCCGTCAAGGCCCACGCGGCCGGCGACCGTCAGCACGTTCTGGGCCGCGTCGATGCGGTCCTCCACGATGCTCTTCACGTCGCCCTGGCGCAGGAACGCCTTGGGCGTAGCGGACTGCAGCGCCCGGAAGTT
Source organism: Candidatus Ventricola sp. (assembly GCA_051883735.1). GTDB lineage: Bacteria > Bacillota > Clostridia > Christensenellales > Aristaeellaceae > Ventricola. The sequence continues at coordinate 17,980 of JBJEUH010000070.1, forward strand.
GCCGGCAAACAGCGAAATCACCAGCAGCAGCGCCAGAATCGCGATGCCGGCCGCCTGCGGCAGCTCCTGCAGCCTCGTTTTGAGGCCGCTGTCCTTCTTCTTCTGCGGATCGGGCGCCTGCGCGCCCGTCCTCTTCGGCGCGTTCGCCGCCTTCTTGGGCGGCTGCTGCGCAGCCATTGCGGGCATATCTCTCGCTCCCTTCCCGCGCCGGGCCGTCAGCCGGCCTGCGCGCTCGTCTTCTTTTTCAGCTCCTGCTCAATGCTCTCCAGCTGCGCCAGCAGCTCGCCGGCGGTCTGGTCGGCGCGCATGCGGTCGCTTTCGGCGGCCTCCCTGGCGTAAGCGTCCTTCTGCGCGCGTAGCTCGCCCGCGCCCGCGCGGATGCCTCGCGCCGCCTCCTTGGAGACGCGCCGCTGCATCGCCAGGGAATCCGTCGCCCGGGCCAGGCCCAGCGCCGCCGCCATCTGGCTCTTCCACAGCGGGATCGTCACCTCCAGCGCCGCCCGCAGCTTCTCGCAGGTGATGCTGTCGCTCCCCTGCACCATGCGGATCTGCGCCGCCAGCTGCGTGCTGGCCATCTGCGTCACGCGAATGTCCTGCACGCGCCGCTCGAGCCGGGCGACGACCTGCGCGTCCTCGCCGCGCGCCTTCGCCTGGCGGATGGCCTCCTCGCCCACGACGATCAGCGAGCACAGCTCGCGGTAGAGCCCCTCGTTGCGCTCGTAGACGCGATCGAGCAGCGCGCTGTCGCGCATCAGCGCCACGCGCCGGTCGGTCATCTCGTCCGCGCAGGCGTTGATTCTCGGCTCCGCCTTCTCATACGCCGCGCGCACCTCCTGGAGGCTCGCCGCGCCGCCGAACACCTTGCGAAACAGCCCCTTCGCCTCCGAGGTGAACGAGCAGGCTTTGATCTGCTCGGCCAGCGTCTGCATCGTGCCGCTCAGATTGCCCATGTCCCCCCGCAGCATTTGGGAGAGCGCGAGGTCGGAGAAGGTGCCCATCTCCTTCTGGGCGCGCGCGCCGAAGCCCGCGACCTGCGCGCCGTCGCGCACGTCGAGCCGGGCCGCCATCTCGCGGATGCGCTGCTGCATGCCCTCGTCAAGCTGCGCCATCTCTGGCACGGCGCCCTGCTCCGGCACGAGGGCAAAATTGCCAAACTCGCCCATCACTTGCCTCCCTGGTTAAACAGGCCGGCGAACGGATCGTCCGCCTCCTCCTGCTGTGCTGCCGGCTCGCTGCTCTGCTCCTGGGCGAGCAGGCCGTCGCTTCTGAGCATGTCGGAGAGCACATCCATCTCGCTTTCCAGGTTGATGAAGCGGAAGTCGTTGAGCGCGTCCAGCTGCTTGTGGAAGGCCGTCTGCACCTGCGCCATCGCCTCGCGGATCCTGGCCGCGATCTGGGCATTGGCGCCCGCGTTCACCTCGCGCTCCAGCTTAGCGCGCGCCTCCAGCAGCTTGAGCGTCGCCGGGAGGTAATAGCGCAGGAACGTGCGCAGCGAGGAGAGCATGTCCGGCTGCTCCTCGAGCCTCTGCAGGATCGTGCGGCAGGTCGTCTCGATGTCCTCGATCTGCGCGGACAGCTCCCGCTCGGCGATCGCGTCGTTGGCCCGGGCGATGGCCGCCAGCTGGCCGCGCGCCTCGGCGATGAGCGCGTCCACCTCGGCGCTGCCGCTCCTGGGCGCGCGCTCGATCTCCACGACGCGGTCGGGGAAGGCCTTTCTGCCCGCCAGGAAGCCCAGCGCGCCGGCCGCCGCCGCGATCACATAGCTGAACAGGGAGCCGATGCCCAGCACCAGCGCGACCGCCAGCACCGCCAGTCCGGCCGTCACATACGGCGCGCCGGAGCGAATCGTCTTTTTCTCCATCCTGATTTCCTCATTTTGTCCTTGCTCAGTCCTCGTTGTCGCTGAACACCGCGCTCGTGAGCGCGTAGGCCGGCGTCATGCCGTAGCCGCTCCACTGCTCCACCAGCTCCTCCTCGACGCCAAAGCGCAGCAGCATGCTGCCGCCCTTCGGGATGCCGACGTCCTTGAGCTGCATGCCGCAGGCGTAGAGCATCTGTCCGCCCTCCGTGTACAGGCCCGCCTCCACCATCGCGCCGAACGCGTCCTCGTCCGTCGTGTTGCTGATCTCGCAGACGATGCTCATCCGGCCGGTTCTGTCGTCGATCTCGATGCGTCCCTGCGTCTCAAGCGGCTGTCCGCCGTACGCCGGATCGACCGTCATGTAGCTGAGGTCAAACTGCAGGCCCGTGACGGACGGCATGCCCGCGCCGTCCTCGCCGGTCTCGAGGGTGACGATGTCAAACAGATAACCGTCCGCACCCGGGGCCAGGAAAGATGGCCAGAGCCGGGAGACCCTGCTGCGGGCAAGCATCTCCTCCCCGCTCATCAGGTACAGGCTGCCCTCGTCCAGGCAGATCGTCTGATCGGAGTTGTTGTGCACCTGTGCAAAGCAGTACACCAGAACATATTCGCCCGACTGCACGATGTTGCAGGAGGACTGGACGATTGCGCCCTCCTCCTCCGCCAGCGCGCCCATGCCGAGCATCATCGCCAGCATCAGCAGCAGCATGGCCGTCTTTTTCATAGCTTGATCCTCCATTTCCTGATCCGGGGGCTTCTTGGGAACGGGAACAGTATAGCATGTTTCGTTTTTTGCCGCAAGCTGACCCCGCCTACAATGTCGCCAAAGCCGCTCGCAATATACAAAACGGCGCGGCCGGGCAGCAGGTTTGTGCCCACCGCCGGCCGCGCCGAAAGCCTCAGTTCACCTGACGGCGCACGCCGTCCTCGCTGACCACCGTCACCGGCGCATCCTCGCCGCTGACGCACAGCTGCTCCGCTGCGCCCAGCCCCAGCGCGTCGCGCACGGCCTGCAGCTCTGCGGTCTTGTAGTGCGCGCGCACGTAGCGCTGATTGTCCGCCACGACCACCTCGGAGATGCCCAGCCGCTTGAGCGTGTCCATCGCCGGCTGATCCACCTGCAGGGTGATCACGTCGCTGTCGGTCGAGGCCTGGAGGTACAGGCACATGGTATTAACATCCGACGGCGCGGCCTTGAGCATCTCGCGGAAGACCACCTCGTCGCCCATCGGCGTATGCAGGCGCAGGTTGATGAACATGCCGCCCAGGCGCGCCTGGCGCAGCCAGGCCTGGCTGACCGACACGCCGCGGTAGGCCTCCGTTCTGCCGAACGGGGACAGGCGCTCCATGGTCTGCTGTGCGGTCTGGGCCCCGGGCACCTGCGGCGCGGTATCAGCAGCGAGCGCGCCCATCGGCGCGGTCGTCATCGCCGCGGCCAGCACGGCGGCGGCAAGGCTTCTCTTGGTGTATCGGTTCACGGTCATGCGCCCCTTTCGTCTATATCGTGTGTCGTTTGTCGTCAGTCGATGAGGTAAATCTCTGCCGGTGCCGGCGTCTCTCTGGGCGTCACGCCGACGTAGATCTTCGTTGTCGTGGCCTTGTAGGTATCGGTGTACTTCTTTTCGCGGCTCACCTCAAGGCCCTTCGCATCCATCGTCACCAGGTACACGTCCACCACATAGCCCTTGTGGCCGGTGCTGACCTGCTTGGTCTCGTCGTCATAGACGACGTACTGCGCGTCCTTGTCCGGGATATAGGTCGGCTCCGGCACGGGGATTTCCTCGACCACCTGGGAATCGAGCTTGTAGGTGTAGCCGTTGGGATCGGGCCTGCCGTGGATGGTGAACTTGGTGTACCAGTAGCCCTTCTTCTTGTAGTACTCGGTGGAGATGTAGATGTCCGCGTTGGTCGTGTTCTTGAAGACGAAGTCCAGCCGGTCGTCCTGCACCGTGGCATCGAGGCCCAGCGGCACATAGCTGGAGGCCAGCGAGTGCTGGTAGCGCGTGGTGACCTGCAGCCCCGCGCCGACGACGGCGTTGTAGAGCGTGGAGGACACCTGGCAGATGCCGCCGCCCACGCCCGTGCGGTAGTCGCCGTAGGCGAGCTCCGGCGCGTCGGCGTAGCCGTTGGCGTAGGTGCGCTTGCCGGCGACCTTGTTGAAGGACACCGACTCGCCGGACTTGATGATCAGCTTGTCGAACTTCTTGGTGCCCACCTCGATGTTGATGAAGCGGCCGGGGTCGCTCGTCGCGCCGATCGCCGTCTCATAGGTGCTCAGCTGCACGATCTGGCCCTCCAGCGCCGCGCGGGTCACCGGCGCCTGCACGACCGTCGGCGAAAGATCGACCGTACCGGACTGCAGCGTATCGACCATCGCGCAGATGCGCTCGTTCAGGCCGCTGATGTCCAGCTCCTGGCCCGGCACGTCGTCCGTGTAGGAAAACGGCGGCCACTGCGTGTCGTCGTCGACGCGCGTGGCGCTGACGGGCGCCTTGTCGACCTCCTGCTTGATCTGCGTGAGGATCTGGTTCACGCTGGACAGGTCGTAGCTGAGCGTCGTATAGCGCATTACCGCCTCGCTTTCCAGCGCCTTCACCTGCTCGTAGCGGCTTGCAGCGGAGCCTGTGTGGCCGATGGCCCAGAGCTGATCGAGCTGGTCAGCCACGTCGTACTGCATCTTCAGGTCCTCGCCGGTGATGTTCCAGGTGCGGCCGCTGCCGTCCGTGGTGCGCAGCGTGATGCTGAATTGCGCGATCTGCGCCTTCACCTGCTGGGTGACGATGGCCGCGGCCTCATCGAGCGTCCTGCCCTCCAGCGGGATGTTGTTGACGAAGATGTTCGGGTAGAACACGCCGTCGCCGCGGTCGAGCGTCTGCTTGATGGAGACCAGCCGCGTGCCGCCGATCACGCCCGCCGTCACCAGCGCGATGAGCAGCGCCGAGCCAAGCACGATGGCCAGCGTCTTTTTGATCCTCGCGTTGCGGCGCGCGATGGCCTTCTTGCTCATCTTGCGCGGCGCGGGCTTTGTCTTTTTCGTATTTGCAGGCTGCTTCTCTGCAGCCGATGCGGCGGTTTGTCCCGTTCGGGCGTCCGTCTTTCTGCCGGTCTGCGGCTTGGCCGCCGGCTTCTGCGCGTCTGCGCTCTGCTTTTCGCCTGCGGGCCTTTTGTTCATTTCAAGGATCGCGCGCGTCTCATCGCTCTGCGCCTTGCGCGCGGGCTTCTTTTCCTCCTGCGTTCTGGCCGCCGGTGCGCCCCGGCGCTCCGCCGCGCCGGTCACGCGGCTGGCGGAAACCATCCAGTCCGGCGCTTCCTCGTCCGCCGCGACGATGCGGTGCGGCGCGAGGGTCGTCTCCTCATCAGGGATTGGAGAAATCTCCTGAGGTCTTCTTCTTCGGTGCGGCTGTCTGCTTTCAGACAAAGCCTCCGCCTCCTTCTGACATAAGCGGGCACGCTCACCCGGTACTTTCATATAATCAATCAATCTATATCATACTTCATTTTCCCGTCGCATGCAAGGTTTTTTTGTCGAAAGCCTGCGCATCGTCCGTCGTTTTCCCCCTGCCTATATGACGGGATACGGGACACAGTTCTTTCATCTGCGGCTGCCGCAGAAAAATTTTTCCTTCGACCCTTGACAAACCCTGTGGTTTTGAATATAATAAATCCGTTGCATCCGGAATGCAGCGCAAGTGAATATGCGGTAGTGCTGGAATTGGCAGACAGGCACGTTTGAGGGGCGTGTGTTGTATGACGTATGGGTTCAAGTCCCATCTACCGCACCAGACGAGGAATCAGGCAATCGCTTGATTCCTCGTTTTTCTATGTATTCTTTGATTCCTGTTCTTCATGCCTGCGGATTGCTTTCCGGTCAGATGGAGAAAAATCCAGCCTCATGGAGAAAAATGCAACAAAAAACTCCCCTGCCTGAATGCATCAGACAGGGGAATCCCATCGGGAAAGCTCGCGGGCGCTCCGATACGCGGCGGATCAAAGCCTTGTATCCGCCGCGTGCTGCAAAGACCACAGCCGGGTCATCGCGTCAGAAAGAGGTACAGATCGTTCGCCGGAAAGCCCGGCATTCCTTCAGCCGCCGGTCGGAAAGCGGAACCGGGTCGTGCTCCGGTTCCGCTTTTGATGCGCTCCGGCTGCCCTTTCGGCGGCGCGCTTTACACGGCTGGCGACGCCCCGCGCCATGCACAGGCGCTTGCAAGAAGCCCGGACAGCCGCTTTCTGCATCTGCGCATGCCCTGCGCAAAGATCCTCGTCCCGCCGTAGATCAGCCCCGTCACGGCCTCGCCGTTAAACGTCATGTTGGTCAGCCATGTCCCGTTGAACTTCACCGGCAGCACGTCGTCCGCGCTGTTGCGGATGCACACGATGCCGCTGCCGCCCGCGCCGCC
>JBJEUH010000070.1:24340-28208 GCA_051883735.1 Candidatus Ventricola sp.
GTGCGGAATTCGTAGGTGGATACGCCCGCGCCGCTGCCGCCGGTAGCAGCCGATGCGCCGTTGCTGCCTCCGGCGTATGTGCCGCTGCCGCCGCCGCTGCCGCCGTCTCCGCCATCGGCTTTGGTATGCCATTCGTTCGGGCAGTCGCCGCCATTGCCGCCTGCCGCGCTCAGTCCGAACGCCGATGTCGTTCCGCCTGTGCCGCCGTTGCCGCCTCCGCCGGCGCCGCCTGCGCCGATCACAATGCTGTACCCGGTCCCCGATGTGGCCGAAACGCCCGTCTGCATGAACGTGTAGCCGCCACCGCCGCCGCCGGCAGTCCAGGCGGTGGAGTAGACGTTCTGTCCGCCGCCGCCTCCGCCGCCAACGCCAAAGACGTCAATCTTTCTGCTGCGGTCCGTGAACTTGAGCGTGCCGCTCGTCTTCAGCCGGATCACCCAGCCCCAGTCCGCGCGCAGCTCCGTGCTGTACTCGCCCGTATAGGTAAAACCGGGCAGCGTCGTGGGAATGTATGCCATATGCCCTCCCTTAACCGGTCGTGATGTTCAGGGTCGTCCCGCTGAGCGTGAACGTCACGCCGCTTTTGCCCGTGTCGCCCTTTGCCCCCTGCGCGCCGGTCGCGCCGCGCGGGATGCCGAAGGTCAGCTTCTTCGCGCCGTTCTCCTCCGTCAGGGAGACCGTCGCCGCGCCGCCCGCCGCCACGGTCGTCGCCGCAGCCGTCGCGGCCTCCCATTTCTGCCGCTCCGCGTCCGCTGCAGCCGCTGCCGCAGTCGCCTCGTTCGCCGCAGCTTCGGCTGCCGCAGCCGTCTCGTTCGCCGTTTCCGCCGCCTCCTTGGCCGTCGTGGCCGCGCCGTTCGCGTCGGAGATCGCGGAGTTCATCTCGCCCAGCTTGCCGTTGACGTCCGCCACCAGGGCGTTCCAGCTGTTTGCCGCCATGTCCTCATCCTCCTTATCTCGGTGTGATCGTCAGTACGCCGCTTGAAAACGACAGCGCGATGTCCGCCGGGCCGGTGTCGCCCGTCTCGCCCTTCGCGCCGGCTGCGCCTTTGGGGATGCCGTAGGTCAGCACATTGCCGGAAAGCGTCGCCGTCGCGGCCGAGCCTGCCGCCAGCGCGACCGTCCGCACGGTCATGCTGCGGATGCTCTGCGCCACGGACGCAAGCGCGTCCGCCGCCATCTGCGCCGTCTGCGCCGCGTCCTGTGTGTCCTCCGCCGCCGCTTGGGCGGCTTCTGCCGCCGTCTGGGCGCTCTGCGCGCGGCTCTGCGCGTTCCCGGTTGCCGTGTCCGCCGAGGACAGCACCAGCTCAACCTCGGCCTCCATGGACGCCCAGGCGGAAAGCTGGTCGTCCGTCACCGTGCCAAAGGACGCCGGGCGGCTGATGGGCCGGAATACGCCCTCGTAGCAGGTCTTCGTGCGCGCGCCGTTTTCGTCCTCGCCGTAGTAGACCTCGACGTACACGCGCACGTTCTCGCTGCGCGTCAGGTACGCGTCCGGGATATCCACGAGCCACGCGCCGCGCGCCTCGTCCCATTCGGCCAGGCGCGGCTCGGTCTGGCTGTCGCCCTCATAGGAAAACTGCGCCTGCACCGTGACGCTCTCGCCGGAGAGCAGGTCGTCCTGCTCCAGCAGCTCGCTAGGCGAGGGCAGGCCGCGCATGGTCAGGCGCTGGCCTGTGTCGTACTGGTAGACGCCGCTCACAGCCGCGCTGCGGCTGCTGCGGTCAAAGCTTGCTTCGATCAACGTTCATGCCTCCTTTTCGTCGTGTGTGGGTGATGCCGGGGCTTCCGTCCCGGGGCCCGCCCGAGGCCCTTGACCCTCGGGCCTCTTCGCTTCGCGCATCCCGCGCCGCGCTGCGCGCAGGCCAAAAAGGACGGCATGAGACGCAAAAAGCGCCCACGCCGCATGGGCGTGAACGCTTGGATGGTATCTCCTGCCGTCCGGGGAAGGTCTGCGCCTCCTCGCGGCGCAATGCAAGTATACTGTATCATGGGGGATATTGGGGCGTCAAGCGACATTTCGTGCTATTTTGAGACATTTTGAGACATGGCCGCGCCCGGCTCACGCCTTCTCCCGCAGGGAGTTGACCACCAGCGCGGCGAAGATGACGGCGAAGCCCAGCAGCATTCTGGGGGTCGCCGTCTCGCCCAGGAAGATGCAGGAGGCCAGCGCGCCGAACACCGATTCCAGCGACAGCAGAATGGAGGCGTGCGAGGCGGGGGCCATGCTCTGCCCGATGTTCTGCAGGCTCATGGCGATCGTCGTGGAGAAGACGGACAGGTACAGCAGGCTGCCGACGGTGCTCATCTGGATGGTCATGGGCATGCCGCGCTCAAAGAGCAGATGATACACCGCAGCGAAGGCCGCCGCGAATCCAAACTGCAGCACGATCAGCGCGTAGGTGTTCGTCCGGCGCTGGCAGCGCTCCACGGCCATGATGTGTGCCGCGTAGAACACGCCGCAAAGGATCGTCAGCAGGTCGCCGATGTTCAGTCCGCCGCTCTCGCCATCGAGCGACAGGCAGCCGATGCCCGCCAGCATCAGCGCCGCCGCGATGAAGGTCCTGCGGCCCGGCTTCTGCCGGAAGATCAGCCAGCTGCCAAAGGGCACCAGCAGCACGTACACCGTCGTCAGGAAGGCGTTCTTGCCCGCCGTCGTGTAGCTCAGGCCGATCGTCTGCACGATGTACGCCAGGGCAAGCACCAGGCCCACGACCGCGCCGCGCGCCGCGTCCGCGCGCGTGAGGCCCTTCAGATGCCTGCGAAACAGCACCGCCGTCAGCACCGCGGCGACCGCGTAGCGGATGGCGATGATCGCCGCGGGCGGCACGCTGGAAAGCGTGTTCTTCATCACCACGAAGCCCGTGCCCCAGATCAGCGCCGTCAGCGTCAGGATGCCGTCGGCGATCCATTCTCTTCTTGTCATTCGTTTTTTCCTCCAAGTTCGCCGCGGAATGCATCCGGGCGGCATAAACGGTATTCTATCACAATTCCCGCGCAAAGAAAAGCTTTACACCCCCGGCAAATTGGTGTATCATCAAAAGCAGAATCCAGCATTCTTCACGCATGCGCGCCCGCGCGCTTTGGCGGGCCGCGATCAAAGGAGCGATCATCATGGACAATACGATTCCCAACCTGATTCTCCCGGGCGAAGAGCCGGAGAAGGCCCCCGTTCAGGAGACTGCCGCCCCGGTCGCCCCGGCCGCACCGGTCGCACCGGCCGCACCGGTCGCACCGGTCGCACCGGCTGCCGCTCAGACCGCCGCCGCTGTGCAGACGGCGCCTGCCGCCGCCCAGCCCAAGGCCGAGGAAAAGGCGGCGGAGCCCGTCTCCGAGGAAGAGGACGCGCTGAACTTCAACAATCTCTCCGAGCAGGAGAAGGCCGCGGTGCTCGCCTTTGTCGAGCGCATCGACATCAGCAACAGCGAAACCGTGCTCAAGTACGGCAACGCGGCACAGATGAAGATTTCCCAGTTCTCCGACAAGATTCTGGAGGACGTGAAGACCAAGGACACCGGCGCGATCTCGGACATGCTGACCAATCTGGTCGCGGAGCTCAAGGGCTTTGACGTGGACGAGGGCAAGAAGGGCGGCTTCTTCGGCCTGTTCAAGAAGGCCGGCAACAACGTCGTCCAGCTCAAGGCCAAGTACGACAAGGTCGAGGAGAACGTGATGGAGATCGTCTCCGCTCTGCAGACCCACCAGAAGCAGCTGATTTCCGACGCGACGATGCTCGACGAGCTCTACAAGCAGAATGAGCAGTACTATCACGAGCTGACGCTCTACATCATCGCCGGCGAGCTCAAGCTCAAGCGTCTGCGCGAGGAGGAGCTGCCGCCGCTGCTGGCCAAGGCGCAGGAGACCGCCGATC
>JBJEUH010000071.1:0-5348 GCA_051883735.1 Candidatus Ventricola sp.
TTTTGCGGTCTTGTTTCTTGCGCTGTTTCAAGCATTTTACTTTTCATAACAAAACGCTCTTGACCACGAAGGGCGTTTTTAAACAAAGGAGTGCATATGGGATGAAACCCGAGTGGAAGGACCGCGTGAAGCACTGGATGAGCGTGCTGGAGAAGGAATTCTACGAGCCGCTGGGCGACATCGCGCTGGAGGGCTTTGAGACACTGGAGATGCTTTCGCCCGAGGAGGCGGAGAAGCGCGCCTTTGCGCCGATGACGCCCGGAACGGCCTGGGGCTGCAAATGGCATTACTGCTGGCTGCGCGGGGAGATCGTACTGCCGCAGCGCGCGGCGGGCCAGCGCATCGTGATGGACCTGCGCCAGGGCGGCGAGGCGACGCTGTTTGTGAACGGCGAGGCGTTCGGCACGCGCCGCGCGGAGTGGGTGAGCGTGGCGCATCACTACATCTGCGATCAGGTGCTGACGCTTGACGCGAAGCCGGGCGAGCGCTTCCATCTGCTGATGGAGGCCTATGCCGGACACGATTACCCGGGCGAGCACCAGGGCGGCTGCGCGACAGGGCCGGTGCGCCCGGGCGACTTTCTGCCCGAGCCGGAGGACGTGCCGCGCCAGAGGCTGGGCCGCAGCACGTTTGGCATCTGGCACGAGGGGGCGTACCAGCTGTGGCTGGACGTGCGCACGATCGGCGATCTGCTGAAGGCGGAGGACAAGGACTCCCTGCGCGCGGCGGAGCTGGAGGAGGCGCTGGAGCGCTTTACGCTGCTGGTGGATTTTGAGCAGGAGCGCGAGGGGCGGCTGGCGGATTACGAGGCGGCGCGCGCGGCGATTGCGCCCGTGCTGGCCGCGCGCAACGGCACGACCGCGCCGCACATGGCGGCCATCGGCAACGCGCATCTGGACGTGTGCTGGCTGTGGCCATACAGGGAGACGCAGCGCAAGGTGGCGCGCACGTTTGCCCAGCAGATCCGCCTGATGGAGCTGTACCCGGACTACAAGTTCATCCAGAGCCAGCCGGAGACGTACAGGATCTGCAAGGAGCTGTATCCCGCGCTGTATGAAAAGATCAAGGAGAAGGTGCGCGCGGGCCAGTGGATCGCGGACGGCAGCATGTGGGTGGAGCCGGACACGAACATGACCTCCGGCGAGTCGCTGATCCGCCAGATCCTGCACGGAAAGCGATTTTACCGGGAGGAGTTCGGCGTGGATTGCCAGCTGCTGTGGCTGCCGGATACGTTCGGCTACAGCGCGGTGCTGCCGCAGATCCTGCGCGGCTGCGGGGTCAGATACCTGACGACGCAGAAGATCTTCTGGACCTACAACGGCAGCGATCCGTTCCCGTACCACTACTTCACCTGGCAGGGCATGGACGGCAGCGAGGTGACCAGCTTCCTGCACATGGACTACACCTCCAAAACCGACGCGGAAACGACGGTGAACCGCTGGCGCAGCCGCGTGCAGAAGCGCGACATGCGGCATTTCCTGCTGCCGTTCGGCTATGGTGACGGCGGCGGCGGCCCGACCCGCGACGATATCGAGTTCGTCCGGCGGCAGAAGGACCTGCAGGGCGCGCCGAGGATGACGTTTGAAGCGCCGCAGGCGTTCTTTGAGGAATGCGCCGGGGACGGCGCGCCGAAGAACCGCTACGTCGGCGAATTGTACTTCCAGTGCCATCGCGGCACATACACCAGCCAGGCGGCCATCAAGCGCGGCAACCGCAGGAGCGAGCTGGCGCTGCGCGAGGCGGAGATGTGGAGCGCCGCGGCGGCGGATGCTCTGCCCTACCCGCAGGAGCAGCTTGACAGGGCGTGGAAGGGCGTGCTGCTCAATCAGTTCCACGACATCCTGCCCGGCTCGAGCATCGCGCGGGTGTACGAGGAGGCGAACAAGCGCTACGGCGAAATCCTTGAAAGCGCCAAGGCCATGACACAGGCGGCGACCGGCGCGCTTGTGGAAAGCGGCGAGGGAACGACGTACTTCAACTCCCTGAGCTGGAGCCGCCGCGCGCTGGTGAAGCAGGGCGGGCGCTACGGCTTTGCCGTGCTGCCGCCGTGCGGATGGAGCGCGCAGGTGGATTTCAGCGAGCCGGAGCACCCTGTGCGGCTCAGCGCCCTGGAGGACGGCGGCGTGATCCTGAGCAACGGACTGCTCACGGCGCAGCTGAACCGCCTGGGCGAAATCGTCCGCTGCGAGCACTTGGGCAGGCGCTGCATCGGCGGCAGGGCGAACGTGCTGAGGATGTACAAGGACGTGCCGCGCCTGTTTGACGCGTGGGACATCGACAGCATGACGGACATGCAGGAGGTCGAGCTGGGCGAGGACGCGGCGCTGGAGGTCATCGAGGAGACACCGTGGCGCTGCGCGGTGAGGGTGACGCGCCGGTTTGGCCGGTCGTCGCTTGCACAGGAGATCGCGCTGGAGGCGGACAGCCGCCGCATCGACTTCATCACGCATGTGAGCTGGCAGGAGACGCATCGGCTGCTCAAGGCGGCGTTTGAGACCGGCGTGCACGCGGACGAGGCGATCAACGAGATTCAGTTCGGCTTCGTCAGGCGGCCTACGCACCGCAGCCGCCCCTACGATGCGGACCGCTTCGAGGTCTGCAACCATCGCTACACGGCGCTGTGCGACGAGAACCGCGGCGCTGCCGTGCTCAACGAGAGCAAGTACGGCGTGAGCATGCTGGGCGACGAAATCGCGCTGACGCTGCTGCGCGCGGCGACCTGCCCGGATCTGAACGCCGACAAAGGCGAGCACGACTTCACTTACAGCTACTTCGTCTGGGACGGCCCGTTTATGGGCAGCGACGTGGTGCGCGAGGGCTATGCGCTGAATGTGCCGCTCACGCAGGCGACGGGCAAGTGCCCGGCGCACAGCCTGATGCAGGTGGACGCGCCGAACGTCATCATCGACACGGTGAAGCTGGCCGAGGACGGCAGCGGCGACATGATCGTGCGCCTGTACGAGAGCAAGCACGCGCAGACGGCGGCGACGCTGACGCTGGGCTTCCCGGCCGCAAAGGCCTTTGCCTGCGATATGCTGGAAACCCCGCAGCAGGAGCTGCCTGTGGCCGGAAATGCTGTGGCGCTTGCGCTGCGCGCGTTTGAGATCAAGACGGTGAGGATCAGACGCACATAACCGGATACGAAATCCGCCCCGGCCTTGATAGGCCGGGGCGGATTTGCTGAAGTCAGCATGCTTTCATCAGCGCGAAGCGAAAGAGGGAGTCTGAGGGATGAAATCCATCAGGCAGGGCTTGGGGCGGCAGCCCCAACGTCCTCACGCGCCGCGCGTCTCCCGCCGCGTCGCCGCCAGCGCGAGGATCACGCCCACGGCGCAGCCCAGCAGCTTGGCAAGCAGCAGGGGCGCGGCCATCTCGGGCTCGGCGCTGAGGGCAAAGCCCAGGTGCGCGGAGAATGCGGACGCGCCGCAGACCACGGACGCGCCGCAGAGCACCTTGCCGCGGCTGTCCATGCGGGGGATCATCGCCAGCGCGGGCGTGACGCTGACCAGGCCGATGAGCAGGCCGGTGGTGCTCACCTCGTTGAGCCCGGTGCGCTCGCCGATCCACCGGAACGGAATCCGCAAAAGCCGCTGCACCAGCTCGGCCAGCGGCATGCTGCCGAGCATGACGATGCCGATCGCGCAGACGGTTTCCATCGCCTCGGTCAGCGGCGTGAGACTACCCAGCGGACAGAAGCCCGTCATGTACTGCACGGCGCCGAGCGTCAGGCCCAGGCTGGCGAGCGCCTGAACGCCCCTGGCAAACACGCCGAAGCCGCGCACCACGGCCTGGGGCGCCCTGATCAGCCCGACGAACAGCGCCGCCGAGATCAGCAGGATGGGGAGCGTCTGAAAGAGGATCGTGCCCGCGGACAGGCCGAAGGCGAGGCCGCCCGCCAGAATGCCAGCCGGCATGGAGACGAGCCCCAGCAGGATGCCCCGGGTGAAGAAGGGGCGATCCGCCTCGCGCACCGCGCCAAGCCCTACCGGAATGGTGAAGACGACGGTGCAGCCGAAGATGGCGGAGACGATGATGCCGGAGAAGCGGCCGATCACCGGATCGGCAGCCAGATCCATGGCCATCTGGTAGCCGCCCATGTCGATGGCCAGGATGCTGCCGAAGACGCCCGGGTCCAGGCCGAGCGCTGAAAACAGCGGGACGACGACGCGGCCCAGCCCCTGCGAGAGCGCCGGGGCCAGGCAGATGATGCCCGCCATCGACAGGCCGATGGGGCCGAGCAGCCGGAAGGCCTCCTCAAAGCGCGCGCCGAAGCCCAGACGGTTGCCGAGCATGTGATCGATGCCGCCGATGACCGCACCCACGGCCATCACATAGAGAATGATCTGATTCATGATGCGTACTTCCTCGCAATTCAGCGTGAGATGCAGACGTCCCTGACCCGCCAGCTGCTGCCGGAGCCCTCCAGCAGGCAGACCGCCGCGTAGTCGTGCGCGATCTGCCTTCTTTCGACCAGCGGGCGTCCGAGCAGGTCGCACAGCAGAAGCCGGTTGATGCCGGAATGCGCGACGATGGCCGCGCATCCCTTCGTGTGCGCGTCGGCGTAGGCGAGCGCGGCGCGCGCACGGGCAAGGCCCTGTGCGTCGCTTTCGCCGCCGGGCGGGCAGGAGAAGCTGGCGCCGCGGCCAAAGTACTGCGGATAACGGGCGTGAATCTCCTCAAAGGGCAGGCCGTCCCACTCGCCGCCGTAGAGCTCGATGAGGTCATGAAGCACGACAAGCGGCCGGCCGCCGGCGACGAGCGCGGCGGTCTGGCGGGCGCGCAGCAGCGGGCTCGTGTAGACGGCCTCGAGCGGAAGCGCCGCGAAAAACGCTCCGAGCCGCTGCGCCTGCTCGAGGCCGGCGGCGCTCAGCGGCAGGTCGTTTTTCTGCCCGAGGCACATCTTTGCGCCGCGCGGGTAGTCCGGCAGCGCATGCCGGATCAGGTAAATCTGCTTTGCTGCCATAGGGCTCCTCTCCTGCGTGCGTGATGCATGTATGATACCATGGACGGCGGGCGCTTGCAATCGCGAATTGACGAAAGAAAGGGGAAAATGAGGAGGCGCTGTGTCCATGTTCTTGACAGATTGTCCTCAAACCGATAAAATGATAACGTCTTCGAGCCCTGCTTCCTAAGGCGGACGCTATGGAAACAGGGCCGCGTTAAGCGATTAACTCAGGGTTGTGCCGGAAACGGCGCAGCCTTCCCGATTTGAAAAGGAGACGGAATGCATCTGCGCCGGAGGTATGCCCGTTTGGCCTCCGGCCTGCCGTCCGCGTCCTTTGGATCGCGGATATTTTTGTTATGAAAAGTAACATGCTTAAAACAGCGCAAGAAACAAGACCGCAAAA
>JBJEUH010000072.1:0-27021 GCA_051883735.1 Candidatus Ventricola sp.
ATTAAGAAACAGCAGTCTCAGAGCAGGCTGCAAAGCAGCCTACGATTGAGACGGGGTTAATTTGCGAAGCAAGGTTTTAGACGCAAAGCAGTATAAAAACGAATATCAAAAAAGGAACGTTCTGTGCAGGGACGTTCCTTTTTGGTTGGCTCAGGACTTCATGCAGAATCACTGCTTGCCTTTCTGCCGGGCATGTGATATGCTGTCGGCGTAGGCAGATAGGTTTCTACGGGTGGTTTCCTCCGCAACGGCGTACAGAAGCGGAGGTGATGCGTATGGATAATGTGACTTTGCTGAACATGATCCTCGCAGTCGCCGGTTTGGTTTTCGCGGCATATATCGCCGGAACGCAGAACAGACGATAAAGCAAAACCGCCTCGCAGTTGCACCTGCTGGCGGTTTGTCGGTCAATAGACAGACCGTTGTGGAAGAACTCCACCCGTAGGGCAGCAGCCTATCTGCCTACATTGTACGCTATCCGCCCATCACTGTCAAGACAGGGATGGGCGGTCTTTTTGGCTTTTTCCTTTTTGCCCGGATCAGTCCACCAGCAGGAAATCAAGCAGCCGCTTTTCATCGGTATTGAGCACGAGTTTTTCGTCAAAGCCGTAGGCCCTGAGCATCTTAAGCGCCAGATCCACCCGGCCCACCGCGCTGGGATCGTGCGCGTCGGAATCGACGACCACCGGCACGCCGTACTTCTCGCAGCACTCGAGCATGACCGCGTAGTTCTCGCGGCTGTTGAGCCGGAAGACCGGCTCGACCAGCGAGCTGTTGTTGACCTCCAGCGCCACATGGTTGTCCCGGGCGCCCTTGCACAGCTCCTCGTAATCAAGCGGCGTGCGGCTGTCGTCCGGATGGGTGATGAAGCGCAGCTTCCTGCTCTTCTCCATGCAGCCGATCACGTTTTTCGTGTTGCCCGCCGCGCCCGCGTCCTTGTAGCACTGGATGTGGATGCCCGCCGAGATGTAGTCCAGATGCCGGATGTTGCGCTCGGGCAGGGAGAGCTCGCCGCCCTCCAGCACGTTGACCTCGCTGCCGTGCAGCACGCGCACGCCGAAGAGCTCCCGGGGGACGGCGCGCAGGTTGTTGAAGTAGATCGGGTCACAGGTGCCGGGAATGCCCGGCCCATGCTCCGTGATGCCCAGAATCCGCAGGCCCCTCTCCGCAGCCGCCTGCGCGTTTTCCCGAATGGTGCCGTACGCGTGGCCGCTGGCCAGCGTATGCGTGTGAAGGTCCGCAATCAGCCTGATCATTCTGTTCGCCTGTCTTTCCTCAGATCATGGTATTCATTTTCTCGCTGATGGCCTGGCCAAACGGGGTGGCCGCCACGCCGCCCAGGCCCGTCTCGCGCAGGGAGACGTCCATCCTGTCGCCGACCTCGCGCATCGCGCCCACCACCTCGTCCGGCGGCACGGCGGAGCGAATGCCCGCCAGCGCCAGATCCGCGCTGGACATGGCGATCATCGCGCCGGCGGCGTTGCGCTTGACGCACGGCACCTCCACCAGCCCCGCAACCGGATCGCACACCAGGCCCAGCAGGCTCTTGATCGCCATCGCCGCCGCATGGCAGACCGCCTCCGCGCTGCCGCCGGCCAGATAGCACAGCGCCGCCGCGCCCATCGCGCTGGCCGTGCCGATCTCCGCCTGACAGCCGCCCGCCGCGCCCGCAATGGACGCCTTCTGCGCGATCACCTGGCCGATGGCGCCCGCCACATACATGGCGCGCACCATCGCCGCGTCTTGAAGCCCCTCACGCTGCTGATAGGGCAGCAGCACCGCCGGGAGCACGCCGCAGCTGCCCGCCGTCGGCGCGGCGACGATGCGCTTCATGCACGCGTTGCTCTCGCCCATCTCCAGCGCCTGCGCCAGCACCGTACCGATGTACTCGCCGCAGATGGTCTTGCCGGACGCCGCGTAGGCGCGCATCCTCGCGCCGTCGCCGCCGACCATGCCGCTGCGCGAGCGCAGCGCGGGGTCATAGCCCGCCTGCGCTTGCCGGATCGCGCCGTAGAGCGCGCTCATCTGGGCGATGGACGCGCCGGGCGTGACGCCGCGCTCCACGCAGTCGCTGCGCACGATCACGTCAAAGAGATCCTCGCGCTTTCCGGCCTCCATCAGGGCCGCAAGGGATTCAATCGCCATGCTCAGCCCTCCTTCTCTGCGGAGACGAACGTCACGCCGGTGATGCCCCGGATCGCCCGCAGCGTCTCCAGGCTCTCCTCGGGCACGACTTTGTCCGTCTCGATGATCATGACGGCGTTTCCGCCGGGATAGTCGCGATACAGGTGCAGCGTCGCGATGTTGACGCCGTTTTCCGCCAGCACGCCCGATACGTCGCGCACATGGCCCGGCTGGTCGCGGTTCTGCACGATGAGCGTGGGCAGGTCGCCGGAAAAGCTCACGCGCAGGCCGTTCATCTCCACCACCATGATGCGCCCGCCGCCCAGGGACGAGGCGATCATCGACAGCGCCTTGCCGCTCCTGCCCGTCAGCTCGAGCCTGGCCGTGTTCGGGTGCTCGCCGCTCAGGTTCACGCACGAGAAGACGAAGGCCATCCCCGCCTCCTGCGCGATATCAAAGCTGTCCGGAATCCGCTCGTCGTCCGTCTGCATGCCCAGCAGGCCCGCGATGAGCGCGCGGTCCGTGCCGTGGCCCTGGCCCGTCGCGGCAAAGGAGCCGGAGAGCGCGATTTTCGCCATCTGCGGCGTGCCCTCGCCCAGCAGCCTGCGCGCCATGCGGCCGATGCGCACCGCGCCCGCCGTGTGGGAGGAGCTGGGGCCGACCATCACCGGCCCCAGAATATCAAACAGGTTCATGAAGCATTCCCCTTTGTTCGCTCATAGGAAAACACAAGGAATCGTGCAGCGGGCACGAGGCAGCCCGGTTTGATCCGGCTGCCTGGAAGAGGGGGGCGGGCACGGCCCGCTTTGCGATACTCAGATGATAGCAGAAATCGGTGTCGGATTCAAGGATTTCCCCTCTATGAAAAAGCGCCGTGATGCGTTACAATAGGATGCACAGGAACTTTGAACAGGATGTGGACCATGTTTTCTCTTTCAAGCGGCGCGTGCCGCCATCTCATCGTCTTTGATCTGGAGTGGAACCAGAGCAGCTATAACCCGAACCACCGCATGCCGCACGAGATCATCGAGATCGGCGCATGCCGCGTGGACAGGGAGTATCACGTCGTGGATACCTTCTCCCGGCTGATTCAGCCCAGGCTCTACAAGCGCCTGGACAAGCACATCAAAAAGGTGACCGGCATGACCGAGGAGGAGCTCGCCGGCGGCCAGCCCTTTGCCGACGTATTTGCCGACTTTGTGCATTGGTGCGGCGGGGACGCGCAGCTGGTGACCTGGGGCCGGGACGACTTCCCGGTGCTGCGGCGCAACGCCGCCTTCCATCAGTGTCCCATGCCCTTTGAGCCGCCGATTGACGCGCAGCTGGTGTTCGGCAGCGCGTGCCTGGGCACCCTGGCGCAGCAGATGAACCTGCACGCCGCGATGGAGCACCAGAATATCGTCCTCGAGGTTCCGGCGCACCGCGCCGTGTACGATGCGCAGTGCACCGCCGCGCTGCTTTGCTCCATCGACGAAGCCGTCGCGGCCCTGCCGCAGGACAGGCGCGCGCAGCTTCATGCGACGCTCGAAAAGGAGGCGCGCATCGCCGCGAGCGTCCTGCTCTCCCTGCCCACCCAGTACGTCTATCAGACCGACGCGCTGGCGGACGGCCGGCTCATGAACATCGCCTGCCCCAAATGCGGGCGGCGCACGGCGTTTGACACGCCCTGGTTTGACAGCGGGCGCGAAAAATACATGGCGCTCTCCCGCTGCCCCGCGCACGGCATGGCCTTTGGCCAGATGCACTTCAAGCGCGCGCAGAATGGCATGCTCGTCATGCATCAGCGCGCCTATGCCGCCAGCGAGGCGGAGATCGCCGACGTGCGCGAGCGCTACCGCCTCTACCAGATCACGCCGCCGCGCAAGCGCCATCACCGGCTGAACATGGAGGACGCTGTGGTCAAAAAGGGCGGACAGCAGGACGGCAAGGCGTGACCCGCGGGCTGTGCCCGCTCCCACCTCCGAACAGCTTTGCAGAATCAAGCCATTCGGTGCCCGTTGTACGATTGGCTGCGCAGTTTCCCATGCGATAAAAATGCGGGCCGTGCCCGCTCCCACTTCCGAACAGCTTTACAAAGTCAAGTCATTCGGTGCCCGCTGTACGGTATTTTGCGCAATTTCCTGAGAACTAAAAAAGCGCCGCAGCGCGACGCTTTTTCTTATCAAGCTCGATCGTGTGCCGATCAGTCGAGGCCCAGATGGTTCTCGATCCTGGAGACACGCATCGCCAGGTCTTCATCAGCGGCATCCGACATCTTTGTCGTCTTCTTTGCTTCCGTTCTCGCCAGCAGATAATCACAGGAAACATCCAGCGTATCGGCCAGAAGACACAGTGTTTCAAGACTCGGCTGCCTGAGACCGCGCTCATAAAGTCCGACGGTATTGAGGCTCTTTCCGATCACATCCGCCAGGGCTTGTTGGCTCATATGTTTGGCTGTGCGTGCAGCTTTGAGACGCTCACCAAACTTGACCATATTGACACCTCCTAAGCCAGCTGTTTACAGAATTCAGCTAGATTCAGCCTGTTACTTTAAGTATACGGTTGATTTTCTGATCGTCTACTGACAAAAATGATGTATTTTGCAGATATCAACACTATTTTTTCATTTTTAGATCGTTTTTCATCCGAAAAATTTCAAATAATGACTTGTTTTTTTCGGGCATATCCGCTGTGATTTCTTCCTTTGACCGGGCGAAAAACGCCTGTGCAATATGCAGGAATGGATTCAAAGTTTACTCTGTTTTAGACGCTGATGAGGTGAGTCATGACAAATCGTCTTTCCCCCCGCGAGGGAGAAAACATGGTCCTGCGCGCGCTGTACCTGATCGCCATCGTGCTCGTCGTGGACGGGCACACGACGCTGGGCGACATGTTCTCCATGGGCGGCCTGTTCCGGTATTACTCCTTTCATCTGATGCTCTTCGCCTTCGGCGCCGGGTATTTCTTCCGGTTTCACGGCGGCGTGCTCGCCGACCTGGCCGCGCGCGCCAAACGGCTGCTCGTGCCGCTGTATGCCTGGAACGCCGTCTACGGCGTGGGCGCGGCGCTGCTTCGCCGCTTCGGCGGGTTTGAAATCGGCGCGCCGCTGAGCCCGTACACGCTGCTGCTCGCCCCCCTCGTCGATGGCGAGCACTTCGTCTGGAACCTCGGCGCCTGGTTCATCTTCCCGCTGTTTCTGACGCAGGTGATGTACAGCCTCCTCCGCCGCGCGGCAAAGGCGTGCTGGAAAGACAACGAGATTGTGACGTTCGCCCTCTGCCTGCTGCTGGGCAGCGCCGCCGTGGAGCTGTGCCACGCGGGCCGCCAGGACGTGCTGCCGCTGTTTCTGTCCCGCACGCTGATCCTGCTGCCGGGCTACGCCGGCGGCCAGCTCTACCGCAGAAGGCTCGAACAGCACGACACGCTGCCCACCGCGCCGTATCTGATCGGCCTTGTCGTCCTGCGCGCGCTGCTGTGCGTGCGCTATGAAAACCTGGCGTACCTGCTCTCCTCCTGCACCTACTTCACCTGCGGGGCGTTCGGCGTGTACTTCGGCGGCGCGCTGGCCATCGCGTTCTTCCTGCGCGTGGCGCGGCTGCTCGCGCCGTATGTGGCGAAAAGCCGCCTGGCGCTGTACGCCAGCCGCCACACGTTCGACATCATGATGCACCATTTCATGGGCTTCTTCGCGCTCAACAGCGTGTTCCTGATGCTGAATGTGCTGGGCGTGGGCGCGGCGGATTTCTCGGTCAGGAGCTTCCGCACCGCCAGCCATTACAACTACGCGCCGGGCGGGCGCAGCGAGTGGGACGTGCTGTACCTGCTCGCGGGCATCTTTTTCTCCCTGGGCGTCGCGTTTGTGACGGACAGGATCAAGGATATTCTTCGGAAATACGGGCCGCGCGCGCTGCGGGGCGGCATGAAATGACAGACAAGCGGGCCGTGCCCGCTGTACGGTCCCTTCCACAAGATCCTATATGGCAAAAAAGGCTGCGGGCAAGCAAGCTCTCCCGCAGCTTTTTGTTATTTCCGGTTGGCCTTGATCCGCCGAAGCTCCTGGCGAAGCTTTTCCTCGCGGCTGTTGATCTCCTCTCGCAGCTCCGCCTTCTTCCTCCTGGCCTCCGCCTTCAGGCGCAGACGCTGCTCCTTCATGTCCGCCAGCAGGCGGTTGCTGTACAGCTTGGCATACGGGAAGGCGCGCAGCGTGCGGCGCACGAGCCTGCCCTGCTCGATCAGCTTCTCCCGGACGGCCAGCGTGATGCTCTCCGTATCGTCGGCATGGCTGAGGTTGGCGACGGAGCGGATCTTGCCCAGGACGCTCGTGGAGACGACCAGATCGACCAGCAGCATGCAGGACAGCACTGCGCACAGGACGCTTCTCACCTGCGCGTTCACGGCGCCGAACAGGCCGAAGAAGAACGGCTTGACCCAGTAGACGATCACCAGGCCCATCAGGCCGAACGGGATGAGCGTGCCGGCGCAGACGCGCCCGTTGAGGTTGAACGGCTTCTGGCTGTAATCCCACCAGCGCGCGTGAAACAGCTTTTCCATGACATAGCTGGTCACATACTCCAGCGCGCCGCACACGACCAGCGCCTGCGCAAAGACCGCCAGGGGCGCGCCCGAAAACCGCGAGAGCAGACGGCAGATCAGCACCGCGCCGAAGCCGTAGATCGGGCAGTACGGGCCGATCAGAAAGCCGCGGTTGATGAAGCGGCGGAACTGCACGAGCTTGCAGGTCACCTCCATGATCCATCCCAAAAAGGCACAGGCAAAAAACAGCAGAACGTAGCTCTCCACTTCAGCGCGCATGAATGTGTTTCCTTTCCGATGCAGCGGGTTCTTCACGCATTTGATCCTTCAGCGCCATTATGAAGCAAAACGCGCTCGATTGCAACAGACAGTTTGCGAAGCGTGTCTGCCTTTTTGACGCGCGGTCAGGGCGTTTTCCCTTGCCGCGTCCGCAAAGCCGCGAAAAACTTTTGTCGATTGACCCGCTTCTTTTTGTTCAGAATCGTTGACTTTTTTATCGAATCCCCATAAAATATTGACAGGAACTTCTGCACAGGAAGTTCTCTTTGGCGTACCTGATCCCGATATGAGGAGCATGCGTATGAAGGCAGTGTATATTCCCGTCGGCGCAGCCGGCCATGTGCTGGCGTCCCTGCCGATGGTCGGCGAGCTCGTGTCCCGCGCCGTGGAGGTTCTCTACTTCGCACCGGAAAGCATCCGCGCGCAGGTGGAGCAGACCGGCGCCGCCTTCTGCCCGATTCCCGCCGTCGCCGCCAAGGACGACAGCGTCGAATGCGGCCAGGACTTTATCGCCGGGCTGCCGCTCGTCTTTCTGGGTGAGGCGGACGGCGTGATCGATACGATCCTGCCCGCGTGCGAAGCGTTCCAGCCGGACGTGGTCATCGCGGACGAGCTGGCCCTGGCCGGACGGCTGGTCGCCGCGAGGCTGCGCCTGCCGCTGGTGATGGTGTTCACCAGCTTCGCCCCGTGCGAGCAGTTCTCCATCTGCCGCTTCTGGCCGGAGTATACCGACGCGCATCCCGCGCGCGCCGCGGCCCGCAGGATCGCCGAGAGGTTCACCCGCCAGTACGGCGTCAGGCACATGGATCTCTATGAGATCTTCGAGGCCAGGGGCAATTTCAACATCTCCACGCTGACGCGCGATTTCCAGCCCGGCGGCGAGACGTTCGGCGACGACTTCCTCTTCGCCGGCGCGCAGATCGGCCCCCGGCCTGAAAACGGCACCTGGCAGCCGCCGAAGAACGGCCGGCCGCTGCTGTACACGTCGCTGGGCTCGCTGTTCAACAACTGGCCGGAATTCTATCAGATGCTCTTCCCGATCGTTAAGAATATGGAGATCAACGTCCTGTGCGCGCTGGGCAGGGCGCTGCGGCCCGAGGACCTGGGCGAGATTCCCGAAAACGTCACGCTCATGCCCTTTGCGCCGCAGCTGGACGTGCTCGATCACGCGGATTACTTCATCACCCACGCCGGCACCGGCAGCGCGATGGAGGCCATGTATTACGGCGTGCCGTGCGTGTGTATCCCGCAGATGGACGAGCAGCAGCTCACCGCGCGGCAGATGGTTCGCCTGGGCGTGGCGAGCACAAGCATGGTGCGCGCCGAGACGACGGAAGAATCGCTGCGCGACGCGCTGACGCGCCTGATGACGGAGCCGCATTACCGCGAGAACGCGCAGAGGCTGGCGCGCATCATGCGCGAGACGGGCGGCAGCGCCTGCGCGGCGAAGGCGATCATCGAGTTCATGAAAAACAGGTAATCATCCAAGCAGGATCACTTTGGATTTGAACATCTATCCACCACGAAAGGAGACCTTCCCCATGAACATTCTGTTTGTCACCAGCGAATGTGCGCCTTTCAGCAAATCCGGCGGTCTGGCGGACGTGGCGTTCTCCCTGCCCCCGGCCCTCAAGCAGGCCGGCGACAACATCGAGATCATCGTCCCGTACTACAAGATGACCCGCGACCGCTTTGAGGACGAGATCCAGTTCGTCAAGAAGTGCACCTGCTATCTGGGCGAGCGCCAGATCGAGTACGGCCTGTTCCGCGGAGAGCTGAACGGCGTGACCGTCTGGTTCATCGAGCACGAGCACTTCTTCCATCGTCCGCGCCTGTACGGCTATGGCGACGACTCGCTGCGCTTCGCGTTCTTCTCCCGCGCGGTGGTCGATCTGATCGGCCAGCTGACCTTCGTCCCGGACATCCTGCACTGCAACGACTGGGAGACGGCGCTGTCCATCATCTACCTCAAGAACGACGCCGTGCTGCGCGACGAGCTCAAGCCGATCAAGAGCGTCTACACCATCCACAACATCGCCTATCAGGGCCAGTTCGGCAGCAGCGAGCTGACCGGCACCTTCGGCCTGCCGTGGGGCTGGTATGACGGCGGCCTGGGCTACGAGTTCGAGGGCCGCAAAGACATCAACCTGATGAAGGGCGCGATGCTCATGGCGGACGCGGTCTCCACCGTCTCCCCGACCTACGCGCGCGAACTGCACCATCCCACCTTCGGCATGGGCCTGCAGGGCGTGGTGGACATGGTGAACCACAAGCTCTACGGCATCCTCAATGGCATCGACGTGGCGCACTACGATCCCTCCATCGATCCGCTGATCCCCTACAAATTCTCTTCCCGCGACCGCTCCGGCAAGGCGCTGTGCAAGCGCGAGATCCAGCGCATGTTCGGCCTCTCCGAGGAGCCGGAATGGCCGCTGCTGGCGAGCGTCGCGCGCCTGGTCGAGCAGAAAGGCATCGAGCTCATCAAGCAGATCCTGCCGCAGCTGATGGAGATGGGCGTGCAGCTCATCGTCTTTGGCCAGGGCGATCAGAAGTACATCGACTACTTCAACTGGGCCAAGCAGAACTGGCCCGGCCAGCTCGGCTTCTCCAGCGACTACAACGAGCCGATGGCCAGCAAGATCTTCGCCGGCGCGGACATGTACCTCATGCCCTCCCGCTTTGAGCCGTGCGGCCTGTCCCAGATGATGGCCATGCGCTACGGCACCGTGCCCATCGTCCATGAGACCGGCGGCCTCAAGGACTCCGTGCGCGCCTACAAGGACTTTGACGGCATCGGCGACGGCTTCGCCTTTGCGGATTACACGGCCAAGGACCTCTACCTCGCCATCCAGGAGGCCGTCAAGCTCTACTTCAGCAACGAGGAGATGTTTGACAAGCTGCGCAAGCGCTGCATGGAGAAGGACTTCTCCTGGGACAAGAGCGCCCAGCAGTACCAGTCCATGTACACCGACATCTGCGGCAGCACCGGCGCGGGCGAGTACATCTCCTTCCAGGATGCCTACGAGCAGCTCAAGCACTGCTACGAGGAGAACGACCGCATCAACAAGTACCGCCACGCCGACAAGATCCGCAAGGACTATCACCGCGTGATTCAGATCGAGATCGTCGGCCGCGGCGCCGGCTTCTTCCACGTCGAATTCGCGAACGGCGAGCTGGCTGTGCGCCCCGAGCCGCGCCCGGACGCCGAGGCATTCATCGAGTGCAGCTTTGACAACCTGCTGGCCATGGCCCGCGGCTTTGTCACCACCGACAAGCTCTTCCTCACCGGTCAGCTCCGCCTCTCCGGCAACCTCTCCAAGGGCTTTGAGGCGCGCAATCTGCTCACGCCGGGCAAGTAAGCTCAGACGACAACAAGGTCCATGCTTTGAATCTCAAGGCATGGACCTTTCTTATACGGATTTCATCCTGAATTGCTTCTATACACGCGAAGCGAAGAAGGGAGTCTGAGGGATGAATCCCTCAGGCAGGTTTGGGCGGCAGCCCAACGTCTCCCATCATATCAGAAAAACGTAGTTTCAGAGCAGGCTGCATAGCAGCCTACGATTGAAACGATTTCGATTTGCAAAGTAAGAATTCAGGCACAAATTGGTATAAATTGCTTTGCTATGCCCGCAGCTCCTATTTCACCCGCACGCGGGTCCTCCCGTTGCTCAGGTACATCCTTTCGGGATACGCGTCCAGCGCGTTGAACTCAAAGAAGACCTCCTTCGCGCCGGCGTCAGTCATGCCGCGCGCGCCGTTCATCGCGCCATGCAGAGGACAGCCGTCCGCGTCGGTGAGCACGGCCTCCTTCGCCCAGCGCTTGTTGACCTCGGCGGCGCTCCACGTCCTGTCCACCTCGAACATCCCCGCCGCCATGCGCCTGTCCCGCTCCATCTGCGCCGCCAGCGCGTCGGGCTTGGGCTCCATCGCCACGCACAGGTACAGCCGCTGGGACGCCTCGATCACATGCACGCTCGCGGCGATGCTCTCGCCCAGATCCGTCAGCGCGCGCATGCTTGTGGTCGTGTTGGCCGGGGCGCGCCTGCGCGGCGGCTCCTGCTTCTGCGGCGCCTTTCCGAGAAGTTTTTCCATGATCTGTGCTGCTCGAGGGATCATCGGGGGAATTCCTCCTTCCGTCTGCGCGGGGCTGCTGTCGTATACCGGATCATTTATCTATGTATTCTATATCATTTAACGTGCCATTCCTGACATTCTTTCCCGAATCCGACGTTTTTTGTAAAAAATACAAATTTCACGCCAGCGCGGGCGCAAAGCCGCTTTCTCTGAAATTTCTGTCAGGTTTCCTCCGTCAGATACAATAGATCAGTGTACAGCCGATGACAAGACGAAATGCTCAAAGGAGGAACCTTTCCACATGAACAAGCTGATCTGCACGCTGCTGGCGCTGATGACCGCGCTGGCGATTGCCCTGCCCGCCTGCGCCGCGGACTTCTCCGCCAGCGGCCTGAACGCCTCCGGAACCGCCCAGCAGCTGGGCAAGGCGAAGGACTACGGCTCATCGAAGATCACCGTCCGCGTGCCCGCGGAAAACCCGGTCGTGGACGGCGAAAGCCCGCTGACCGGCGAGCCGTTCTCCGGCGAGGCCAGGCTGGTGCTCGCCAACATCGACACGCATCCGCGCGCGCTCCCGCATTGGGGCGTCGCCTCGGCGGATCTCATCTACGAGCTGCCCATCCAGGCGGACGGCTCCACCCGCTCGCTCGCGCTGTTTCTGACCGAGCATCCCGATTCCGCCGGCCCGATCCGCTCTGCGCGCGTGCCGATGGCCTCCCTGCGCGAGATGTGGGGCGGCACCTACTGCTTCTACGGCTATCAGGGCGGACGCGACAGCAACAACGTCAAGGACTGGGTAACGGCCAACAGCGCCCGCAAAAAGTTCGCCTCGCCCGAGTACCTCAACGGCATGACCAAAAACAGCCAGTGGTTCCCGCGCTCCAGCGACCAGAGCCACGTCGCGCCGTACAACGTGCGCATGGACATGAACGCCGTGCTCTCGGGCGAGCTGGCGGAGGCGAATCTCCATCCCTTCCTCTTCACCGACGAGGCCCTGACGCGCGGCGAGGACGTGGGTGGCGTCATCATCAGCTACAAGCAGACCAGCCCGGCCTACGTCAGCGCCTATCAGTACAACGCAGCCACCGGCCTGTATGACCGCTACCGCAACGGCGAGCCGTACATCGACGGCAATACCGGCGAGGCCTGCGCCTATGCCAATGTGATCGTCCTGCGCACGGACATCTCCTGGGCGAGCGGCAATCCCTCCCGCCCGGTGATCCGCCTGAACGGCCAGGGCGTATGCGAAATCTTCCAGAATGGAAAATACATCCGCGGCGCCTGGGTGCGCGACTGCACCGAGACGAAGAACCTCCAAAACCGCATGGTCTTCCTCGATGAAAACGGCGACGAGCTGCCCATGCAGCGCGGCAAGACGTTCATCCAGATCGTGGACAACGGCCAGCCGGTCGTCGTGCTCGCCGAGCAGAGGATCGAGGGCAGCGTGGAGCCGCAGGAGCAGCGCCTGACCATCGGCGCCGGCGCGGCCAAGACCAGCAAGCCGCGCGCCACCCGCACGCCCAGGCCGACCGCCACGCCGGGGCCCACGGCTGCGCCGGAGCCGACCGCCGCGCCGGAGCCCACGTCCAAGCCGGAGCCGACGCAGGCTCCGACCGCAAAACCGGACAGCGGAGAGGCCACCCCTTCTGAGCCTGCTTGACCCAAAGCCGGATGGACCTCCCATCATCTCTTCTGATACAGCAAAGGAGCCGCGGCCATGGCCGCGACTCCTTTGCGTTTTGCGCTATTTTCCGGCTTCGCCGCCGTCAGACTGAATATAGACCGACACGCTCTGATCGTCAAGGCTCAGAGAGAGCGCCTGATTGCCGCTCAGGCTTTCGCGAATGACCACGTCATCCGAGCCGTTGACCGTCCGGGAGACGCGTACGCCGCTGCGGATCTCCGAAAGCGTCTGCTCATAGAGCGCCATGGCCTCGTCCATCTTCTCCTGCGTCCAGACGAACCAGCCGTCGCTGCTTGTCCACGCCCTTGCGCCCTCGGCGACCAGCTGCGCCATGCCCTCGCGCTGCTGCTCCACATACTCCTCGTATTCCTCCGCCGTCCACCAGACGATATTCAGCCCGTCGGAGAGCTCGATGGACTGCGCGCCGCTCTCGTCCGTCACGGTGAACACATATACAGGTGACTGCTCTTCGACGACCGCGTCCGATTCGATGGTGATCTGGCTGAACGCCTGCGAGGACTGGCTGATGACCGCGCGCTCGTCGTCCGTTGCCATGCTCTGCGTGCGCGCGTCAAACTCCTCCTGCGTGGCGGCGCGCAGGCCCGTCAGCCTGCCGCTGGGGTCAAACGATCCGTCCGGATGGCGCAGGATGGGCCCGGTCAGGTCGCGCACGGCGTACACGTCCACCTCGCCGTCGCTGAACTGGACGGCTCTTCCGGCGCTGCTGTCAAGATCCACGGGGTACATGTCCTCAAAATAGCGCACCCGTTTCCCCTCGTACATAAGCCGCCCGGACGCATCGAGCGTCAGGCCGTAGGGCGCGTACTGTGCATAGTAGGCGTCATAGGTTTCCTTCGAGAACGTCATCCCGGAGACGTCGTCTCCGACTCCGGCGG
Organism: Candidatus Ventricola sp.; assembly: GCA_051883735.1. GTDB lineage: Bacteria > Bacillota > Clostridia > Christensenellales > Aristaeellaceae > Ventricola. The sequence goes on from JBJEUH010000072.1 coordinate 13,573, forward strand.
CAGCGCCAGACCCATCCGTCGTTTCCATCCGGAGGGTCTCCTTCGGCGCATCCGTCGCCAGCGCTGCGCCGGCGCACAGCACCATCAGCGCCGCAAGCAGCACGGACGCTGCGCTCATCTTTTTCATGTTCTTCATGGCCGTCATCCTCTCTTCAATGGCCGTCATGCTGAAGCTGCTGGCCAGGGGCGACAGCCCGCTGCGGCGCGCTTCCAGCGCGAGCAGCGTCATCGCATAGTCCCGTCGCGACGCGCGGCCCAGACGCTCCAGCACGCGCGCGTCGCACAGCAGCTCCATGTCCCGGTTGGCGAGGAGGAACATGACCCACACGAGCGGATTGACCCAATGCACGCAGACGCAGGCGGCCAGCATCAGCTTGCGCACCGCATCCAGCGCCCGGATGTGCTCCAGCTCATGCAGCAGCACATGATAAAGCGTATCGCCCGAACGATCCATGCCCCGGGGGAGCAGGATCATAGGACGCAGGACGCCGTAGGACAGCGGCGCGCCAATGCGATCGCTTATCCGCACGCAAACGCGCCGGTGCAGCGAAAAACCTTTGAGGATCGCGGCGGTCTGCGGCGCGTCGTCCGGCAGGGATTCCCCAAACGCCCGGAGGCTCACGACGTAGGCGCGCAGGAAATGCGCGGCGAGCAGCAGCGCGCCGGTCACCCAGAGGATGCTTCCCCAGGGCAGCGCGGCTGCGCCTTGCGCCGGCATGTCCATGACAGTTGTCTGCGCTGTGACAGCCGTGGCGATGTGCGCGATCTGCTGCACCTGCCCGGTCTGCTGCTGCCCGCTGGAAAGCCAGACGCTCATCAGCGCCCGCGGCGCATAGGCCCACGGCAGCGAGAGCGGCACAAGCAGCCGCAGCGCGGCCAGATCCCACAGCGCGATAAACATGCGCCTGGGCATGCGGTCCTTGCACGCCGCGCGCAGCAGCGCCGTCAGCGCGATCACCGCGCCGGCGCAAAGGCTCCTTTCCACAAGAGACATAGCTGTCCTCTTTTCAGTCCATCTCGTCGATCATCCTGCGCAGCTGCTCGAGCTGTTCCCGGCTCACGCGCCGGCCGCCCAGGAGCGAGGCGAAGAGCTTGTCCGCCGAGCCGTCGAACACCCTGTCGATCAGCTCCTGCGTCTCCTCCTGCTGCACCTGCTCCTTGCTCACCAGCGCGCGGCACATGAAGCCCGGCTCGCTGCGCTCAATGGCCTGCTTGGCGATACATCGCTTGATCAGCGTGTAGGTGGTGTTCACGTTCCATCCAATTTCCTCGGTGAGCTTCCTGGCGATGGCCTTGGCCGGGAGATCTCCCTCGCGCCAGAGCACGTCCATCACCTTCAGCTCGGAATCAAACAGTTTCACGGATGCATCCTTCTCCTTTGATCGCTTGTGTACCTCTGTCATGACGTATACAAATACTACCACAGTAGTAAGAATCTGTCAATACTACTGTGGTAGTAAAATTATTTCAGGTCCTCGACGCTCTTTTTGCTCAGCCGCCTGCGCTTTTTGACCGTCGGATCGAATCCGCACACCGCGCTGTAATCGCAGGATGCGCAGGCGCTGTATGTCCCGTATGCGGCCGGCGCGTCGTCGATCACGCCCGCATACGCGTCGCCCGCCAGCGCCGTTGCCTTATTCTTCGCGAAGGCGAGCATCGCGTCCATGCCCGCCTCGTCCGTCATCGACGCTCGGTACAGCCCGCTGGGCTTTCCTTCCCGGGTGATCATCGCCGCGTGCCGCTCGTCCTGCGCGCGCAGCACCTCCACATCGGCAAGCGACACGCCCGCCAGTGAGAGCTTCCTGGCGATCTGGCGCTCGACCTCCTCCTTCACGCGCGATTCGGTCTTCACCGTCGGATCGGCGATGCGGCAGTAGAAGAAGCCCGCCGCCTGCGCGCCCGGCATCTGCGCCATCGCCGCCGCCAGATACAGGAGCAGCTGCAGCTGGATGCCGTAGTAGGCCATCGTGGGATCGAACTTCTTCGTGCCGGACTTGTAGTCGATCACGCGGATGCGCTTCGTCTCGCCGTCGAGCACGTCGATGCGGTCGATGCGCCCCTGCAGATAGACGAACGTGCCGTCCGCCAGCTCCAGCATGATCGGCGCGACGCCGTTCTGGCCGAAGACCATCTCAAAGCGCAGCGGCGTAAACCGGCTCTGCGCGTACTGCGACACGATGCTGCGCGCCGCGCGCCGGGCCGTGCTGCCGATGCGCCGCGCGATCGCCGCGCCGCGCGCGCTCTCGCCCAGCGGGGATTTGCGCCAGTCCTCAATCAGCGGCTCCACGGCCTGCGCCATCAGCGCGTCGCACGTCGCCTCGTCCACGTCCGGGAACTGCGGCAGGCTCGTCACGGCGCGCGTGAAGCGCTCCGCCGCCTCATGATACAGCGTGCCCAGCTCCGCGCGGTCCACGCCGGGCTTCAGCGCATCCCTGGGCGAGAGGCCGTAGCGGATGAAGTGCCTGTACGGGCACTGCGCGAACGTCTCCAGCCGGGACACGCTCATCACCGGCCTGCCGTAGAGCGCGCGCGCCTGCGCGCCGTCCAGCCGCTTCTGTGCGCCGCTGCCCAGCCCGCGCGTGACGCCCAGCAGCTTTTCCCTGCCCTGCCCGCTCTGATTCAGCGCTGCGTAGGCCTGCGCATACGCTTCGCTGAGCTTCTCGCCGCCGTCTGCCTCTGCGGACAGCGCCACGCTCAGCGCCTCCAGCGCGCTGTCCGGTGCGCAGAGCATCGCCTCGCGCTCATGGCTGGCCACGCCGCCATAGACGGGCATCGCCGGAAACAGCCGCTTCATCGCCTGCACCGCCGCGCCCTCGCGCAGCGCGCGCCCCGTCTCGTCCGCGAGCGCATAGGAGACGATCAGGCGCTCCGTGCAGCCGGTGAGCGTCTTGAGCTCGTCCAGCTGCGAAAGCGCCGCGCGCTCCGCCGGGCTCATGCCCAGGTACGCGCCGGTCTCGCGCTCCGCCTCCTCCTGCTCCTGCGGGGTGAACAGCCCACCGCCGGAAGCGCCTTGGCTGTCATTCATGCCCAGCGCGAAGAGCGTCTTCACCTCGCCCGTGCGCACATTGCCGATCTCGCCGCAGATCACCGAGCCGTCCGCCGGCGGCAGCGCGGAAAGCTCCAGCGCGGACAGGCCGCTCTCCAGCAGCCCGAGCACGACCTTCGTGGGCGCTTTGCCCTCGCCCAGCAGCGTGTGGAGCTGATCGAGCGTCTCCATCAGCCGGTTCCACACCTGCGCGCAGTCCTCCGCCTCGCTCATGAGCCCGGCCTCGGTCAGCGCCGCCCGCTGCGCCTCAAGCGTCTCGAGCGCATAGACCTCCTCCAAAAGAGACAAGATCGCCGCGATCGTCTCGTCCGCATCCTTTGCCCGCCTCAGCGCCCGCTGCAGCGCGGCAAGCGGCGCGACCACCCTTTCCCGGCTGGCGTTGAGCTTCTCAAGCGCTTCCTCGCCGCCGTCCCGGACGTAGGCAAACGGACGCCTGATCGCCTCCCCGCGCACGTCCATGCCCTCGATATAGGCGCACAGCGCGTCGGCCTCCTCCTGCTCCAGCCGGATGAAGCCGGACTGCACGACCTCCACCACGTCCGATGCGCGCCATCCGCCGGAGACGACCGCCAGGCTTGCCGTCACAAACCTGCAAAGCGGGTGCGCGCCCGCCGCGCGCTTCTCCGCGATATAAGCGCTCACGCCGTAGAGCGGCAGCACGCCCGCCAGCAGCGGGGCATAGCCGCTTTCCCTGGGATAGACCACGGCCATTTGCGCTGTGTCCTCCCCCGCCGCCATCATCCGCCGTATCCGGCTGCCTGCCAGGTGCACCTCCTGCAGCATGGAGCTGACCGCATGCAGCTCGATGTGCGCCGGCGCCTCCTGCGACGCGGGCGCGCCCAGCGCAAAGAGCGCGCGCTCGAGCAGCTGAATGTCCTGCGGTGCGCTCAGGGGCTGCTCGACCCGCTCCCGGCTGACCTGTACGCCCCGCTCTGCGGCCAGCGCGCACAGCCGGTCGATGGAGAAATTCACCGGCGCAAACAGCCTGCCGTCCGGCGCGCCGTTGTCGTCCGTCTCTACCGCCAGGGTGAGCGAATCCGCCAGCGCAGCCATCTGCACGAGCTCGCCGGCGAACGCCGGGGTGATCATGTCAAAGCCGTACACGAACAGGTTCTGACCATGAAGCACGCCGGAACGCTCCATGCGATCGAGCATCTCCTGGGAGACGTCCTCCGCGTCGCAGAGCTTTCCGCGCATCTTCTCCTCATAGATGGCGTAGATGTGCGCGGCATCGGCGAGCTTTTTCGCGGACGGCCTTGCTCGCTGCGCGTCGTCCATCGCACGAAGGCTCAGCAGGATCTCCTGCGCCGTCTTCCCGCTGCGCTTGAAATCCGCGATCAGCGCGGACAGCTTCTTCGCCAGGCCGAGCGCACCGTTCTCCGCTGCGCTGCGGTATACCGTCAGATTCTCCTTCTCCTCCTCGATAATCCCGCTGAGCACCATGCACTTGCCGCGCTCATCGAAGATCACGCGGTCCGGCTGGCCCGCACGCTCAAACACGCGCCCCTGCAGCCTGCCCGGCGAGAGCACATCGATGAGGAACGTGCCGGTCAGGTTCAGCCGCGCCATCACCTCGATCTCCGCCTGCAGGGTGAACTGCGACGGCACGAGCAGCATGCAGCGCTTCCCCTCCCCGGCGAGCGCGCCGATGCGCTCCACAATCTCCCCGAGCAGCCTGTGCGGCCTGGCGGTGACGATCCTCATGCGCGTTCCCCTCCCCCGATTGTTTCACGTGAAACAATGCCGGCCGCCGCGCGCGGGGCGAAATGTTTCACGTGAAACAAGGAAATGACAAGTTCTGTACAGAATTATAGCACAGAACAAGACGTCTTTCAATTTTACCGCACAGGAGGCCGACAATGCGCATTGCACTGATCGCCGATGAACACAGCAACATCATCGCGCTCGAGTCCGTACTGAAGTCCATCAAGAAGCACAGTCCGGACATGATCCTCTCTCTTGGCGACCAGGTGAACCTGGGACCCTGCCCGCGAGAGACGCTCGCCCTGCTCAAGGCGGAAAACGTGACCTGCCTGCACGGCAACCACGAGCGCTACATCCTCTCCGCGATGGCGGGCGATCCGGGCTACGCCGGGGCCAACTTTGCGTCCCTTCGCTGGAACGCATCCCTGCTCACGCGCGAGGAGATCACCTTTCCCAAGGCGCTGGAGCTGGAAGGCGCGATCTTCACCCATGCCCTGCCGGAGGACGACCGCTTCCCCGTGTTTGACGCAGAAAAGGCGCTGCCCCTGCTGCGCAAGAAAACCTGCGACAAGCCGACGCACATCTTCTGCGGCCACGGACACAACCCGACGCACATCCAGATGGGCAATCTGACCATCGACTCCATCGGCAGCGTCGGCTGCATGGACGACGGCGTGCCCGGCACCGCGCCGTATGCCATTCTGACGATCGAAAAGGGACAGACCTTCCTTCGCCCCTTCTACACCGACTATGACATCCGACCCATGCGCAGGCTGTTCATGGACAGCGGCATGGCCGAAACTTGCCCGATCATGGCGCACCTCATCTGCCTGCAGATGACGCTGGACAAGAACTTCATCGTCGACTTCGTTAGTAGAGCGCTCGCGCTGAGCGAGGCGCGGGGCGAGGCCGTCATCAGCGAGAAGACCTGGCAGGACGCGGACGCGGCGTTTGACTGGCCGGGCGGCGTCGGCACCAGCGCGTACTGGAAGAACCGTTGATAAAGAAACATCCGCATACCCAAAAGCACATGCCCGGCATCCGGGTCATGTGCTTTTGATTGATCAGACAGACCTGCCGATGAAAGGCATATTTTACGGCACCCTCATTGCATACGCTTTCATGATTCACGCCACCTTCATACAGGGTCATTCATCGCATCTGCCCGTGCGGATGAAATGCCCCTCCTGCACCGCAGCAAACGTGGCGATCAGACAGACCGCGCCGCCGGCGAACCGAAGCCCGACGACGGGAAGGACGAGCGGGAGAAGGAACAGCAATAGCCCCGTCAGCTTGTTCATCCGCGAGTGGACAGCCACAAACCGCCTCTCGAGCACCCATCCGGAGATCACATTGACGAGCTTGACGGCGGCGATCAGGGCAATCCACACGAGCAGCCAGCGCGGCGGCGCATACAGCGGCAGCAGCTTCGCGAGACACACGGCGGCAAACGCGAAGTCCGCAAGCGTATCCAGCCTCGCCCCCAGGGCGCTGACGGTGTTCGTCCTTCGTGCGACGGCGCCGTCGATCATGTCCGTCGCGCCCGCCAAAAGATACACCGCATAAAAGGCTGGAGACAGGGCGGGCAGAAACGCCAGCACAGCGGCGCAGAGGATGCGGATGCAGGTGATCAGGTTTGCCATGGGTGGCCTCCGAAATGACAGAATGAATCTGGAGCAGAAGAAATAAGATGCCTGACAGGGATATCCGGCCCCATTATAATCCATGACAGGCAGTTCGTAAATAGGCTGTCAGCATCCTTCGCCATCAAGGCTTCCATGGAGATCAACAAAGCAAAATCGCCGGGGAACCCATCAAAGTGCGCGCTCGGGGTTCTCCGGCGATTGATCCTATTTGGTCATCATGCGATCTGTTTATTCAAGCGGCTTCTTCTCCAAATCCTCTGCGGTCGCTGTGCGCATGGAGAAGGTATGCGTCTCATAGCGGTCCTTCTCCCAGCAGTTGAACGCGCGCAGGGTGTACGCGTCGTGCAGCTCGTTCCTGCCCAGCGTCTCCGTCTGACGGAACGCCGTCGGCTCGTCTCCTTCGTCGTCGAGCGGCATCACCATGCCGCCGCCGGAGAGGCCGGAGGTCAGCCGCTGCTGGACATAGGTTCCCTCTCTGGCGGGATCGATCTCCCTGTCCGGATCGATGAACTCAAACCAGAGTCCGTCTTCGGTCTTCGCATAGGCCTCTCTGTCCGTGACGGTGTATTCGACGATCGCGTAGATGTCCTGCGGCTTCACCTCGATCGTCAGCCGGTCCACGCGCACGCCGACGCTCGGATACTCGGCCGGCGCACAGCTCACATAGACGTTTGGAATTTCGCCTTCCTGGGCAGGCGCGTCCGTGGAAGTCACGGAGGCCGTCATCGTGATCGTCGCCTCCAGGGTCTTGCGCGCGGCGTAGTTGGCGTATCCCTCAGGATCGAGCGGCGCGTCATACGGCATGAGGATGGCCTGGAACGTGACCTCTCGCTGCGGACGGTTGTCCGCGTATTCCTCCTGCTGGAAGATCGTCAGCGTGCCGTCCTCGCCGAGGATGTAGTCCATCGAGCCGCCGGTGATGCCGTGCTCTTCGTCAAACGTACAGGAGGTGGCGGCATAGACGGCTTCGTATCCTTCCTCCCCGATCACCTGATACACCGTGCGCATGTCGTTTTCGCCGTCCATCACATATTCATGGGTCAGGTTGATAAACGGATCGGACAGGCAGACATCCTCCCCCACCAGCAGGACGTGCTCATCCCTGGGCGTGACGTCCACCGTCATGCGGGCGGTGCGCCCGTCGTAGTACAGCTCTCGGACGCTGACGGTGACCCATTCGTTTTGGAGCCGCGCGACGTCCGTCTGCACATAGTCCTGCGCGTCCTCCGGGATGTAGTGGTCTACGGCATAGCGGTCGACAAAGTCGAGCATGCCCCAGCGGTTCGCCGCCGCGATGGCCACGGCGCAGAGGGCCACGGCGATCAGCGCAAATGCGACCGCCAAAGAGATCTTTTTCCTCATGATTGGCTTTTCCTGTTCCTTTCCTTTTGCTGCGCGCAGCGTGCGCTGCTCGAGCGCCGGCGCGGCATGAACGCCGTCCGTCTCCCTGTGCAGCCTTTTTTTCAGCTCTTCGCGCGTCATGCGTCCACCTCCTCGCCCAGCGTCCTTTTGAGCAGCGCCCTTGCCCGGCGCAGCCTGGTCGATACGGTATTGACGGAGAGATGCAGCGTCTCAGCGATCTCCCCCAGCTTCATGTCCCGATCGTAATACAGCACGATCACCTCGCGGTACTTGCCCGGCAGCGCGAGCACCGCGTCGCGAACCGGCGCGGCGTCCGTCTCCTGCGGTGCGGCCAGGTCAAAGAGGGCCTCGACCGGCTCGCTCCGCTTCATCAGGCGGAACCAGCCGCTGCGAAGCATGTCCCGGCAGGTGTTGACCGCGATGCGGGAGAGCCACGTCCTCTCGCCGCACTCGCCCCGGAAGGCATCCCGGCTTCGCCACGCCTTGACAAACGTCTCCTGAAAGGCGTCCTCCGCAAGCTGCCTGTCGCCCAGGTACAGCAGGCAGAGCCTCAGTATGCCGTCGCCGTAGCGGTCCATCATCTCCTCAATGCTCAAGCCGATCATCCCTTCCCAAAAATCGGTTCTTCGTCTTCTCTGCGCGCTTTCTTTCGTGTTCACCCATACAGACGCATTCATCAGGCGTTTTCGTTCGCTGGTTTGCAAAAAAATTCTCAAAATAAGGATTGACAGACCGGTGCTCCTGTGATATACTTCATTACGTTAAAGCGCTAACTTAATAAAGTACTTTGAGAGGGGAACCCAATATGAAGAAATTTTTCTCGCTGCTGCTTGCGGCCATGCTGCTGCTCACCTGCTGTGCCCTCGCCGAGGACGACGGCCTTGCAAACGTGATGGCCAAGGGCAATCTGGTCATGGGCTTTGACGAGGCCTATCCGCCGATGGGCTTTGTCGATGAGAACGGCGTGCACGTCGGCTTTGACATCGATCTGGCCAGAGAGGTCTGCAAGCGCATGGGCGTCGAGCTCGTTCTGCAGCCGATCTCCTGGGACGCGAAGGAGCTGGAGCTCAGCGGCGGCAACATAGACTGCATCTGGTCCGGCCTGACCATCACCGACGAGCGCAAGGAGCAGATGCTCTTCACCATGCCGTACCTGGCCAACGAGCAGATCCTGGTCGTCATGGCCGATTCCGGCATCGCCTCCCAGGCGGACCTCGCGGGCAAGGTGCTGGGCACGCAGGCCGGCTCCGCCTCTGTGGACGTGCTGGACGCCACCCCGGAGCTCAAGGACACCCTGGCCGAGATCGCGCTGAGCGACGACTTTGTCGCGGCACTGATGGACCTCAAGCTCGGCGGCATCGACGTTCTGCTGATCGACTCCGTCGTGGGCAACTACTACATCGCCCAGCAGGATGACCCGACCGCGTTCGCCGTGCTGCCCGAGGTGCTGCAGGCGGAGGAATACGGCATCGCCGTGCGCAAGGGCGAGCAGACGCTGGCCGACGCGATCAACCAGCAGCTCATCGCCATCCAGGAGGACGGCACGCTCGACACGATCCGCGCGGCCTGGTTCGCCAACGACGTGACCACCGTCGCCCAGTATGCGGACGAGTACAGGAAGTAATTCCCTTCCAATACGCATGAGGCTGTAATCTCCGTTACAGCCTCATTCCTCATTTCAACATTTTACTCCCTCAGTCCGCCTCCGGCGTCCAGCTCCCTCACGGAGGGAGGGGCCGGCGGAAGGCGTATACAACAGAGAGGTATTCATGCGGTATTTCAACAATCCTGAGGCCCTCATGAAGCTCATGGCGTCCATGCAGAGCGGCATCGTGAGCACGCTCACCATCTTCTTTGCGACGCTCATCTTCTCCATCCCGCTGGGCATGGTCATCGCGCTGCTGCGCATGAACCGGCGCAGGATCATCAGCCTGCCCGTTTCGCTGTACATCCTGGTGATGCGCGGCACGCCGCTGATGCTGCAGATCTTCGCGATCTACTTCGCCATCCCCATGCTCATCGGCAAGAACCTCGACCGCATGGCGGCGACGATCCTCGCGTTCTCGCTCAACTACGCGGCGTACTTCGCGGAGATCTTCCGCGGCGGCATGATGGCGATCCCCGTCGGCCAGCACGAGGCCTGCCAGGTGCTGGGCTTCACGAAGATGCAGACGTTCTTCCACGTCGTGCTGCCGCAGGTGGTCAAGCGCGTGCTGCTGCCCGTCTCCAACGAGGTGATCACGCTGGTCAAGGACACCTCCCTGGCCAACATCATCGCCGTGGGCGAGCTGTTCCGCGCGGCCAAGAACGAGGCCAGCCGCACCGCGTCGGTGGAGCCGCTGTTCGTCGCGGGCCTGTTCTATCTGCTGATGAACGGCATCGTCACGCTCGTGTTCAGCTATCTCACCCGCCGCATGGACTACTACAAGGACTGAGGAGGGAGGTTTGGCCATGCTTCAGGCAATCAACGTTCACAAATCCTTTGGCGAAACCGGCGTCCTCAAGGGCGTATCCGTGCGCGTCGCCCGCGGCGAGGTCGTCGCGATCATCGGCCGCAGCGGCTCCGGCAAGTCCACCCTGCTGCGCTGCATGAACAACCTGGAAGCCGTGGACGGCGGCGAAATCCGCATCGACGGCGAGGCGCTCGTCTCCCCCGGCCCGGACGGCAGGCCCGTCTACAAGAAGGACAAGGCGCTGCGCGCGCTGATGCTCAAGATGGGCATGGTGTTCCAGGATTACAACCTGTTTCCGCACTACTCCGTGCTGAGGAACCTCACCGCGCCGCAGATGCTGGTTTTAAAGCGCAGCGCGAAGGAGGCCGAGGAAAAGGCGATGGCGCTTCTGACGAAGGTGGGCCTCGCGGAAAAGGCGAACGAATACCCCTGCAACCTCTCCGGCGGCCAGTGCCAGCGCGTGGCCATCGCGCGGGCGCTGTGCATGGACCCGGAGATCCTGTGCTTTGACGAGCCGACGAGCGCGCTCGATCCGCAGCTGACGCAGGAGGTGCTCTCCGTCATCCGCGCCCTGGCAGAGGAAAAGCGCACGATGGTCGTCGTCACGCACGAGATGAACTTCGCCCGCGACGTCGCCGACCGCGTCATCTACATGGAGAACGGCCTCGTCGTCGAGGACGGCCCCGCCCAGGAGGTGCTCGGCGCGAGCCGCAGCGAGGCCATCCGGGCGTTCGCGGGGGAAGCGAATTATTAAGCAATGACTTAAAACCGCGCGAAGCGCAGAAGGGAGTCTGAGGGGACCGGAGCCTGCCGCCGCCAGCGGCGGAAACAGGCAGGCGAAGCGTCGGGAATCGCAAGGAGCGGCAATGTGCCGCGACGATGCGAGTTCCCCGGGTCGTCAGCCCTGACGTATCCCATGTGCGAAGCACCCATGACAAGCATCGCAGCGGAGCCGAAGGCGACCATTGCGATTCCGATTGCACAGCTTAAAACAATTTCGATCAAACCGGCAATACAAAAATGCAAGGTATGCGTTCCAACATACCTTGCACTTTTTTGCTTGAATTCCTGCTTTGCGGATCGAACCCGTCTCAATCGTAGGCTGCTGCGCAGCCTGCTCTGAGACTACATTTGGGGGGTAGGATTGGGGATACGTTAGGGCTGCCGCCCTAAAACCTGCCTGGGGATTTCATCCCCAGACCCCTTCTTCGCTTCGCGCCGGTATAAGCATCCTTACTTCCCCACGCAGAACCTAGCGAACACCTCGTCGATCACCTGCTCGTTCAGCGTCTCGCCCGTGATCTCCCCCAGCGCATCGAGCGCGTCGGAAAGGTCCACTGCGCAGACGTCGAGCGGCATCTCCTCCTCGATCGCCCGCTGCGCCTCATAAAGCGCGTCACACGCGTGCATCGCCGCCTGCACATGGCGCGCCTGGGAGAGCACGGAGGATTCCGCGCCGTCCTTCGGCGCGAAGGAGACGAGCAGCGCCTTGAGCAAATCCAGTCCCTCTCCCCTGGGCGCGCAGACGGACGCGACCTGTGCGCCCGGGAATTCGGCGGCCGCCGCCTCCGGGGTGAGCGCCGCGGGCAGATCGCCCTTGCTCAGCACGACGATGTGGGGCGCAAGAGCGCACAGCGCAGCCCTGTCCTTCGCTTCGATCGCGCAGGAGCTGTCCAGCACCAGCACGCGCACGTCGGCGTCTTGAAGCGCCTGTCTGGCGCGCGCCACGCCGATGCGCTCCACCGCGTCGCCCGTCTCGCGCAGGCCCGCCGTGTCCGTCAGGCAGACCCTCAGGCCGTCGATCTGAAGGGACTCCGTCAGCGTGTCGCGCGTCGTGCCGGGGACATCAGTGACGATCGCGCGCTCGCCGCCCAGGAGCGCGTTGAGCAGGCTGCTCTTTCCGGCGTTTGGCCGGCCGCAGAGCACCACGCGCAGGCCCTCGTCCTCGATGCGCCCCGCGCGCGGATCGCAGGAGGCAAGCAGCCTGCCGCGGATGGCCCCGCAGCGCGCATGAATCTGCTGCGCCGTCTCGCTCTCCTCCACCTCGTCCGGGAAGTCGATGGCCGCGGCGATTTCCGCCAGCAGCGCCACAATCTCCTGGCGCGCCGTGCGCACGAAGGCGGACACGCCGCCCTCCATCTGGCGGATGGCGGAGGTCATCGCCCGGTCGCTGCCCGCGCGGATCATGCGCATGACGGCCTCCGCCTGCGCAAGGTCGATGCGCCCGTTCAGAAACGCTCGGCAGGTGAACTCGCCGGGCCTGGCCATGCGCGCGCCGTTACCCAGCAGCAACAGCAGAATCCGGCGCACGAGCGCGTCAGAGCCGTGGCAATGGATTTCAGCCACGTCCTCGCGCGTGTAGCTGTGCGGCGCGCGGAAGAGCACGGCCATCGCCTCATCGACCACAGCCTCGCCGTCCATCACATGGCCGAACGTCAGCATGCGGTTTGTCATCGGCCGTCCGTTTTTGGGGCGGAAGACGCGCATCAGGATATCCGTGCAGCGCGCGCCGGACAGGCGTACGATGGCGATGCCGCCCTCGCCGCTGGCGGTCGCCTGCGCGGCGATGGTATCGGTGGACATGTTCATCAAATTCCCTCCCACGGTTATCCACAAAGAGACAGCGATTGTGGATAGGCATGGCTTGAATACCGACAGAAACAGCAGAGAGGCTTCTGCCAGATGATTGTGATCAAACGGATGAGAAAGACCCCGAAATCCTGATTGACAAGATTCCGGGGATATCGTACAATGTAGGCAGGTAGGGGTGATAGCCTACAGGTGATTTCTCACCGCCGTTTTCTATTTAAGAAAACCGCCATATGCAGGGGTCAAGCTGCAGGCGGTTTTTGTTTTATCGTCTGTTCTGCGTGCCCGCGACATAAGCCGCGAAAACCAATCCAGCGACTGCGATGATCAAACCCAGAATCTCTGCATTGCTCATCGGCCTCTCCGGGAAATGTAATAGTCGCGCCTGCGCTCCTTTACATTTCCAGCGCTCCGCCAGCCTGAATTCCGCCACAGGCGGCGGCTGGCTCCGGCTCCTCCGCTTCTGTACGAGGTTGCGGAGGAAACCACCCATAGGCCCTGCCTGCCTACACGGCTTCATTCTATCATATCGCAGGATACATCGCAAGAAGACATTCTGTATACAGAAAAGGAACGTGAGCGCTTGCCCACGTTCCTTTTGTGATGATTTGGCTGAATCAGCGCTCGACGCGGCCGGAGCCGGAGCCCT
>JBJEUH010000073.1:0-5161 GCA_051883735.1 Candidatus Ventricola sp.
TGAGACATGCTCTTGCGGCCCTCGTCAGAGGTGATGACCCACTCGAGGAACGCGATGGTCGCGTCGATGTCTTCCTGATCGGCCTCGCCGTTGACGCACCAGTAGTTCTCGGTGCCGGTGCACAGGCCCTGGTTCTCCTCGCCCTCGACGCCGATGTAGATCGGGATCATGGTGATGTTCTCAGCGCCCATGGAAGAGATGTTGCCCCACTCCCAGGTGCCGTTCTGGAAGAACACAGCCTTGCCGGCGAGGAACTCGTTGCGGGAGTCGTCGCCCGTCTTGGAGGCCAGCAGCGCCGGATCACAGGTGGAATCGGTGATGTAGAGGTCCCAGATCGCCTTGTAGTTGTCCAGATAGGTGCCCTTGATGGCGCCGGTGGAGCCGATGCCGTCTGCCAGGTACTCGTAGTAGATCGGCATGTTGGCCAGATGGGTCTTGAAGCGCCAGTCGGAGGAGCCGTCCATGCCGGCAGAGGAGAACGCGCCGTCCACGCCCAGCTCATCCTTGCGGGCCTGGATGTCGTCCGCGATCTTCTTGAGGGACTCGAAGTTGGTGATGTCAGCCACGGTGTAGCCGGCCTTCTCCAGCAGCGCCGTGTTGGTGATGATGCCGTAGGTCTCCACGACGTAGGCAACGCCCTTCACCGCATCGCCCTCCTTGAGCGCGAAGGCGTCGGAGGTCAGGTGCTTCACCAGATCGGTGCCGGAGAGATCGTAGCAGTAGTCCGTCCAGTTCGCCAGACCGACCGGGCCGTTGACCTGGAACAGGGTCGGCGCGTCGCTCTTCTCGATCTCGGACATGAGGGTGGTCTCGTACTGGCCGGAGGCGGCGGTCACGACGGTCACCGGCACGCCGGTCTTCTCGGTGTAGAGCTTGGCCAGCTCCTGCCACTGAGCGTCCTGCTCGGGCTTGAAGTTGAGGTAGTAGACGGAGGCCTCGGCGCAGGCGGCGGTGGCAAGCGCCACGCACAGCACGAGCGCGAGAGCCAGGGCGATGATCTTCTTCATAATGAAAGATCTCCTTCCGAAAAATATTCTGTACGGGCGGCATGGCAGCTTCCCGCAAGCAGAGAATCCAGGCAAACGGCGCCGTGCACGCCCCGGAAACGTTTCCGAAAAACCGTACATGAGCTGTTTGCAAGAAATATTATAGAGGCGATGGGTGAAATTGTCAATAGCGAATTAAGCAAAACCACTTGTATACTACATGGTGAACAAATTCGTCAGACGTCTGTCAAGTTTGGCAATTTGCCGCGGACGGATTGAAAAAAGGACGGGTTTCCGCTATAATAAACAGGTTAAGGATGACAAGTACAAGCCCGTGCCCCGCGCACGGGATGATTCGGAGGAAAAAAGCTATGAAATTAGGCGTCGTCGGTCTGCCCAACGTCGGCAAGTCCACCCTGTTCAACGCGATCACCAAGGCCGGTGCGGAGGCGGCGAACTACCCGTTCTGCACCATCGAGCCGAACACCGGCATGGTCGCCGTGCCGGACGAGCGCCTTGACAAGCTGGCCGCCATGTACAACCCCAAGAAAAAGACCCCGGCGGTCATCGAGTTCGTCGATATCGCGGGCCTGGTCAAGGGCGCGAGCCACGGCGAGGGCCTGGGCAACAAGTTCCTCTCCCACATTCGCGAGTGCGAGGCGATCGTGCACGTGGTGCGTTGCTTTGAGGACCCGGACATCATCCGCCACGCGGACAGCCTGAACCCCCAGCACGACATCGAGACGATCAACCTCGAACTGATCGCCGCCGACCGCGACACCGTCGCCAAGCGCGCTGAGCGCGCGACCAAGATGGTCAAGACCGGCGAGAAGAAGTTCGCCGAGGAGGCCGAGCTGGGCAACAAGCTGCTTGAGCATCTGGACAACCTGCAGCCGGCGCGCACCTGCCCGATGACGGACAAGGAGCGCGAGATCGCCCGCGAGTGGTTCCTGCTGACCACCAAGCCGGTCATCTACGCCTGCAACATCAAGGAGGACGACCTGGGCAAGGACGAGGACGAGATTCCGGGCGTGCTGGACGTGAAGGCGATTGCGAAGGAAGAGAACGCCAAGGTGCTGGTCATCTCCGCGAAGATCGAGGAGGACATCGCGCAGATGGACGAGGACGAGAAGGCCATGTTCCTGGAGGAGCTGGGCATCGGCAAGAGCGGCCTCGATCGCCTGATCGCCGAGGGCTACGACCTGCTGGGCCTCATCTCCTTCCTGACCGCCGGAGCGGACGAGTGCCGCGCCTGGACGATCAAGAAGGGCACCAAGGCGCCGCAGGCCGCGGGCAAGATCCACTCCGACTTCGAGCGCGGCTTCATCCGTGCGGAGATCGTCGCCTTCGAGGATCTGGAGAAGAACGGCTCCATGCTCGCCTGCAAGGAGAAGGGCCTGGTGCGCTCCGAGGGCAAGGAGTATGTGATGAACGACGGCGACGTGACGCTGTTCCGCTTCAACGTTTAAGGCAATCATAATAAGAGGAAAGGATGACCGTGCGTTCGCGCGGCCATCCTTTTTGCTTGCCTTCCATTTTACGTTCCAATGCACCTTTCCTTCTTTCTTGAAATGGAGTAGTATAAACATGACACACAGATGTCGTGTTTGTTGGGATATCATATTGCCGGAAGTGAGATCAACTTGAAGATAGACAGAATGATCGGGATTCTCTCCCTTCTGCTCCAAAGGGAGAGGATGACAGCGCCCGAGCTTGCAGCGCATTTTGAAGTATCCAGGAGAACCATCGGCCGGGACATCGACGACCTGTGCAGAGCAGGGATTCCCATCTGCACAACACAGGGCGTTGGCGGCGGGATTCAGATCATGGAAGGATACCGAATGGATCGCACCCTTCTCTCCTCAAGGGATATGCAGATGATTATGGCGGGGCTTCGGAGTCTGGACAGTGTGAGCGGCAGCCATTATACCAGTCAGCTGATGGAAAAAATCAAAGCGGGTTCCTCTGATTTTGTGCAGGGAAACGATATGATTCTGATTGACCTCTCCTCCTGGAACAAAGAGGCCGTATCGGAAAAAATTGAGCTGATACAGGCTGCCATCGAGCTAAAACAGGCGATTCGCTTTGATTATTACGCTCCCAAGGGGGAAAGCACGCGCCTGGTTGATCCTTATTATTTGATCTTCAAGTGGAGCAGCTGGTACGTCTGGGGCTTTTGCAGAACAAAGCGGGATTTCCGGATGTTCAAGCTCAACCGGATGGATCATCTCGTGCATTCCGGAGAACCTGCTGCGCAGAGAGCCGTACCCATGCCGGAATTTGAAGCAGCGAGGTTCTTTCCTGCCCATGTCCGCGTGAAGGCTCTGTTTGATCCCTCCATGAAGTGGCATCTGATCGAAAGCTATGGAACCTCGTCTTTTCAGATTCAGGCAGACGGCACATTGCTCTTTGAGGGGGACATGGATGAAGAGGGTCTCATTGCCTGGCTGCTGTCCTGCAGGGACAAGGTCACCGTGCTGGAACCGCAATCTGTTCGGGAAAAGCTGCGAATCATCGCGTCAGAAATCGGAGCCAAATATCAGGAACAGGGGAGGAAATGAAGATGGCATTTGATTTTAAGAAGGAATACAAAGAACTCTATATGCCCAGGAACAAGCCTGAGATTGTGACCGTCCCGAAGGCCAATTACATCGCCGTGAGAGGCAAGGGCAATCCCAACGAAGAGGGCGGCGCGTATCAGCAGGCGGTCGGCGTTCTGTATGCCGTGGCCTATACCCTCAGGATGAGCCATAAGACGGATCACCGCATGGAGGGCTTCTTTGAATATGTCGTTCCTCCGCTGGAGGGCTTCTGGTGGCAGGAGGGCATTGACGGCATTGATTACAGCGACAAATCCACCTTCAACTGGATCTCCGTGATCCGGCTCCCCGACTTTGTCGCGCCGGAGGACGTTGAATGGGCCGCCGAGACCGCTTCAAAAAAGAAGCATCTGGACTGCAGCAAGGCGGAATTTCTGTCCATCGACGAGGGGCTTTGTGTTCAGATCATGCACACAGGTCCTTTCGATGACGAGCCGGCAACGGTAGGCATGATGAACGAGTTTCTTCTTCACAACGGATACGAGAATGATTTTTCATGCAGCCGTCTTCATCATGAAATCTACCTTTCCGACGCCCGCAAGGTGGTCCCTGAGAAATGGAAGACGGTCATCCGGCATCCCATTAAGCGCAGGGAAGCATGATTCCAAAGGAGAGCAGGATATGAAACAGGCACTTGTCATCATCGATATCCAGAATGACATCACAAAGCACTATCGGGATATCATTCATGGCATCAATACTGCGATTGACTGGGCAGAGCGCAAGGGCATGACCATCGTGTATATCAAGCACCATAACATGACGGCCGGCACGCGCACCTTTAAGCCAAACACAAAGGGCGCAGAGCTTGTACCCGAACTGAAGGTGGCCTCCGACCATATCTTTGTGAAGACCAAAAGCAACGCGCTGACCAGCGAAGCCTTTGCCGCTTTCATCGCTGAGCACGGGATTGGCGAATTCTACATCGCCGGAGCCGATGCCACGGCCTGCGTGAAATCGACCTGCTTCAATATGGCCAAAGCCGGATATATCGTCCATGTCATCTCAGACTGTGTGACAAGCTATGATTTGAAGAAGGTTGATGAGATGCTGGATTATTATGAAAAGAAGGGCTGCGAGGTCAAACCTCTCTTGGCATATATGAACGATGAGGTGCATTCCGGCAAACTGCCCACGAACAACAAATAGGCGTGTTTGGATGGATGGGCATGCCTTGTCGCGCTGATGGCAACCGATGGCAGAAGCAAGGATGCGGACATTGAGCCGGATGATATGGAGGTCTCCAACACTGTGACTGTCCGCTGGGAAGCCGGAAAAGACTGTACTTTTCTATTTTGGATCTGCACCTTTTAACGCTTTCCGCACGGCTTGATTTTCCCTCACACTGTTTAGCGTTTCCTCTGCGAGAGAATAATGAGGGGCAAGTCGCGCCTTGCTCCGCGCCTCAAGCGAAATCTTCATAAAGAAAAAGGACTTTCACAGCCTTGCCGGATAGACCGGTGAAACCGTGAAAGCCCTTGAAATCAGGCCGCTTCTGGGCATGATGACCCGGAGGCGGCTTTTTGTTATGAAAAGTAAAATGCTTGAAACAGCGCAAGAAACAAGACCGCAAAA
>JBJEUH010000074.1:0-26742 GCA_051883735.1 Candidatus Ventricola sp.
AGCGGGATGCCCTTGCTCTCCGCGGTGATGATGTAATCAAACGCCGGCGCCTTCTCAAGCAGCTCCCTGGCGCAGGCCACGGTCAGCTCGCAGTCGCCGAAGATGACGAAGCCGGCGATGCAGAGCTTGTCGTTGAGCGGGCAGATGGGCAGGTCGCGCTCGCAGCCCGCAATGGTCATATGATAATGCGTCTTCAAGATGATTTCCCTCTTTCGTCAGCGGCGTATGGTCATGCCGCCTTGATTTTTCTTCATTATGGCACCGAATTCCATCCTTGTCAATGAAAAGAAGCGAATCCGGACAAACCGACCGAAGGTCTGACTTGCCGGCGGCAGACGCGCCGGAGGGCGTTGCAGGCCGTCCGACGGTTTTTTCAGGCCGACGCCATGGATATACATTTTTTTCTCATTTTTGCCCGTCAGCCTTGACGCACCCGGCCTTTCGTGATAAGATATCCACCAATGACGCACTAAATATTGTGCCGCTTTTTCACAAAACACGCTAGATATAGTGGTTCCATCCACCTAACTTCCACAAGAAGCGCAAGAGGAGGACGACGATGTACATCATCAAAAAGGACGGTACCAAGGAACCGTTTAACGTTAGCAAGGTCGTTGCCGCGGTCAACAAGAGCGCCGAACGGGTGCTGTATACCTTCACGCAGGACGAGCTCGACTTCATCTGCAGCTTTGTCACCGAGAAGTGCGAGGCGATCGGAAGCGAGGGCGTTCACATCGCTCAGATGCACCACATCGTCGAAGGCGCGCTGGACGCGATCAATCCGCAGGTGGCCAAGTCCTACCGCGATTACCGCAATTACAAGACCGATTTCGTGCAGATGCTCGACGCGGTCTACAAAAAGTCCCAGTCGATCATGTACATCGGCGACAAGGAGAATTCCAACGCGGACAGCGCGCTGGTATCCACGCGCCGCAGCCTGATCTTCAACCAGCTCAACAAGCAGCTCTATCAGAAGTTCTTCCTCAACGTCGAGGAGCTTCAGGCGCAGCGCGACGGCTATATCTACATTCACGACATGTCCGCCCGCCGCGACACGATGAACTGCTGCCTTTTCGATGTCGGCGCAGTGCTCAAGGGCGGCTTTGAGATGGGCAACCTCTGGTACAACGAGCCCAAGACGCTGAACGTCGCCTTCGACGTCATCGGCGACATCGTGCTCTCCGCGGCCAGCCAGCAGTACGGCGGCTTCACCGTCTCGTGCGTGGACCAGCTGCTCGACCCGTATGCCGAGCGCAGCTATGTCATGTTCCTGGACCGCT
Organism: Candidatus Ventricola sp.; assembly: GCA_051883735.1. Taxonomy (GTDB): domain Bacteria; phylum Bacillota; class Clostridia; order Christensenellales; family Aristaeellaceae; genus Ventricola. The sequence goes on from JBJEUH010000074.1 coordinate 1,281, forward strand.
ACCGCTCGCTGGGCCTCTCTGACGAGCGCGCGCACGAGGAGGCCATGAAGGACGTCATCAACGACTTTGAGCAGGGCTTCCAGGGCTGGGAATACAAGTTCAACACCGTCGCCTCCAGCCGCGGCGATTATCCGTTCATCACCATGACGCTGGGCCTGGGCCAGACGCGCATGGCGAAGCTGGCCAGCAAGCTGTTCCTCAAGGTGCATGCCGGCGGCCAGGGCAAGAAGGGCAACAAGAAGCCCGTCCTCTTCCCCAAGCTCGTCTTCCTCTACGACGAGAACCTGCACGGCCCGGGCAAGCCGCTCGAGGACGTGTTTGAGGCCGGCATCGACTGCTCCTCCAAGACGATGTATCCCGACTGGCTGAGCCTCACCGGCGAGGGCTACGTCGCCTCCATCTACAAAAAATACGGCCAGGTCATCAGCCCGATGGGCTGCCGCGCGTTCCTCTCCCCGTGGTTTGAGCGCGGCGGCATGGAGCCGGCGGACGAGGATGACAAGCCGGTGTTCGTGGGCCGCTTCAACATCGGCGCCGTCTCGCTGCACCTGCCGCTCATCCTGGCCAAGGCGCGCCGCGAGAGCCGCGATTTCTACGAGGTGCTCGACTACTACCTCGAGCTGATCCGCAAGCTGCACATCCGCACCTACGCCTACCTGGGCGAGATGCGCGCGAGCACCAACCCGCTCGCCTACTGCGAGGGCGGCTTCTACGGCGGTCATCTGGGCCTGTACGACAAGATCAAGCCGCTGCTCAAGACGGCGACCGCCTCCTTTGGCTACACCGCGCTCAACGAGCTGCAGGAGCTCTACAACGGCAAGAGCATCTACGAGGACGGCCAGTTCGCGCTGGAGGTCATGCAGCACATCAACGACAAGATCAACCAGTTCAAGAAGGAGGACGGCAACCTCTACGCCATCTACGGCACCCCGGCGGAGAGCCTGTGCGGATTGCAGATCGAGCAGTTCCGCAAGCTCTACGGCATCGTGGAAAACGTCTCCGACCGCCCGTACGTCTCCAACTCCTTCCACTGCCACGTGACCGAGGACATCACGCCGATCGAAAAGCAGAACAGCGAAAAGCGCTTCTGGGATCTCTCCAACGGCGGCAAGATCCAGTACGTCCGCTATCCGATCGGCTACAACAAGGAGGCCATCCGCACGCTGGTGCGCCGCGCGATGAAGATGGGCTTCTACGAGGGCGTCAACCTCTCGCTGGCGTACTGCGACGACTGCGGCCATCAGGAGCTGGAGATGGACGTCTGCCCGAAGTGCGGCAGCAAAAACCTGACCAAGATTGACCGGATGAACGGCTATCTCTCCTATTCCCGCGTGCACGGCGAAAGCCGCCTGAACGACGCGAAGATGGCGGAGATCGCCGAGAGAAAGAGTATGTGACCATGAACTATCACAACATCACCGTAGACGACATGCTCAACGGCGACGGTCTGCGCACGGTGCTCTGGGTCGCGGGGTGCGACCACCGCTGCCCCGGCTGCCAGAACCCGCAGACCTGGGCTGAAAACGGCGGCATTCCCTTCGATCAGGCCGCCCACGACGAGCTGTTTGAGGCGCTCTCGCGCGATTACATGAGCGGCGTCACCTTTTCCGGCGGCGATCCGCTGTATGGCTGCAACCGCGAAACCGTCGGCGCGCTGATCGCTGAAATCCGAGAAAAGCTGCCCGGCAAGACCATCTGGCTCTACACCGGCAGCCTGTTTGAGGACGTCAAGTCTCTGCCCTTCATTCCGATGATCGACGTGATCGTGGACGGTCCGTATATTCAGGCGCTGCGCGACACGCAGCTGCACTGGAAGGGCAGCAAAAACCAGCGCGTCATCGATGTAAAACAAACGCTCGCCGAGGGCAGAATCGTCCTTTGGGCGTAAGCAACGGAGGAAATCATGCTTCGCATTGCAAAATTTGAGAAGGTCTCGCCGCAGCGCTTTGTCAGCGACTGGATCGCCACCTTCCCGCAGCAGACCATCGAGCAGGCCGTGATGGCCTATGAACATATTCAGCTCCCCCGCCGCGCAACCAGCGGCTCTGCGGGCTACGACTTCTTCGCCCCGGTCGGCTTTGAGCTGCCCGCCGGCGGAAGCATCAAGATTCCCACCGGCGTGCGTGCCCTCATCGAGGACGGCTGGGTGCTGACGCTCTATCCGCGCAGCGGCCTGGGCTTCAAGTTCCGCTTCCAGCTGGACAATACCGTCGGCGTGATCGACAGCGACTATGCGCACTCCGACAACGAGGGCCACATCTTCCTGCGCATGACCAACGACAGCCGCGAGGGCAAGGGCCTGCGGGTGCCCGCCGGCACCGCGTTTGCGCAGGGCGTCTTCCTGCCCTACGGCGTCACCGTGGACGACGACGTGCAGGCCGTGCGCAACGGCGGCCTTGGCTCTACGACCAGAATCTGAATGGCAGGCGGGCAGAGCAGCCCGCCCTTTTGTCGAACAGGGAATTGCACAAAAACCTTGCAACGAGCAATGAACAGCTTCATTCTGTAAAGATGTTCGGAAGTGGGTGCGGGCACGGCCCGCGTGGAAGGAGTGATCCCATGTCGTTTGCTTCAATCGCCTATCCTGCGGACAAAGCCGGGCGCTATGAGCTGCTGCTGAGGCAGGTGCGCGCGCTGACGGACGGGGTTTCGCATCCCATCGCCAACCTGGCCAACGCCGCCGCGCTGCTGTGGCAGGGCCTGCCGGAGATCAACTGGTGCGGCTTTTATCTGATGGACGGCGGCGCGCTGATGCTCGGCCCGTTCTGCGGCCTGCCCGCCTGCATCTGGATTCCGCTGGGACGCGGCGTGTGCGGCACGGCCGCGCAGAGGGATGAAATCCAGCGCGTACACGACGTGCACGCGTTTCCCGGGCACATCGCCTGCGACAGCGCGTCGAATGCCGAGATTGTGATCCCGATTCACGCCGGAGGCCGCGTGGTCGGCGTGCTGGACATCGACAGTCCAACCGTCGGTCGGTTTGATGAAACCGACCAGGAGAAGCTGAGCGCGCTTGTCCGTCATCTTGAAGCCTGCTGCGACTTTTCCCATACGGGTTATACGCTTTGATACAAAAGGACGCCGGAATGCGCTTCCGGCGTCCTTCTTTTTTCAGATCTGGATATATTGGGCTGCCGCTCCTTGCGATTCCCGACGCTCCGCCTGCGTGTGTCCGCCACAGGCGGCAGGCTTTGGTCCCACCGCTTGTGGGACGAAATTCTCCAGACTCCTCTCTTCGCTTCACGCGGCTGAAAGCATCTTTAGACGAAGCCGATCATTTCAGCCACGCAAAGATCGGGAGGCGCCTGACTTCCACGTCTGTCTTTGGACAAAGCTCCTGACAGCAATAGCAGCGGATGCATTTCTTCACGTCCACCTGTGGTCTGTGCCTGTCATCCATCGCAATCGCCTTGGCCGGACAGGCGCGCACACAGGTGCCGCAGCCATCGCAGCGCTTGTGCGTAAAAACGGGCCGCGGGCGCAGCGCCTGCGGGAGCCGGTTCACCAGGCGCACCCAGCTGGCGCGCCTGTGCTTCATCGGGATATCAAAGTCGGAAAGGATCATCGGCCCGATCTCGTCTCCGGCAATCTCATAATCGGGCAGCAGCTTCCGCTTCATGGCCGCTTCCAGCGTCGTCACCTGCTCGGGCCTGAGTCCGATCAGCGTTGCGCCGACCGCGTCCGCCGCATGCGCGTTCCGGCTGCCGATCAGCGCGCCGATCGTCCTCGGTCTTCCGCCGGACGGACCCTCGCCCTCCATGCCCTCCACCGCATCGAGAATCGCAAAGCAGGGCTTCACGCACGCGCAGATGTCCAGCAGCATGTTTGAAAACAGCGCCACATCCTGATAGCGCGCGTGGTATTCCACCTTCGTCGTGCCGGGCACGAGGCCGTACAGGTTCTTGACGCAGCCGGTCATCGTCGTCAGGCCGTGCGTCTTGAGCTTGCCGACGGTGATGACCGCATCGACGTGATCCAGAACGCCCAGCAGATCCAGATGCCGGGCAGCCTGTCCTTCCTCAAAGAATCGGGTCGTCGTGGAAAAATCGTCGTTGAGCACGCAGCCGGTTTCCTCCGCGACCGCTCTGATCCCGCAGGTCTCATAGACGCCGGCGAGCATGCCGCGCGTGAACGGGCCGCCCGGACTGTCCGCCAGGATCGCCGTCGCGCCGACGTTTTGGATTGCCCGCACGATGGCGCGCGCCACGGCGGGATGCGTCGTCGTCGCCCGATCGGGCGTGCGCTTCATCAGCAGATTGAGCTTGACCAGCACGCGCTGGCCGGGCTTGACGATGCTCTCCATGCCGCCGCACAGCGCAAACAAGTCGTCCACCGCTTCCTGCACCGCCTGTTCATCGTAATGCGGACAGTGCCGCAGCGCGACGATCGTCTTTTCCTCACGCATTTGCATCCTCCTGACTGTCGATGACGCGCCCGATGATCTGCGCCACGCCGCACTCGTCGTTGCTCGCCGTCACATAGCGGCAGCAGGCGAGCACCTCCGGGGTCGCATTGCCCATCGCCACGCTGTGCAGCGCGTATTCCAGCATGCTCAGGTCGTTGCCCGCATCGCCCACCGCCATCACGTTCTCCCTCGTCAGGCCGAGCGCCTGCGCGACGTGCGCCAGCGCGTTGCCCTTGCCGGCCTGCGGCGGGGTGATCTCGATGTTGCCGGGCGCCGAGCTGGTGATCTGCAGATGCGGCAGCGCCCGTCTGATCTGCTCGCGCACAGGCGCCACGCGCGGATCGTACACGTCGCCCGCAAAGCCGTCGCCCACGGCAAAGAGCTTCATGAGGCCGCGATCCGCCGCCCGGCGAATCTCCGCCTCGCCGTAGCGCGCCTCGATCAGCCCGCGGTCAACCAGGTGGTACCTTCTGCCCGTGCCGTTGTCCACCGTGTTGACCATGCCGTCCTCAAAGCCGTTGATCGCAAGCCCGGACGGCAGCAGGATATCGAGCGCCGCATGCGCGTCCTCCGGCGTGAACTGGCAGCGGTACAGCATCTCGCCGCCCGGCATCGGCCCGGTGCAGGCACGCGCGCCGTTCGCCGCGATGATCATACAGGGCAGATCATAGCGGCGCACGAAGTCGCTGGCGTCCTCCACCATGCGGCCTGTGCTGATCGCCACGCGGATGCCGCGCCGATCCGCCTCGCGAATCGCGTCGATGTTGCGCTGCGGCAGCGTGTGATGGTCGCTCGCCAGCAGCGTGCCGTCCATATCCAGCGCGATCAGGCGCACTCTCTTCATGGTATTCTCCCCTTCCGCCATTCAAAACGGACATTTGACCGAGAAGCTGCGGCCATTGAGGTAGCTGAGCGCCCCCTCCGCCTGAAACACCAGGCGCGTCGCCCAGAGCTGCTGCCGCCGGATGCCCAGCTTCCGGTTGAGCATGCGGTCGCCGTACTTGTCGTCGCCCAGGATCGGATGGCCGATGTGCGCCAGATGCGCGCGGATCTGGTGCGTGCGCCCGGTCATCAGCTCCACCTCCAGCAGCGCATTCTCCTCCGCCTGCAGCACGCGATAGCCCGTCATGATCTCCAGCGCGCCGCGCGCGGGATAATCCGTCACCGAGACGCGGGAAATCTGCGCGTCCTTGCGAAGCCACGCCTTGAGTACCGCCTCCCGCTTCGCCGGGCAGCCCTTGACGCGGCAGGTGTAAAACTTCTGAAAGGAGCGCTCCGAGAAGGCCCGCATCGCCGATTCAAACGACTCGTCATCCTTGGCAAAGAGCAGCAGACCGCCGGTCTGTACATCCAGGCGGTGGCACAGATGCACATGGTCGGTTTCTCCGCCCTCCGCCCGGAGATAGGCGAGCACGCGCGTGAGCGCGCTGTCCCCCGCCAGCGGGTTGTCCTCATTCTGGCTCTGGAGGCCCTGCGGCTTGTTGATGAGCAGCACGCGCTCGTCCTCAAAGACGAGCTCAGGCCTTGGCAGCGCCTTCTCCTGCTGTCTGCCGGAGACCACCGTCTTGGGCCAGAACACGCGGATTTCCTGCCCGGCGTGCACGCGCACATCGCCGCTGATGCGCGTGCCGTCGATGCGCACGTCGCGCTTCTTGATCGCCTCCCGGATCGCCCAGAGCGGCACATCGGCCGCCGTCTGCACGAGCAGCTGCGAGAGCATCAGGCCGTCCTTCTCCCAGGGCACCAACATCTGCATGGCTCTTCCTCATTCCTCTTCGTTTACTGCATGGCGGCTTCGCTGCACTCAATCCACTTGGGCGTTCGGTAATACATGTTCGACAGCGCGCCGCGCATGCTTGGCGACACATAGACGATCAGCGTGCTTTGGAGCACCTCTTCCATCGCCGCGAGCGGCGCGCCCTGCTTGCACAGAAAGCGAAGGTTGCGCGCCACCTCCTCCGCCCTGTACTCGTCGCGCAGCGCGCCCCGGATCGCGCGCTCCAGATCCTGCTGCAGCGGGATTTCCTCCGGCAGAATGTCCAGCTGCGCGGAAAACTCTGCCTGCGGCGGCAGCAAAATACCCTGCCTGCGCCGCAGGCTGGTCATCAGATGGCGGGGATCGGCCAGAGCGGCGTGCACCAGCATGACGCCCCCGCTGTAATCCACACAGTCATAGCTTGACCAGAGGTATCGGCGGGCGAGCTGCATGTGCAATTCGCTGCCCGCCTGCCGGAGAAACACCTCGCGAAGCAGGAGCTGCTGCGGCTGTCTGTCGTCGATCGCACCGGCGCGGTAGAGTATGCCCGTCAGGTAGGCGTTGAACGTCTCCAGGCGCTGCCGGATCATTTCATGCTCCTCTCGCGCAAAGGCCCGGGCCACCGGCTCGAGCACCGGCGTCTCCAGCTCGATATACGGCCTGCCGGAGACGATGCCCACGCTCGCCCAAAGGCGCAGGGAAAGCGCGCGCGCCGCTTCCAGCTCCTGCGCGTCCTCGATCTGCGCGCAGCCGCCCAGGATCAGCGCCCGCTCCACGAGCGCATGCTCCTCGTGCGAGAGGCAGTCCGCCTGTGCGTCGATGCTGCCCAGCACGCTTTTCCAGACCTCGCCCAGCTGCTGGGCGCGCATGGGCTTGCGCTCGATGTCCTGCCAGCACTGCTCAAGCTTGCGCTCGAACGCCTTGGGCGAGAGCTCCGCCAGCCTGCCCGCGCCAAGCGGAGGAAGCTGCGCCACCATCTGCTCAAACCTCCGGCGCTGCATCGCCTCGATCGTCTTCTCCTGCCAGCCGCCGACGAACACTTCTTCCTGCCTGAACATGAATATGATCCTCCCAAGTGATGAAATCGCGCTTTCTTAAAAACGTTCCATCGCATAGCAATGGCACCCGTGAACATCATGGGTGCCATTTGCTTGCGTTTATCTTTGGAAGATCCGTCATTCACGCCGGCCATGCGGCTCAGTCGATCCTGAGCACCCAACCGAACGGATCCTCGACCGTGCCGAACTGAATGCCGGTCAGCGTGTCGTAGAACTTCTGCGTGCAGGCGCCGATTTCGCCGCCGGAGATGGTGATCTCCTTGTCGTTCCAGGCGAGACGGCCAACCGGAGACACGACGGCCGCCGTGCCGGAGCCGAACGCCTCCTCGAGCTCGCCCTTCTCCGCCGCATCGAACACATCCTGAACGGTCAGGCGGCGCTCCTCAACCGGGATGCCCATGTGCCTGGCCAGCTTGATGATGGAATCGCGCGTAATGCCGCTCAGGATGGAGCCCAGCAGCGGCGGGGTCACCAGCGCGTCCTTGAACTTGAAGAACATGTTCATGGAGCCGACTTCCTCGATGTACTTGTTCTCCTTGCCGTCCAGCCAGAGCACCTGCTCGTAGCCCTTCTTCTCGGCGATATCGCCCGCGAGGATGGAGGCTGCATAGTTGCCGCCGGTCTTGGTGAAGCCGACGCCGCCCTTGACCGCGCGCACGAGCTCCGGCTCGACATAGATGCCCACCGGCGCAAGCCCCTTCGGGTAATACGCGCCGGACGGAGAGCAGATGATGTAGAAGCGATAGTTGTGAGACGCGTGAACGCCCAGCATGACGTCGGTCGCGATCATCGTCGGACGGATGTACAGCGAGGTGCCCGGCGCAGACGGAACCCAGTCCGCATCCGCCTTGATCAGCGCGAGAAGACCGGCGAGCGCCTGCTCCACGTCAAGCGCGGGCATGCCCATGCGGGCAGCAGAGCGGTTCATGCGCTCAAAGTTGTCGCGCGGGCGGAAAAGCTGCAGGCCGCCGTCCTTGCGGCGATAGCACTTCATGCCCTCGAAAATCTCCTGCGCGTAGTGGAACACCGTCGTGGCCGGATCCATCACAAACGGACCATACGGGACGACACGCGCGTCATACCAGCCGCGGCCGACCTGGTAGTCCATGATAAACATATGATCGGTAAAAATCTTGCCAAAGCCGAGCTTGGACTCGTCCGCCGGCTTCTGCTTCGGATTCTGCGTCAGCGTCACAGGGATATCGTACATCTTCATGACCTCCATCAAAGTTCGAATTTTCCACACGAACTTCGGGGCATTCGCCTCAAATCGTAGTAGTATTATTTTATCCTCAACCCTACACGCTGTCAAGGGGAAAGCGTCCGGATTGTGTCGGAAAGTTGAAGAAAATGCAGGATCGTTTCAAATAATTTTCACCTTTTCTGCTATATCCGTGCAAAATCGCCATGTTTCGGCGAAAGCCGCTTCCAAATGCAGGAGAAACGGGCGGCCCCGCCAGGAGACCGCCCGCCATCGTGTCCATATGCGTTCATCCCTTTTTATAGGAGGAACCGGTTTTCATGCGCAGCACGCCTACGGCCAGCGCCGTGAGCAGCGCCGTGCTCAGGCACGCCGCGCCAAGGCACGCAAGCGCCACCGCGCCAAATCCCGCCGCCTTCATCGCCGAGTAGATGTCAAACAGGCGCAGCGTGCTCTGCATCGTCGTGTGCAGGATGCCCGTCTGATGCGCCAGCAGCGACACCAGCCCCACCGCCGGGCAGAAGAACACCGTCAGCGGCATCCCCAGCAGGATCTTCGCCGTGCTCATGCCGCCGAGCGCGCGCAGCGATTCGTAGGTGTAGTGCGCGGCAAGCGGGCCGTGCTTGGCCAGCGCCCATGCCCCGCCGCCCAGCAGACCGATGGCCAGATACGTCATCACAATCGCGCTGAGCGTCCGCCTGCACAGCGCGGAGCAGACCATGCCCACCGTAAGCGCCTCCAGAGCGATGGCCAGCAGATATGCCAGCGTTGCAATCACCCGGGCTACCGGAATGCCTGCGGTCACATGCGCGAGCATCATCACCGGCGCGCCGGAAAGAATCAGCAGCGCGATGAACGCAAAGCTCTCCATCAGCTTGCCCAGCACGATTCTGCGCGCGCCCACGCCCGTCACCAGCAGCAGATCAAACGTCTGGCGCTCCCGTTCGCCCGCGATGCTCACCGCGCTGAGCGCCGGCGCGACCGCGACGATCAGCGCCAGCTGCATCGCCGTGAGCCAGATGTACCACTCCGTGCTCAGGCGCATCCGGCCAACCGTCACGCCCTGGCCGAAGAAGATGCCCAGCCGGCTGAGCGAAAACACGAGCAGCGCCGCCATGTACGCCGTCAGAATCAGCGCCGTTTTGCCCGTGCGCATGCGTCTGCGCGCAGAGGATTCAAAGATCGGATTCAGCTTCATATGCGCCCGTCACCTCCATAAATGCCTTCTCAAGCGTCGCGTGCTCGCGCCCAAAGCCGCAAACCGGCACGCCCAGCCCGACGAGCGTTCGCAGCGCCTGCGCGTCCGTCTGCTCGTCCTTCTGCGCCTCTATGCGCCATTCGCCGGACGCCGTCACAGGCGGCTGACCAAACAGCGCCGCAAGCTCGCCTGCCGCCTTCCGCAGCACGTCTTCCGCCGGCTGGCCCGCCAGCCGGATCACCAGCGGCGCGCCGTGCATGCGCCGCTCCATCTCCTCCACGGGGCCGCTGAACACCGCCTTGCCCTTCTGCAGAACCGTCATCGACGTGCACAGCTCGGAAAGCTCCGGCAGGATGTGTGAGGAAATCAGCACCGTCTTGCCCATCTGCCCGATCCCCCGAAGGATCTCGCGCATCTGCGCCCGGGCGCGCGGGTCCATGCCGGAGGCCGGCTCGTCGAGAATCAGCAGCTTCGGGTCGTGCATCAGCGCCCGCGCAAGGCAGAGCCGCTGCTTCATGCCGCGCGACAGGCTGTCCACATAGGCCTCCCGCTTGGCGGTAAGCGCCGTCAGCTCCAGCAGCTCGTCAATCCGCCGCCTGCGCGCTTTGGCGTCCATGTTCACGCAGCCCGCATAAAAATCCAGGTATTCCCACGCCTTGAGGTTATCGTACACGCCAAAGAAATCCGGCATATAGCCCACCAGCGCGCGCACCCTCTGCGGCTCATGCACCACGCTCACGCCGTCCACGAACGCGTCCCCTGCCGTCGGCCGCATCAGCGTGGCGAGAATCTTCATGGCTGTCGTCTTGCCCGCGCCGTTTGGGCCCACAAAGCCGTGCACCTCGCCCGCCGCCACGTACAGGCTCAGGTGATCGACGGCCAGCGTCTTAGCGTATCGCTTCACCAGCTCTCTGCATTCCATCATGCCGCTTCGCCTCCTTCCTCCTGCGCGCTCAGCTGTCCCTCGACGACGATATTCGGCAGACGCACGCCCCAATCCGCCAGATGCTCGCCCGTAAAGCGCAGGCAGAGCGCGCCAGAGCGGCTCACGACGCGCCTGGCCAGCGCGCCGTCGATGCGGATATCGCCGTCCTCCTCAAGCCGCACCCACTCGCCGCTCGCGTAATCATAGACCTCGACGAACACCGCAGGCTGCTCGTTCCCGCCGTTCATGCCGCCGTCCGTTTGGAGACGGATTTCCTCAATGCCTGCCGCGTCCACGCCGTCAAGCGAAAAGCCGAGCAGCACCTCGTCCTTCTCATAGACATAGCCCGATTCGTATTCCTTGCCGGGCACCGGCACGCCGTTTCCATCAAGCGACGCCTCCAGGCGCCTGAACGTGCCCTCCGGGTAATAAAAATACCCGCTTGGCGATACCGGCTCAAACGCCGCCGTGCAGACCAGAACGCTCTTTTCCGCGCGTCGCGAGACCGGATTTCCATCCAGCAGCAGCGTCTCGCAGGCGATCTCCGGCGTCTCGCCGATCAGCATGCAGGAGAAGTCCTTCTGCCTGGCCGCGCTCGGGCCCAGCTCCAGCACGCACTGCATGATCTGCCTGCGCTGCTGTTCCTCCCTGGGCAGCGACGAACGCTGCCACGTTTTGTCCTGCACAGCCTCCGGATCGACAGCCGCCCACACTACCGAGTACACCGACTCTTTAAACGGCAGCATCTCCTGCTCGCGGATGACGAGCTGACCTTCGTCGTTCCACGGCGCCTCGTCTGTGCGCATCAGCACCGTCTGTGCTGCGGCGCCCGGAGCCAGATCGCCCAGCCGCGCATAGCCGATCTCCGTGATCAGCACGGCGTTCTCAATCGTCACGTCGGTGTTGTTTTCCACCTCGACGTGCAGGCCGTCCTTCTCCATGTGCGCGAAGGCCGTCATGCTGCCCGCTGGCGCAGCGTCGCTTTTGACCACCAGGCTGCGCACAAGCCAGTCCGCATTGCCCTCCAGCTCAATGGATGGCCGCTCGCCCAGGGTGATCACGTTGCGCAGCTCCATCTTCTCCTCCATGTTCGTGTATTCGCTGAAATAGCTGTACGCCATCCGCTCAAGCGGCACGCCGCCCTGCGTGGAAGCCACCCTGCGCCCCAGACCCGCATAGGTCAGCTGAGTCAGCTCACTCACGTCAGTCTGTCCGTCCGCGTCATAGCGCACCAGATGCACAGAGCTGCTCATCGGCCGGTTCAGCCCCAGCCCCGCGCCCAGCAGCGCCATCACACCGCAGGCGGCAATCGCCAGCGCCGGAATGACCGCCCACAGCATCCTGCTTCTGTCCAGTCGCTTCATCAGTCCATACGCGCCCAGGCCCGCCGCCAGCACATAGAGCGTCAGCACCAGCGCCGCCGGCAGGAGGCTGCCCGATCCGTCCGCTGTCATCTCCCCGTTCAGCGCGGTGCTGTATGGGTAATTGCTGCTTTCGCGCTCCACGCCCTGTCCGGCCTCCTGTGCCGCCCGGATCTCGCTCATCACCTGCTGCGCCGCGAGCTCGGGCGTGAGCATGGACAAATCCTCGCTGCTGCGGCGCATGAGAATGCCGCCCGATTGCTGCCAGCTTGTGAGCAGCCCTGCGCTCGCGCTGTCCAGCGTGCGCGCAGCGTCATCCAGCACGACCATCGCGTCAAAGGCGCTCATCTCGCGCGCATCCTGCGCAAAGCTCTCCGCATCCAGCGCAATCGCCTCGATGATCTCCCGCTGGCCGTGCACGTCCCGCTGCTCGATCGCGCACAGTGCGTCCGCAAGCCCGCTCGTCTCCTCGCCCAGCACGCCGATGACCAGCGCATCCTCGGAGACGGCGCGCGCTGCCCGGGCCGTTGCGCTGACGGCGCTTCCGCCGCACCCCAGCTGCACCTCAAATGTGCGCTGGTTCACCATCGGGCGAACGGGCAGCCTGTACGTCCGGGTTTCCCCCGCGGGCACGGACACCGGCTGCACGAACCGGTCCAGCACGCCGGCCCCCACGCCGACGTCCACCATCAGCTCGCCCTCGACCGGCACATCGCCTGCCGTGACCTCCACAAACAGCGGAAACCACCGCCCGGACAGCACCGCTCCATCGTAGCCCACCCACGCGCGAATCGCCGTCTCGGCTCCGGCTGCCGCACAGCTGCACAGCAGCGCCGCGCACAGCGTCAGCAGCAGCGCATACGCTTTCAATCGCCGTTTCAATATGCTTCTCCTCCTTCATCCGTTGAACCCCAGAAAATGAACGCTTTTGTAGCTTCATGATCTAAGACGAAAGAGACACGCCAAAATTTCACCTATTCTTCCGGAAAGCAGTCCCGTGCGATTTCGAGCGGTGTTCGAAAGGCAAAAAACAGGCAAAAGGCGCGTTTTTTCAACCGCGCCTTTTGCCTCGCAGCGCGCACATACACGGCTGCGCCGTGTAGAAATGCGCCCTTGTATCCATTTGAGAGATGAAGCTTATGAATGCGCAATGACATCGCAAAATGCCCTGATCTCATCCACCCTTTCAGCAACATCCTCCTTGCATTCGACAGAGCATAAGCCCAGATGGCCGCTCGTCTCGATTTCCAAATGCCCATAAAAGTGTTCCAGGCTGCCAAAGATCCTCTCGCACTCTTTCATGCCCGGACCCGTTCTCAATGCAATCGTATACCCTTTTTTGCCCTTTGGGATCGCTGCGTGAGGCTCGTGCGTATTGCACCAGGGCGTGCACCGATCGATAAAGACTTTGAATTGCCCGGGAATATCAGCCCAATACGACGGAGAAACAGAAACGATTTGATCCGCCCATTCGTATTGCGCCATGATTTGATCGACATCATCCTCCTGGAAGCACTTTGCTGTCTCATGGCATTGTCTGCAACCCCTGCAAAGCCTGACATCGTAATCATCGATGCAAATGGTTCTGACTTCATTTCCATCGCTTACATATTGACTGACGAGCCTGACGATTTCAGCGGTTGCACCATGCCTGACCGGGCTGCAGTTGATCACCAGAATCTTCATACATACCTCCACGAATTCCAATTTGCAGATTGGTTTGTTCCATATGATCACATGGCGGAACAGATGCAAGAATGCGGGCCGTGCCCGCTGTACGGTTTTTGCGCAATTTGCTATAAAGCAAGAACAGCCACAGCAGTACAAACCGCTGTGACTGTTCACTGCCTGATGAGCACTGCCCTTTCCGCGCGGCTTGCTCATCAGGACGATTATTCCGCCTTGTCCTCCTCGATCCAGCGCAGGCTGCGGCTCACGGCCTTGTGCCAGCCGGCCAGCGCACTCCTGCGCTCCTCCTCGGTCATCTGCGGCGTGAGGCTCAGGTCCATCTTCCAGATGCTGCGGATCTCCTCCATGTCCTTCCATACGCCCACGGCCAGGCCTGCCAGCAGCGCGGCGCCCAGCGCCGTCGTCTCGATGACCGCCGGACGGATGACGTCGCAGCCCAGGATGTCGGACTGGAACTGCATCAGGAACTTGTTGGCGCTCGCGCCGCCGTCGACGCGCAGCTGCGTCGGCTTGCGGCCGCAGTCCGTCGCCATCGCGCTGACCAGATCAGCAGACTGATACGCGATCGCCTCCAGCGCGGCGCGCACGATGTGCGCACGGCCCGTGCCGCGGGTCAGGCCAACAATCGTGCCGCGGCTGTACATGTCCCAGTACGGCGCGCCCAGGCCCGTGAACGACGGCACCAGGTATACGCCGCCCGTGTCCTTGACGGAATTGGCGATCATCTCCGTCTCCGACGCGCGCTCGATCAGCTTCATCTCGTCGCGCAGCCACTGGATCACCGCGCCGCCGACAAACACGCTACCCTCCAGCGCATACGTCGTTTCGCCGCCGATGCGCCAGGCAATCGTGGATATCAGGCCGCTCCTGCTGGTCACCGGCAGCTCGCCCGTGTTCATGAGCAGGAAGCAGCCCGTGCCGTAGGTGTTCTTCATCATGCCCGGCTTGAAGCAGCCCTGGCCGAACAGCGCCGCATGCTGGTCGCCCGCCAGCGCGGCCACCGGAATCGCGCGGCCGAGGATCTCGGTATCGAGCATGCCGATCACGCCGGAGGTGTCCACCACCTTCGGCAGCACCGCGCGCGGAATATCCAGCGCCGCCAGCAGCTTGTCGTCCCAGTCGTTCTTGTGGATGTTGTAGAGCATGGTGCGGCTGGCGTTCGTCGCGTCCGTCACATGCGGGTGACCGGAAACGAGATTCCAGGCCAGGAAGCTGTCCACCGTGCCAAAGCAGATTTCGCCGCGCTCCGCGCGCTCGTGCAGATCCAGCTTGTCCAGCAGCCACTTGAGCTTCGTGCCGGAGAAATACGCGTCCGGCACTAGGCCCGTCGCGTGGCGGATGTAATCCTCATAGCCCTCCTCGCACAGCTGCTTGACGATCGGCGCGGTGCGGCGGCACTGCCAGACGATGGCGTTGTGCAGCGGTCTGCCGGTCGCTCGATCCCAGATCATCGTCGTCTCACGCTGGTTGGTGATGCCGATGGCGGCAATCTCCTCCACCGGAATGCCGCTGATGCGGACCGCCTCGCGCAGCGCGTCCGTCTGCGTGTTCAGGATGGCCGCCGGATCGTGCTCCACCCAGCCGGGCTGGGGATAAATCTGCTCGAACTCGAAGCTCTTCATCGCCACGACGTGCGCCTGCTCATCAAAGATGACGGCGCGCGAGCTTGTCGTGCCCTGATCCAGGGCGATGACATACTTATGCATCTTTCTCCTCCTTGTCGGTGAACATGCGTACCTATTGCAAAGATGCCGCTGCGGATATCCCGCAGCGGCATCCGCTGTTTGAAGAAATCTTACTTGAGCTCGACAAAGCAGAGCATGCCGCCCGTCGTGCCGACGACGATCTTGTTGCCGTAGGCCGCAGGAGAGGCCTGAATCGCGCTGCCCAGGTTCACGGTGCTGATCGTGGTGCCCGAGTAGCCATCCATCAGGCGCAGCGTGCCGTTGTCGTCGCCCATCACGATGTAGCTCTTGCCGTCCGGCTGATACATCGCGATCGGAGAGGAGATGGACTGCACGTCGATCGGCTGGCTCCAGACCTCCTCGCCGGTGGTCTTATCGAGCGCGTAGACGATCGCG
This sequence comes from Candidatus Ventricola sp., assembly GCA_051883735.1. Classification (GTDB taxonomy): domain Bacteria; phylum Bacillota; class Clostridia; order Christensenellales; family Aristaeellaceae; genus Ventricola. The sequence continues at coordinate 16,955 of JBJEUH010000074.1, forward strand.
TAGTTCTCCTTGCCGTCGACCACGTTGTTGACGTTGAAGATCACCAGGTCGTCGATGTCGCCCTGGCCGACGATCGGAGCACCCATCAGGCCCGCGTAAATGCCTGTCTTGGCGGGCGCGCTGGCGTACTTGCCCTTGATCTCGCTCTGGCACGTCCAGAGGGTTTCACCGGTCAGCGCATCGATCTTCACCAGGCTGATCTGGCTCGATTTGGCGCGCTGGTTGACGACGTTGCCGGCGTAGAGATACACCTCGCCGTCGTCTCCGGTTTCAAGCGCGACCGGCGCCACAACGCTGTCGCCCATGTCCACCGCCCAGACCGCCTGCATGGTGTTCATATCCACACACTGGATGGAGCCGGCCATGTCGCCAAAGAAGACATAATCGCCGTACGCCGCCACACTGGAAGAAATCTCATACTGCTTGGCATTCTTGAGCTTGGTCTTGTAGGCGTAGGCCGTCATTTCCGGCGAGACGGAGATCTCTCCGTTTTCCAGATCGAACTGCGTGTTCATCGACAGCGCATTGATCGTGCCATTGTCCGCGGCATAGATCAGCGTGTCGCTCGCGGCCTCCACCAGCGCAGAGGTGGAGATGGAGCCGTTTTCGGAATAGGCCTGCGCATTTTTGCCCGGCACAAACGCAAGCATGCTCCTGTCAATCAGGCTGTAAATGCGCATGCCGATGATGCCCTTGTAATCGGTCAGGCTGTCCTCCGTCTGGCCGACATACAGCAACGGATAACCGTACGGGTTGACGCTGGCCGTCGCCTGCATCGGGAAGCCGACGTTCAGCGGATCGCGGCTATAGGTCTGGGTATCCAGATTGACGAAGTAAATGCGACCGTCGTTGGACGGATAGATGACTTCCTTCATCGCCGTGGTCGCCTTGGCGTCCTCGTTGATATCCATCATCTCGCGGATGTTCTTGTACCACTTGACGATCAGCGGCTGCGTGCCAAAGCCGAAGCCCATGTACTTGCCGTCCAGCGAGGTCGTGCGGATGCTGCGAAGCACGGAGAGCTGCTCGCTTTCCACGTCCACAGTACCATACGCGCCGTTCTGGCGGAGCGGGCCGCCGCGATAGGTCAGCAGGCCGCCCTGCGCGGTGTACGCCAGCGGATCGCCCATGCTCACCTTCTCGCTGCGCGCATAGCTTTCCGCCTGCTCGTCGCCGACGATGACATAGCTCTCCTTGATCACCTTGGACGGATCAGCCGTTTCCGCAGCGCTCACGCTGCTGGGCATATACGGCGTCGGCGTAGGCGTCGGAGACGGGGTCGGCGTGGGCGTAGGCGTCGGCGTGGGCGTCGGCGTCGGGGTCGGCGTAGGCGTCGGCGTGGGCGTCGGAGACGGGGTCGGCGTGGGCGTCGGCGTCGGCGTCGGCGTGGGCGTCGGCGTCGGGGTCGGCGTCGGCGTCGGCGTGGCCGTCGGGGTCGGCGTGGGCGTCGGCGTAGGCGTTGGGGTCGGCGTGGCCGTAGGCGTCGGCGTCGGCGTCGGCACAGCCGTCGGCACGAGCGTAGCCGTCGGCGCAGGCGTCGGCTCCAGCATCGCGCTCAGCTTCTGGCGGAAGAGCATCATGCCGCCCAAAGCAATCGCCACAAGAAGCACAAGCACGACGACCGCCGCAATCAGGCAGCCGCCCTTCTTCTTCTTTTTCTTCTTGCTTTTCCCGGCTTTTGCGGGCTTGCGCACAGGCTCCTGCGGCTCATCGTCATCCTCGTCGCCCCAGACCGGCTCCGCAGCCCTTTTCGGCGCGTCCACCCTTCCAGGCGCGGGCGAAGGCTTTCTCTGCTCCACAGGCGCTTCGTCAGCAGGCTGCCCGCTCGCGGCGGCAGCCCTCTGCGCCTTTTCAAATTCTTCAAAAGCCTGCTCTTGTGCAGCAGCACGCCTGCGTCTGCGCGGAGCGGGCGTCTCATTCCTGTGTTCGTCCAAATCTAGCACCTCATTTCAGACAATCTCGTCTTTTCCCATTATACAGGATTATTCTGTTTTTCTCAATCCCATTTTCGAGAAAAGCTGGCATTGAAGACACTTTTCATCTGTCGCATGGCCCGCCCGGAATCATATACTGGAATCAAAACGGCGCGCCCCCCTGACGCCGCCCGCGAAAGGACGAGTGATCCGCATGCTGGAAAGCATCTCTCCCTATGCGCTGCTTTGCGCCAGCAAGCCAAAGCCTGCGCCCACCATCGTCACCGCCTATGATCTGTACAGCCAGGCGCAGCGCAGCCGGGAACAGGCGCCTGCGCCAGAAACACCCGCGCCCACCGTCCGGGCAGAAGCCCCTGCCGCGCAGAGCACACCGCGTTTACTCCCCTCCGTGCCCGACCGGCGCACGCATTACATCGCCGATATCAAGGCCCGACACAGCGCCGCTGTCCGGCGCGCACCGATGCAGAATCGTCCGCTGACATGACAAAGCGCCGCCTGAGGTCAGGCGGCTTCTTTCTGATGGAAAAAACCGGCCTTCGTGCACGAAGCCGCAGGGCTTTGCAGCCCCTTTCCGTCGATGCTGCTGGCAGCAGACCGGTCTATGTCCGCTCCTGCCAGCGGCCCTGCGCGTATACCGCCTGGGGCCAGCAGGGCGGCGGCGGCCACCGTCGCTGCGGCCACGCGTGCGTCTCCTGCTCCGAAGCATGCGGCGCTTCTGTTTTCTGCACCCGTTCCTGCACAGGCTCTTCCGCGTTCACCGCTTTGATCCGTTTTTCTTTCTTCGCCGCTCGCTTTTGCATGGACAGCCGCTCGAACGCCTTTCGCGCCTCCTCTCCGGTCGCCAGCAGCAGCCTGCCGTCCGCGCAGACAAAGCCGCCGCGCAGCAGGCGCCCGTCGCCCGGCCAGCGTGCCTCCCGGTCATCGCCAAGCGCGTGCTCCTCCGCCATGCCGCCTTCAAAGAGCAAAACAGCCTGCGCCTGATGCGTCAGACCGCTCGCCCGGCAGCAGATTTCCCGCAGGCCCTGCATCAGATAGCCGCCGGGACGGCCCGCTTCGTCCTTGAGCACAAAGCTTTTTCCCATGCGCTCCCTCCCAAAGATCTCGCTTGCCCCAATCTATGCCGGATTCGCGCTTGCCTTGCCCGCCGTTTGGCTGTATAATAAGACGATTGATTCTCTGGATGGAGGCCCTTTCGTGCGAAATCATCTTTTTCTTGCTTTGCTTTGCATGCTTGCTCTCCTGCTGGCGGCCGCTCCGGCGCTCGCCGATGCGGAGGACACCGGCTTCGATATCTGCTTTGAGGATTTCATGGAATCCGCCGATGAAAACGGCAAGCCCCGGATCCTCTATACCGCCAAGACGACCCTGAGCCTGAACATGCGCAGCGAGCCCGATGCGGACAGCGCATCCCTCGGCCAGCTGACGGAACGCAAGACCGTACAGATCTGGGGCTACGATCAGGACTGGCTCTTCTGCTGGGACGATGAGGTGGGCGTCTATTACATCCGCCGCCGCAACGTCGATACCATCGAGCCCGTCTCCGCGGACGTCGCGCCCTACGGCGTGATCAAAAACCGCTTTATCGCCACCGTCGCAAGCGACACCAGCCTGCGCGCCGAAGCGAATGAAGACGCCGAAGAGATCGTTCCCCTGCCCGCCGGCACGCGTCTGAGCATGTGGATGATCCGGGACGGCTGGGCCGTCGTGCCGTACAACCGGCTGGTCGGCTATGTGTTTGTGGGCGATCTCGCGTCGCTCACGCCCGTCGCGCCCGACGTCGGGGAAGCCGCCGAGGGTGACATTCTGGCCGCGTTCACCACGTTTTATTCCACCAAGACGACCGAGCTGAACATCGGCCGCATGGAGAATCTGCGCGTGGGCTGCCAGTACATCGCCAGAACCTATCAGTCCGGCGAGGAGTTTGATTTCAACGAGATCGCCGGCCCGTACCGCAAGAGCCGCGGCTACATGCCCTCGCCTGTCCTGATCGACGGCGGCACGGTTGCGGGCTACGGCGGCGGCACCTGCCAGGTTTCCACGACGCTGTACAACGCGCTCCTGCAGCTGTCCGACGGCATCACGATCCTCTGGCGCCGCCCGCACGGCCCCGGCGGCGCGAAGTACGCGCCCCACGGCGTGGACGCGGCTGTCGGCGCGGAAAACCTCAACCTGAGGTTCCGCAACGACTACGACTTCCCGATCTACCTCGACTGCACCGTCCTCAACGGCGCCATCTGCATCTGCGTGCGCAAGGGCACGCTGTAAAGGCTGCATGACCTCGGATATGCTCCCCCCCGCAGGCGTTGTTTACAGGACAGGAAACGGCAAAAAGGCGTGACGTTCGCGGTCACGCCTTTTGTTTGAAGCGGACACCCGCAAAACAGCACAAAAGATGCTGCCCCTTGTACCTGTCCGAGAAGCTGGAATCTGTCTGCGTCATTGGGCATTTTTATAGGAGATCAGAATATGGCTGGGCGCAAACAAAACGGAAGAAAGGAGCAGAAGCACGGACCTGCTCATGATACCGCTGAACAAAAACATCACGGATGGAATGATGGAGAGCGCCAATGCTCTGAACATGCTGCTCTTCCTGAAGCAGATCAACCAGATCATGCAATACAGGATGACCAAAGCGGTATCTACAATCAGATATGCGGCAAAGGCCTCGTCAGACCACCAGCCAAACCAGGTCCCCGGGATGTTGAAGATCATAAACCCCATGCAGCCAAATCTTCCGATCTGCTCGATCAGCTCAACGCGCTTGTTCTTCCATCGATTCTCAAAGCCATCTTTGCATTTCACCGCAAAGATGATGTTCGGGATCATGATCACCGCGAAAAAAATCAAGCCGAAGATATTGAGGCATTTCATATAGCTCCCTCCTGAATTCCGATTGGTTGATTCTGGCTTCATCCTATCACACAGCAGCATCAAATACAAGAACAGTCACAGCGAAGAAAACCGCTGCGACTGTTCACTGTATTGCAGACGCTGTCTTTTCAGGGAATCTGTCCCCGTTTACTTAGCAAAGCCCACGACGCCGAACGAGCCGGGGCCGCTGTGCGCGGCGATGACGCAGCCGGTCTGCACCCAGGAAATCTGCGCAAAGCCCTTCTCGCTCGCGATGCGTTCCGCGTCGCGCCTGATGCTCTCCTCGAGGCCTTCGCCGTAGACGAGATACAGCGGCTTGCCGGGATCGAGGCTCTCCGTGTAGTCGTCCGCGAGCTTGGCCACCACCTTGGCCATGCTGCCGCGGTACTTTTTGGTGGACAGCAGCTTGCCGTCCAGAATCTCGATCAGCGGATGCAGGCTCAGCAGCTTCGCGCCCAGGTATGCCGCGTTGCTCACGCGGCCGCCGGCGCGCAGATAGTCCAGATCGCCCGGGAAGAAGCCCATGCGCACCGTCTTGCCGATCTCCTCCGCTTTCGCGGCGGCCTGTTCAAGCGTCGTGTCGGGATGGGCGCCGAGGTACTCCGCCACGGCGATGACCACGGCGGTCTGGGCGGCGGAGACATGCTTGGTGTCCACGATCGCGATGTTCTCGCGATCCTCGCTGGCGATTTTCGCGCTCTGCATGGAGCAGGTCGTACAGGCGGAATACGCCAGGTGCAGGATCGGCTGGCCGGGATGCTCCGCCTGCAGGCGCTCGAAGACCGCCTCAAAGTCGTGAGGCGTGCAGCCGCTGGTGCGCGGCAGCTCACGCGTCTTCGCATAGTGGGCAAACATCTCCGTCGTCGGGAGGGAGCCGTCGTCGCGCGTCTCCCCGCCGAAGGCGACGTGCATCGGCACGATGGTCACGCCGTATTTCCCGGCGATTTCGGGCGTCATATCGGAGCCGGACTCAGCGGTCAGAAGAATCGGTTTCATGGCAGAACACACCTTTGCTATTCATTCGTGACAAATAGTTTATCCTGCTTTCATTTCGGAATTGCTGGAGAATTGTTGCAAAAATATGAATACAGCAAAAAGCGGGCTGTGCCCGCTTCAGAACCGCTTTGCAAAACCAGGCTGTTCTCGGAGCCCGTTGCGCGGCTTTCTGCCCCATTCCCTACTCGCCTATCCGTTTCAGGCGCACGATAAACTCCGAGCCCTCGCCCGGGGCGCTGCGCACGGCGATGCTGCCGCCGGAGATATCCAGCACGCGCTTGACGAGCGCCAGACCCAGGCCGTTTCCTTCCTTTGAATGGGACGAATCTCCCTGGTAGAATTTGTCGAAGATGTGCTTGACCGTCTCCTCGCTCATGCCGCAGCCGGTATCCGACACGGTGACGATGACATCGCCGCCCTCCTTCTCCTGGCGCAGCACGATGCGCCCGCCCGGCTCGGTAAACTTGATGGCGTTGGCGATCAGGTTATTGAAGACGATCTCCAGCATGCTCTCATCCGCCAGAACCATCACGCGCTCCTCGAGCTGCGCGTCAAAGTCGATGCGCTTTTTCTCCCATTGTTCCTCATGCGCCAGCGCGCAGTCGCTGAGCTGGCGCGTGAGGTCGTACGGCGCGGCATTGGGCACGATCTCCTGGTTCTCCAGCTTGTTGAGCCTCAGGATGTTGGAGATGAGCACACTCAGGCTTTCGCTCGCCGAGGCGATCGTCGCCGCGTATTCGCGCTGCTCCTCCTTGCTGAGGTTGCCGCGCTGCAGGGCGCTGGCATAGCTGCGGATGACGGCCAGGGGCGTCTTGATCTCGTGGGACACGTTGGCGATAAAGTCGTCCTTCATGGTCTCGATGCTGGAGAGCTCCTGGACCATGCGGTTGAAGTCCTCGAACATGAGGTCCATATAGTCAAACTTGTTCTTCTTGTGCACGGGCTTGACCGACACGGTAAAGTCCCCCTGGGCCACAGCGCGCATGGCGCGGCTGAGGCGGCGCATCGGCTTGTCGTATTTGGCGCAGCTCACCTGGTGGATGATGATGGCCGCGACGACCGCCATGGCGACCCAGTAGGTGCCCACGCCCATGCTGGCCAGAACGCTGAAGACCTCCATCTTGAGAAAGATCTCCACGATGAACACGTTCGCCGCGCTGAGCAGGCCCAGCACCAGCAGGATGAGCACAAACATGCGCCAGGAAAACGGCCTGCGCCGGATGCGGGGGTCCTCCTCAAACAGCGGATGGGACTCGCCGGGCCTGAACTGAAACTCCGGCAGCTGGATCTGCAGATTGCTGAAGCCCTTGATCCTCATACGGCAGGCACCGCCTTATAGCCCAGACCGTGCACGGTCACGATTCGGAAGTCCTCGCAGCCGGAAAACTTTTCCCGGATGCGGGTGATGTACACGTCCACGGCGCGCAGGCTGGCGCTGGTCTCCCCGCTCCAGAACTCGTCCATCAGCTGCGCGCGGGAGAACGTGCGCCGGGGATAGGAGAGCAGCTTGTAGATGATGTTGAACTCGCGCACCGTCAGGGCGATCTCCTGTCCGCCGACATACACGCTCATCTCCTCCGCGTCGAGCACCGTCGAGCCGATCACCAGCCGCTTTTCCGCCTCAATGCGGGCGCGCCGCAGCAGCGCCTCCACGCGCAGCAGCAGCTCGTCCACGTCGATGGGCTTGACCATGTAATCGTCGATGCCCGCCCGGAAGCCGCGCTGCTTGGAGGCCATGTCGTCGCGCGCGGTCATCAGCAGAATCGGGATCTTCTTATCGATGCTGCGCACATGGCTGACCAGCTCAAACCCGTCCACGCCGGGCATCATGATATCCGATACGATCAGATCGATCGTCCCGGCAAACAGCGCGTCAAACGCCTCCTGCGCGTTCAGGCAGCCGTGCGCGGCATAGCCCGCGGCGCTCAGGCTGGAGCAGACGATCTGGTTCAGCTTCACATCGTCCTCGACGACGAGCACATGCACCATGGGTATTCCTCCTCTGTCAGGCGGCGGCGCGCCATCCCGCTCATCACGCGCGGCGCAGAAGCCTGCATATTGGCTTGAGTATAACAGATAATTATTAAGGAAGTGTTTCAAGCTTGACTTTTCCGTCCGATTGCCTATACTGAATACGACTGCAATCCATCAGGAGGTTCCCATGCCCACGTCCTTTGCGCTGCCTGCGCGCGCACGCAGCCTTTTGCTTTCCCTCACCTGCCCTCAGACGGTGCGCACCAACCGCAATACCGGGCTCATCCGTCTGCTGGCCTGCCTGTTCATGTTCGTGGATCATGCGGGCAAAATGCTCTTTCCCGATATTCCCGAAATGCGGCTGATCGGAAGGCTCGCGTTCCCGATGTTCGCCTATGGCGTGGCCGTCGGCGCGGTGTACACGCGCAACCCGATCCGGTATCTCTCCCGCATCGTGCTGCTCATGCTCATCTCCCAGCCGCTCTACGCGCTGGGGCTCGCCCACGAGAGCAGCGCCATGTACGAAATCCCGTTTTCCCAGCATCCGCTCGGCGCCATCCGCGCGTTCTACCTCGGCAGCTGGAACAAGCCGAGCATCCTGCTCTCGCTGGCGCTGGGCCTGTGCATCCTCCTCCTGCTGCGCAGGCGCCAATGGGTGCTGGCGCTGGGCGTCTATGTGCTGTGCTGCCGCTTTTCCTCCTATCTGGATTACGGCATCGGCGGCATCCGTCTGATGCTCCTGTTTTACGCGCTGTGCGAGCATCCTCTGGCGGCGCTGCTGGCCGTCGCTTCCTATATGATCGCCTGGTCCGCCGGCACGGGCTACACGTTTTTCGGGCATGCATTCGGCATGCGCATCTTCGCGCTGCCCACCGCCGTCTTCTGCTGCCTGCCGATGAAGCGGCGCATCACGCTGCCGCGCTGGTTTGTCTACGGGTTTTATCCGGCGCACCTGGCCGTGCTGGCCATTCTCACGCGCGTGCTGTGAAATTTTCCTTTGGACGCATAATCGGAGCGCCTTCTTCGCAGGATAACGCCATGTCTTTGCGATGTATTCCTTGGCCAGGCTCCGGCCTCGGGCACGAAGCCGCGGGGCGTGCATCGCTTGGCTGGTAAGGCTGCCGGCGGCACGCCGGCTGCGGGGAGGCGTCTTTGTGGTTGTGGTGATTCCGGAGGAACCCTTTGGCCGGCTGGGCGCGATTCTCTCTGCGCTGATTGCCGCCGTGAGCCTGATCGGCCTGACGGTGCACAAGGATTTCTATGCCGGGCGCAGGCGCAGGGATTTCTTCTGCTATTACACCAACATGAGCAACCTGCTGGTGCTGCTCTACTTTGCGCTGCTTGCGCCGCGGCTGTATGCCAGCGCCAGGCTTCGCCCCCTCATTCCGCACGCGGAATTCTCGCTGATGATGAGCATCATGCTCACGTTCATGGTGTTCCACCATCTGCTGTCCCCGGCGATTTACCGGCAAATGAGGGATGCGCCGCGGGACCGGGACTTCGCCATCGTCTTTGTGGACAACTTCATCATTCACTATCTCGTGCCGTGGCTGGTGCTCTTCTACTGGGTGCTCTGCTCCCCCGGGAAGCGCATGCTCAGCGTGCTCGACGCGCTGCTGTGGACGCTCGTGCCGCTCGCTTATCTCGCCTTTATCTTTCTGCGCGCGCCGCTTCGGGGAGACATCGAGGATACCGACAGCCCCTATCCCTACCCGTTTCTGAATGTGCGCAGGCTGGGCGTGCGGCGTGTCGCAGCCGCCTGCACGCTGCTGTACGGCGCGTGCGCCGTTGTAGGCCTTGTCGTCGTCGCGCTGACGCAGTTGTCCTTCGCATATTTCGGCGGCGGACATGCGCTGATCCTGATCTGACGGACGAAATGGCAAAAATTGAAAAAAGGTGTTGACAAACCGCGCCGGGTTCGATATAATACACCTCGTCGGAACGATCCGGCGCAAAAAATTGGGGAATTGTGTAACGGCAGCACCTACGACTCTGACTCGTATTGTCTAGGTT
>JBJEUH010000075.1:0-5123 GCA_051883735.1 Candidatus Ventricola sp.
GATCTCATGGTGCCCTTCGCGCCCTCAAAATCGCACTGGGCGTTGCGGTCCTCCACGCCGTCCATCTCGCAGTTGTCGTTCCAGACGGTCTTGGTGCCCATCTCCAGGATGTTCTTCTCCAGCAGCTGCTTCCAGGTCTCGCGGGCTGCAGGCTTGGTGAAGTCGATAAAGCGGCCTTCACCGCCCCACCAGCGGCCGAGGTAATCGGCGCTGCCGTCCGGGGTCTTGATGAACACGTCGTTCTTCTTGAACAGGTCCATGTACGGATGGCGCTTGAGGATGCCCGGCTTCAGGTTCGGGATGACGTTGATGCCGCGGCGGTTCATCTCCTCAAAGAACGCCTTGGGCTCCGGGAAGCGCTTGTGGTTCCAGTTGAACACATAGCGCAGGTTGTCCTCCTCGCCGCTGGAATAACCGGAGGCCAGCCAGAAGTTGTCGATCAGGATGTCTTCCTTCTCGTGCTTGTCGATGACGCGGTAAATCTCCTGGTCGCAGTCCTTTTCCAGCTCCGCGTAGTACATCGTGGAGGCGCAGTAGCCCAGCGACTGCTTGGTGGGCAGCGCGCTGCGGCCCGTCAGCATCGTGTACTGATCGAGGATGCCCGGCATCGTCGGCGCGGCCAGCAGGAACAGATCCAGGTCGCCGCCGTCCGTCTGATAGTAGGTGTAGCGCTCCCAGTAGCCCGAGAGCTCCTGGCCCAGATCGAACACGCAGTCGTAGCTGTTGTGATAGAACAGGCCGACGGGGCGCTTGTCGTTCTCGTTCACGCGGATGTAGAACGGGATGTGCTTGTACATGGGATCGCCATGCTCCGGATCGTGGCCGATGGCGTCCTTCGGGCTCATGCGCAGGCGGCGGCCGCGCTTGTCCAGATGGCCGGTCTTCTCGCCGAAGCCAAAGAAGTGATCGTGCTCGCGGTCGGTCTTGGAAAAGTGCGTCAGCCTGCCGATCTGATCCTGTTCAAAGGCGCGCTCGCGCAGATCCTGATGGATGACGTTGCCCTCGAGGTCATACAGCGTAAAGGAGAACGGCTTCTTGCACAGCACGAGCTTCACCTTCGCCGTGGTGAAGGTGATGGTGCTCTCCGTCTCCTCCGCCGGCACGTCGAGCGCCGTGATGCGCGTGCGCTCGTCCTTGAGCAGATCGTCCATGCGGTCCGCCCACGCGGTGGTCACCAGCGTGTAGCTCTCTTCCTTGAACGCGCGATCGAAGGACACGCGGAGGCGCAGCAGATCGTCCGTCATGAAGACCAGCATCGCGTCGGCCGCGTCGCCGTGAATGATATATCCGTTGTCCGTCTTTTCAAACGAACGGAATTCTCTGAGCAGCATAATGCTTCCTCCTTCTCAGGGATGGGGAAGGAACGGCAGCGCCGCCCTTCCCCCGCTTGATCACATGCCGATGAGGTCGAAATCCTCGAAGGAGACCGTCAGCGTCGTATCCTTCTTCGGATTGGGATACTTGATCTCGACAGCGCGCTTGCTCTGGCTGTAATACCAGCCCTTCTGCGCCGCGTCAAACTTCTTGCGGTTGAGGAAGTGCGGGAGCTTCTCCTCGCCCAGCGCCACCCAGAACGGGCTGCGGTCCTTGCGGACCATCTCCACCATGACGTTCTCCACGCTGTCGCGATAGCTGCCCTCGGACGCGAAGGACACCTTCACGACGCTCTTTCCGGTCATGGTGATCCGGGTACGGCGATACACGCCCTTCTGATAGTCGTTGGTCACGCCGTCATCCTCATAGCAGGTGTAGACGCGATCCTCGCCCGGCACCATGACCAGGTGCAGGTCCTTCACGCAGTCGCGCTCCATGCTCATGAGCTGATTGTCGGCCATCGGCACAATCGCGCCCTCGCGCAGGAACATCGGAATGCTGGTCATGTCAACCGGCACCTCGATCGTCTGGCCGCCCTCGTAGCAGGCAAACTTGTCGTGCCAATCGTACCACTTCGTCCCCTTGGGCAGGTAGACGCGGCGGGTCTTTGCGCCCTTTTCGATGACGTTGGCCACCAGGATGTCGCGGCCGAACATGAAATCGAAGCTGGTGTCGTAGACGTTTTCGTCATTCTGGAACTCGTAGACAAGCGCGCGCATGATCGGCGCGCCGGTCTGCGTCGCTTCATACTCCGCGCTGTACAGGTACGGCAGCATGCGGTAGCGCAGCAGGATGGCGTCGCGGATGATGTCCGCGCTGTCGCGGAACATCCACGGCTCGGTCACGGTGTTGTCGTTGCTGGCGGAATGGATGGAGAAACGGGCCTGGAAGATGCCCTGCTGCACCCAGCGCACGAAGAGCTCCTCGTCCGGAGCGGGGCCGGCAAAGCCGCCGATATCCGCGCCCTCGTTGGGCTGACCGGAGAGGCCCATGCCCGTGATGATCGGGATATTGTACTTGAGGCTCTTCCAGCTGGTGTAGTTGTCGCCGCACCAGGTCTGCGCGTAGCGCTGGATGCCGGCGGAGCCGGAGCGGCACACGCTGTACGGACGCGCGGACGGGTCATGCTCGCGAACGGCATCGTTGCTCAGCTTGCACATGAGCGTGCACATGATCGGCTTGAGCGCGGCGATCGTGCCGCCCTTGCCGTCAAAGTCCACCGTCGCGTCCTTGTCCAGCAGCGAATCGTACTCGCAGTTGTCGTTCCAGATGGAGTTGGTGCCCACGTCGATGAGGCTGTCGGTCATGTACTTCTTCCACGCCTCGCGCGCCTCGGGCTTGGTGTAATCCCAGAACGCGCCGTCGCCGCCCCACCAGGAGCCGACGGCGTATTTGGAGGGATCCTCGCTGTCCTTGACGAAGACGTCCTTCGCCTCAAAGTCCTTGAACCACGGGTGCATGAGCAGGATGCCCGGCTTGATGTTGGGCACGTTCTGCGCGCCGCGCTCGTTCATCGCCGCGAAATACGCGCGCGGATCCTTGAAGCGGTCGGTATTCCAGGTGAACACGCAGCGCTTGTTGTTGTAGCTGGTGTAGCCGCTGGACAGGTGGAAGCCGTCGATCGGGAAGCCTTCCTCCTTGATGGTGTCAATGAAGCCGATGACCGCGTCGTCGCTGTCCTTCTCCAGCTCCGGATAGTACATGGAGCTGCCCTGATAGCCCAGGCCGCGCTTGGGCAGCAGCGCCGGACGGCCGGTCAGCAGCGTGTAGTTGTCCACGACGCGCGCAATGGAGTCGCCGGCGAGCAGGAACATGTCGATATCGCCGCCGTCGGCCTGCCAGTAGGTGTAGCGCGGCCAGTAGTTGCTCTTCTCGCAGCCCATGTTGAACACGGACTCATAGAAGTTGTGATAGAACACGCCCACGGCCTTCTGCGTGCCCCTGTTCAGGCGGATATAGAACGGGATGTGCTTGTAGAGCGTATCCATCTTCTCCGCGTCATAGCCCATGGCGTCGGTCGCGCGCTCGCGCAGGAAGGTCTTGTTCTTGTTGAGCAGGCCCGCCTTCTCGCCGAAGCCGTAGAAGCAGTCCTCCTCCTCCATGCGCGCGCGGGAGACGACGCGGTTGTTGCTGTCCTGAATGAACGGGCTGCCGGCAATCGTCCTGTAAAGCTCCACGCCCTCGGCATTGAGAAGCGCCAGGCACAGCGGATCCTTCTCCAGCACCAGCTTCACAGCGGGCGTGGCGAACGTGATCGTGCTTTCGCTTTCCTCAACGACCGGAACAGCGGGCGCCACGCGGGTACGCTCGCCCTCAAACAGCGGGTCGAGACGATCCTCCCACGCGGTGGTCATCAGAATGTAGCTTTCCTCTGCAAGCTCCTTGTCAAAGGAGGCGCGGACGCGGACAATCTCATCGGTCACGAACACGATCTTCAGATCGGCGTTGTTCGTGTGCACCAGATAGAAGCCTTCCTTCGCCTCCATACCGGCGAATCGAGAGCAGATTTTCATGGTCGAAGGTCACTCCTTTCGCGATTCAAGGTACAAAAAATGACGGCAGACCGTTTCCACAGTCACCTGTGAAGACGGTAACTGCCGCCATAAAGGGAATTCAGGCTTTGATCAGTTCCACCAGAGCGACGGGATCAGGCCGCACAGCTTCGGCACGCACAGCGGGATTGCCGGAATGAACGTGACGAGGAACAGCGCGATGACCATCGCCGCGAACATCGGGACGATATACTTGGTCACGCCCTCGATCTTGACATGGCCAACGCCGCAGCCGACGAACAGGCAGGAGCCGACCGGCGGCGTGACAGAGCCGATGCCCAGGTTCATGATCAGCATGAGGCCGAAGTGCACGTCGCTCATGCCGATGCTGCGGGCGATCGGCAGGAAGATCGGCGTGAAGATCAGCACGGCCGGCGTCAGATCCAGGAACATGCCCATGACCAGCAGGAAGACGTTCATGATCAGCAGCAGCACATAGCGGTTGCTGGAGATGCTCATGAGCATCGAGGAGATCGCCGCCGGGATGCCCGTGTAGGACATGACGTAGGACATGATGGAGGAAGCCGCGATCAGGAAGAGGATCGTCGCGCTGCTCTTCATCGTGTCGGCCAGCAGGTTGTAGAAGGTCTTGAGATTCATCTCACGATAGATGATCGCCAGCAGGCCGCAGTACAGGCACATGACCACGCCGGCCTCGGTCGCCGTGAAGATGCCGCCCAGGATGCCGCCCATGACGATGATAACCGCCAGCAGGGACGGAACCGCGTCGATGACGATCTTGAGCGTCGAATCCTCTTCCTTCACCGTGGAGGCCTTGTAGCCCTTCTTGAGCGCCAGATAGATGGCCACCGCGATGACCGCGATGCCCAGCAGCGCGCCGGTCAGATAGCCGCCCATGAACAGCGCAGCGACGGAGACGCCGCCCGCAGTGATGGAGTAAAGGATCAGCGGACCAGACGGCGGAATCAGGATGCCGGTCGGCGCAGAGCAGATGTTGACCGCCGCGGAGTAGTTCGGGTCATAGCCCTCGTCCAGCTCCAGCGGGCTCATGATGGAGCCCATCGCGGAGGTCGCCGCAACGGAGGAGCCGGAAACCGCGCCGAAGAACATGTTCGCCAGCACGTTGGTGGCCGCCAGATAGCCCGGCACCTTGCCCACCAGCAGGCGCGCCAGACGCACCAGGCGCTTGGCGATGCCGCCCTTGTTCATGATGTTGCCGCCCAGGGAGAAGAACGG
>JBJEUH010000076.1:0-26736 GCA_051883735.1 Candidatus Ventricola sp.
TATCGCCCATGTTGCCAAACGCCATCATCTGGACGTTGACAGCGGTGCCCCAGGAATACGGGATGTCGTGATCCATGCGGTAGATGTTGGCGCGCGGGTTGTCCCAGGAACGGAACACGGCCTTGATCGCGCCGAAGAGCTGCTCCTTGGGATCGGTCGGGAAGTCGGTGCCCAGCTTGCTCTTGTACTCCGCCTTGAACTGCGCGCACAGCTCCTTGAGATCCTCGGCCGTCAGATCGACGTCCTGCGTGACGCCCTTGGCCTCCTTCATCTCGTCGATGAGCTTCTCAAAGTACTTCTTGCCGACCTCCATGACGACGTCGGAGTACATCTGGATGAAGCGGCGATAGCAGTCCCATGCCCAGCGCGGATTGCCGGACTTGGCCGCCATGACGTTCACCACTTCCTCGTTGAGGCCCAGGTTCAGAATGGTATCCATCATGCCCGGCATGGAAGCGCGCGCGCCGGAACGGACGGAGACCAGGAGCGGATTCTCCAGATCGCCGAACTTCTTGCCCGTGATTTCTTCCATCTTGGCGATGTTTTCCATGATTTCAGCCTGAATGTCGTCGTTGATGCGGCGGCCGTCCTCATAGTACTTGGTGCATGCCTCGGTAGAGATGGTAAAACCCTGCGGAACCGGGAGACCAATCCTGGTCATTTCCGCAAGGTTTGCGCCCTTGCCGCCGAGCGTGTTGCGCATGCTGGCGTCGCCTTCCTTAAAGAGGTAAACGTACTTCATGCTGCCTAGTCCTCCTTTAAAGTGAATAATTCCTGCAATTCCAAGGCAGGAAATGCAGGTTAACTTCTGATGGAGCGCCCCGTTTTAGCAGGGTCGCACATCAATGATTATACGGCTTTTCACGTCATTTGGCAATATTTTTCTGGAATTTTTGTGCATAGATTTCAACTTATTCCTTATATTTGCAATTTCTATTCCCCCTGCGCGAAGCAATGCGCGGCGTTCGTCTTTCATTTGCCAATCTGCTCAGTTTCTGGCAAAATATGCGCCTGATTTGTGAAATCTTCTCCTTGCCGCCTCCAGAATCTGCCTCCGCTCCGCATCATATTCAGGATTTTTGGACAATTCCAGAAAAGCGTCGCGCGTGCGCGCGAGCAGCCTCGCGTTGCCCTCGAGCATCAGCGCCGGCATCTGCGGCTCGCCATGCTGGCGCGTGCCAAAGAATTCGCCCGCACCGCGGATCTCCAGGTCCTTCTGCGCCACGGCGAAGCCGTCGTTGGTGGCAACCAGCGTCCTGAGCCGTTCGTTCGGCTCGGCCATCAGGAAGCACCAGCTCTCCTGCGCCCCGCGCCCCACGCGCCCGCGAAGCTGATGCAGCTGCGCCAGGCCAAAGCGCTCCGCCCCCTCGATCACCATCACCGTCGCGCGCGGCACGTTCACGCCCACCTCGATGACCGTCGTCGCCACGAGCACGCTGATCTCGCCCGCGTAAAAGCGATCCAGCGTCTCCTCCTTGTCGCGCTTATTCATCCGCCCGTGCACAAGGCCCACGGGCAGCGGCGCGAGCGCCTGCAAAAGCTCCCTCTGCACCTGCGCCGCGCTGCGCACATCGGGATCGTCCAGGTCGTCTTCGCCCACCAGCGGGCAGACGACGTACGTCTGGAACCCCTTCGCCGCCTCGGCCCGGATGAAGCTGTACAGCCCCTCGCGCTTCTCCTCCGGCACGATGCGCGTGCGCACGGGCGTTCTGCCCGGCGGCAGCTCGTCCACGATCGACAGGTCGAGATCGCCGTAGAGCACCAGCGACAGCGAACGCGGAATCGGCGTGGCGCTCATCACCAGGACGTGCGGCGAGAGGCCCTTGCCCTCCAGCCTCGTGCGCTGGCGCACGCCGAAGCGGTGCTGCTCGTCGGTGATGGCCAGGCGCAGGCTGTCGAATTCCACGCCCTCGGAAATCAGCGCGTGCGTGCCGATGACCACCTGCCATTCGCCCGAAGCGATCGCCTCGCGCGCACGGCGCTTCTCCGCCGCCGTCATCCTTCCGGTCACCAGGCCGCAGGAGATACCCAGCGGCGCAAGCGTCTGCACCGCGCTGGCAAAGTGCTGTCCTGCGAGAATCTCCGTCGGCGCCATCAGCGCGCCCTGACCGCCCGCACGCGCGCACAGATACAGCGCACAAAATGCAATCAACGTCTTGCCGCAGCCCACGTCGCCCTGCACCATGCGCGCCATCGCACGGGGCCTGCGCAGGTCGTCCGCAATCTCGCCCACCACGCGGCGCTGCGCGCCCGTCGGCGGAAACGGCAATGCTTCAAAGAATTCGTCGATCCACGCGTCCTCCACATCGATCGGCTGCGCCTCCCTGCGCGTGCCGGCTTCCCCGGCGACGCCCGCCTGAAACAGCAGCAGCTCCTCAAACGCCAGGCGCTCCTTGGCCCTGGACAGCGCCTCAAAGCTGCTGGGAAAATGCGCTTCGCACAGCGCTTCGCGCCTGTCCATCAGGCCATGCCGTGCCGCAAATGACGCGGGCAGTTCGTCCTCCAGATCGTATTCCTCCAGCAGCAGCTTCACCGCATCGCGCAGCGGCTTCTGGCCGACGCCCGGCACCGGTGCATACGTCGGGATGATGCTGCCCGGCTCCTCCACCGTGGGGTTGATGACGAACAGACCGCTCTTCTTGCGCACGCAGCGGCCATAGAGCACCACATGCTGCGTGTCAAACAGCCTGTCCTTCATCCAGGACTGGTTGAACCACATGCAGCGGATCCTGCCGCACTCGTCCGCCACGGTGGCGGACACCCACTGCATGCCGCGCACGCGGTGCAGCGCAGGCTTGCCGGCGATGAAGCCCTCGAAGCAGGCCTCCTTCCCCTCCGTCATCTGCGCCGGGGAGAGTGGATGCGTCGTATCGCGATAGCCCGTGGGCAGGCGCTCAAGCAGGTCCTGCGCGGTCGCAATGCCGCGCTTTTCAAGCGCCTCCAAGCGCTTCGGGCCGAAGCCCCGGATCTGTGACAGCTCGCGCATCTGCATGCTCCTTTCCGCTGAAATTGAAAGAAAAACCGCGCCGGCAAGGGCGCGGTTCACGCTGCTTATTCCGCAGAGATGAGGTAGTAATACAGCGGCTGTCCGCCGTACTGCACCTCGACGTCCAGATCGCCGAAGAGCTCCGCGACCTCGGCGCCCAGCGCCTGCGCGTCCTCCTCGGAGGTGTCCTGGCCGTAATAGATGGTGATCAGGGAGTCGCCCTCCTCGACGACGTGGCCCACGAGATCGACCGCGATGTCGTGAACGCTCTGGCCGACGGTCTCGATGCGTCCGTTGTGGATGCCGATGATGTCGCCCTCCTTGATCTCCTTGTCCTCAAACACGGTATCGCGCACAGCGAATGTGATCTGACCGGTCTTCACCTGCTCGGCGGCCGCGGTCATCTCCTCGCGGTTCTCCTCAAGGCTGGCCTCCGGGTTGAAGGCGATCACCGCGCCGATGCCCATGGCGACGTTCTTGGTCGGCAGGACGAGCACATTCACGTCGTCCGCCAGCTCCGCAGCCTGGGAGGCGGCGAGAATGACGTTGGAGTTGTTGGGCAGTACGATGACGTTCTTCGCGCCCACGCCGTGGATCGCGTCCAGAATGTCCTCGATGCTCGGGTTCATCGTCTGTCCGCCCTCGACGATGTGGTCCACGCCCAGGTCGGTGAAGATGCTGGAGAAGCCCTCGCCCAGGGACACGGCGACCATGCCGTATTCCTTCTTCGGCTCCTCGTCCTTGGCCGCTTCCTCCTCCTGGCGCTTCTTCTCGGCTTCCCGCTGGGCAGCCTCCGCTTTCTCCAGGCGCTCCCTGCGCTCCTCGGCCATGTTGTCGATCTTGAGGTTCACCAGATCGCCCATCGCGCAGGCCCACTGAATGGCCTTGCCCGGGTCGTTGGTGTGCACGTGCACCTTCACGAACTCAAAGTCGCCCACGCACACCACGCAGTCGCCGATGCGGCCCAGGCGCGTGCGGAACTTGTTGATGTCGTCCTCGGTCACGCCGTCGTTCATATCCTGGATCACGAATTCCGTGCAGTACTTGAACGTCAGCTCCTCGAGCGCATCGTGATCATCCTCGAACTCGAACGTCGCGGCGTTGCCCACGCCCGCGGCCGTCTCCTCGATCTTTTCGCCGTTGTACGCCGCGCGCCAGCCCTTGAAGACCGTCAGCAGGCCCTGTCCGCCGGAATCGACCACGCCCGCCTGCTTGAGCGCCGGGAGCATGTCCGGCGTCTTTTCCAGAATGGCCTCGCCGCTGCGGATCATCTTGTCGAGCACCTCGGCCACGGTACGCGGCTTCTTGGCCACATAGCGCTGCGCGTCCTCCGCGATCACGCGGATGACGGTGAGGATGGTGCCCTCCTTGGGCTTCATGACCGCCTTGTACGCGGTGTCCGCGCCGGAGCGCAGGCCCTTGGCAAACGCCTCCGCGTCGATGGTTTCGCAGCCCTCGATGCCGCGGGAGAAGCCACGCAGGATCTGGGACAGGATGACGCCGGAGTTGCCGCGCGCGCCCTTGAGCGCGCCGCGCGCAGCCAGGCTGGCCAGCTTGGACGCGCTGGCGACGTCCTGCGCCGCGATCTCCTTCACCGTGGACTTCATCGTCAGGGACATGTTGGTGCCCGTATCGCCGTCCGGCACGGGGAACACGTTCAGCGCGTCGATCGCCTCACGGTTCTGTTCAAGCAGGTTTGCTCCCGCGATAATCATCTCTTTCAGAAGCAGCCCGTCAATAGCTTGCTGTGACAATAATTTCGCCTCCAGTTTACGTCAGGGATCAGACGCGGATACCCTCTACCGAAATATTCACCTTGCGCACTTTTGCGCCCGTCATGTTCTCGATTTTGTAGCAGACCTGGGACTTGATGATCTTGCAGACCTCCACAATCGAGATGCCATACTCAACGATGATGTACAGGTCGATGTCGATGCCGCCTTCCGTCACATTGACGCGCACGCCCTTGGTCAGGTTCTCCCTGCCCAGCCACTCGACAAAGCCATCCTTGGCGCGCTTGGAAGACATCGCCACAATGCCATAGCATTCCAGCGCAGCATAACCCGCCACTTTCAGCAGGACATCCTCACTAATCGTAATCTGACCGAGATCGTTGTTGATTTTACATTCCATGAAAAACCCTCCTTGCGCAGGGTCATACTGACCCGAAATCTCAATGGATCATTTTACAGTATACAAGAAAGCGCACGATTTTACAAGGATTCCTCGAAAAAAATCTCATGACCCAGCGCGGTTTTCTCCGGTTCGCCCGGGGCCAGGCACAGTTTTTTTCATTTTGCGCGAAACAAAATTCAAAAAAGACTTGTCAAATCCGGGTTCAGGTGCTAAAATAACCGTGTTATGACTGTTTACGCACCAGAAGGAGGTGTGATCCATGGGTAAGATTTGTGAAGTTTGCCAGAAGGGCGCTTTGAGCGGCCACAACGTCAGCCACTCCAACCGCAAGAGCAACCGCGTTTGGCTGCCGAACACTCAGCGTGTCCGCGTGACCGTCGGCGGCACCGTTCGTCACATGAACGTCTGCACCCGTTGCCTGCGCAGCGGCAAGGTCGAGCGCGCTCTGTAATCCTGCATATTGACATGAGGACACCCGGTTTCTTCTACGGAAACCGGGTGTTTTTCTCTTGCGTGCATGACGCAGCCTGCCATGCAGCGCGCCGCCAAAAGTCCCGCTTGTTCATGCGGCTTACGATCCCCTTCTGCCGGAAAACAGGCGCACCAGCCAGCGCACGAATCTCGGCGCCCTGATGCAGATCATCCTCACGCTCATCGTCTTCCCTCCCGCTTCTCAGTCGCCGAGCAGCCAAAGCCCCGTGATCGTCAGCGCCAGGCCCAGCGCAATCAGGAGGAATTCCATGGGCAGGCACAGGAACACGAGCAGCATGCCCAGGAGCGCCAGCAAGACGCCCAGCTGCTTTTTCAAGCAGAATCTGCACCTGCGCAAAGCCATCCCTCCCCTTCCTTCCATCCTATGCGCCGCATCCTTCCCTATACGAAAAAAGCGCTCCAGACTTTTTTGTCTGAAGCGCTTTTCAGTTGTCCGGCGCTGACGCGCGGATTACTTCATGACCTTCGGGAAGGTCTCGACCTTGGCCTCGGAGACCCACTGGGTCACAGCCGCCTCATACGCGGCGTCCTGAGCCTCGGCGAGCATCTCGTCATAAATCGCGGTCTTGATCTCCTCAGTGTACTCCACCTCGCCGCCGGCGATCTCGCTGGCGTACTGCAGGATGTGGTAGCCGTAGCTGGTCCTGACCAGCTCCGCGGAGACGTCGCCCACGTTCTCAAGCGCCATCGCGGCGTCCTGGAAGCTCTGCTCATAGACGGACAGGCCGTCGCAGACCAGATAGCCGCGGGTCTTGTTCGGCTCGGCGGTCATGCCGGTATCCTCGCCGTAGGTCTCGACGAGGGCGTCAAAGTCCTCGCCGCCCTGGGCCTTGGCGAGCACCTCCTGCGCAAGCGGCAGGATCTCGGCAAAGGCGGCCTCGGTCGCCTCGTCGATCTTGGCCTGCGTCTCCTCCACCGTCACCTGCGCAGAGGCCACCTGCTCCTCGAGCGCAGCCATCTGCTCGTTGTAGTCGGCGAGGGTCTCCTCGTCAAACTCGGCGGTGTCCTGCGCCTTGAGCTCCTCCAGATCGTCGCTGCCGCTGGTGAGCAGGTTCTGCGCGGTGGTCAGCTCGCTCTTGAGCGCGGCAATCTCGTCCTGCTTCTCGTCGCTCAGCTGGATGAGCAGGTTCTTCACGCCGCGGTAGCCCGCCGGCATGTAGTACAGATCGGTGCCGCTCTGCTCGGCATAGACGTAGGACGCCGGATTCGCGTCGTAGCTCTCCTTCTGAGAGGCGACCTTGCTGTCAAACTCGGCCTTCACCTGCTCGTCCGTAACGGTCACGCCCTCGCAGGTGTACGCCTTGAGCTTCTCGCTCTGCTTGCTCATCGTCTGGGTACGCACGAAATAGTCATACGAATAGCCGATGGTGTTCAGGTCGTCCGTCAGCATCGCATCGAGCATCGCGTCGGTGACGGTCGCCACAGCCTCCTGCGGCTCACTCGGGGTCGCCTCGGCGGCCTCGGCAGCCAGGCGCTCCTGCTCCTCCTCGACGGTCTCCAGCTCCGGATAGTTCTGGTAACGGATGAGCATCTTGTACAGCTCGGTCATGCCGTTGGCATATTCCTCCACCTCGGCATTCTCCTCCTCGGTCAGCTCCAGGAAGCCCAGCTCGCCCATCTTGTCCTCGATGACGACGGACTCGATGAGCTGCTCGAGCGCAAGCTCGCCATAGGAGGCCAGGGACGACTCATCCACCGGCAGCGTCATGCCGTAGTACTGCTGCATGTACTGCTGCTCGTACTCGATCAGATAGTCGCGGTATTCGGTCCACTCGGCCTTCGTGATCTCGGTATCGCCCACCTTGGCCACAGCCTGCGCGCCGTCGAGCTCCGCGTCGTAACCGATGAGGTTGCAGCCGGAGAGCATCAAAGCCGCCGCAAGCAGCATGGCGATCAATGCGATTCCCTTTTTCATGATTCGTTCTCTTCCTTTCAGCCGCTATTCGGCAATATACGTTACATTATAAGTTGACGGCACACAAATGTCAAGCCGCGCATGGCCATAAGCAAGCGCGGCCTGTCATTTTTCAAAAATAAAGGCGATTCTATATCCTTTTGGCCCGTCTGCGCCGCCGTCACTGGCCATGTACGCGCACGCCGTAGTACCTGCTCAGCGTGCTGTTGGGCCAGTCGTCCGGACTCTTCCCGAGCGCAATCGCCATCGTGAAGCGTGAGGTCTTTGGCACGGAGGACGCTGTCACGTCCGTCTCGCCTGCAGCGGCCGCCGCCTCCATGGCGTCCGTCTGCGCGTGCCAGGCCGCCTCGTGCGCCTTCACGTCGCGCAGCGCGAAGACGCTGACGCACACGATGCACACCGTCAGCGCCGCCAGCGCCGGCAGACTGCGCCGGTCCGGGGCCGCCTTGAGGTCGGAGAGCACCGCCAGCAGCGCCGTCACGGCGAGCACCAGCACCGCTGTGAACGAGCGGTCGGAAATCTGCGGCGAGCCGACCAGCGCACAGGCGCTCAGCAGCGCCGCGCCCGCCAGCACGCACAGCCACTCGGCACGCACCGCAGCGCCCTTCCTGCGCGCGGCGAGCAGCGCCAAAGCCGCCAGCACGGCGGGAATGCCCGCATAGCGCAACAGACAGTACACCGTCACGGCACATCGGTAGAGCAGCTCCGCCGCCATGCCGCGCGAGGCCTCCCCGCCCGCCCGCGCAAAGTTGCCCGGGGCCAGCAGCAGCACCGCCACGCCCAGCGCCTGCGCGGCCAGCGCGCCCCAGCGCCAGGCGCGCACCTTCCGGCCCCTGAGCCTGTCCCACAGGGTCAGCAGGAGGACGGCCGCCAGCACGCCGCAGGCCGTGTTCTCGTTCGTCCAGCCGGCGAGGAAGCACACCGGCACCGCGATCCATCCATTTGAAAAGCCCGCGTCAAAGAAGCCGCCCTCACGCTCGCTTTTGAGGATGACGAGCGGCGTCAGCGCCAGCGCCGTGCCCCACAGGTAGTTGCACGCGCCGTCCAGCCAGAGAAACACCGTGCCGAAAAACGGAACCGCCAGCAGCATCAGCGCATGGGCGATCAGCATCATGCGTCCGTCGCACCCCTGCCCGCGCCGGCCTGCCAGCGCCGCCATCTCCAGCAGCAGCAGCAGATACATCGCCGCATTGGCGAGATTGAACACAGGCTTGCCCAGGTACAGAAACAGCTGCGCCAGAAAGTGCACCACGCTGCGCCCGCCCCAGAGCCGGTAATGCGCCGCCTGGGAGGCGGCGATGTCCCCGACGCCCGCCAGGCGCTCGCCCGTGACCCAGGAAAAGCTGTAATCGTAGTCGTCCATCATCAGCGGCGTATGGAGATTCAGCAGCAGCATGGACGCGCCGATCAGCACGAGCGCCAGCGCGAGAAGCGCCCGGTTTGCCCGCCTGCTCATGCCCTTTTCTCCACGGGCGCGACGTCCAGCAGGTAGCTGCCGTGGCTGGTCACGACCACGTCCTGTCCGATCCATTCCTGCGAGATGTCCTTCCTCGCGTCCAGCAGGAAGCGGCGCTCGCCCTCCTCGGCCATGTCCTCGTAGATGTTGAGGATCACCTCGTAGAAATTCACGCCGTCCTGATAGACCGGGTCGCTGCCGATGCGCACCAGCGCGCCGACCGTCTGGCGCGACAGGCCGCTGTGCGCCTCCGCCAGATAGCGGCCGTAGCGCAGCGCCGGCTTGATGCGCAGGTCGTACAGGAAGATGAGGATCGCGCCCGCGATCACGAGGCCCGCGATGCACAGCGGCTCGTTGCGCAGGACAAACGCTGCGGCAGCGACCAAAAAGAACGGCAGCGCCAGCGCCAGCGCGCGCGTGATCTGCCTGCGCTTTTCCTGCTTGTTCGCATCAAAATCCGTCTGAGCGTACAGTTTCATGAATATCCCGCCTTGTCTTGTCCGTTCGTCTCAGTGCGGCTCCGGGGTAAAGCTGAGCCGTCCGTTGTCATAGTGAATCACGCCGGTCGAGCCGCGCACGTCCTTCTTTTCCATGCAGAGCAAGAGCAGCTTTGCATTCATCTCCGGGCCGCCCGTGCGCCTCAGCGCATCCTTCCAGATCGTGAACGTGCAGCCCTCGCGAAAGCGCGTGCAGTAAAAGCTCTTCGTGTTTTCCGCGATTTTTCCCCGTCCGCAGACCGGGCACGCAGCGCCCAGGTCCTTCGGCCTTCGGCCGCCCCTGCCGCGCCGCTCCTCCTTGTCAAACGGCACGTCCGGCGCGGTGCCGGCGTGCTGCGTCAGGAACGTCGCCAGCCGCGCAATGCCCTCGCGGAAGCGCGCCTCGCCGTCCTGACCGCGCGCGATCTGGGAAAGCGCGCGCTCCCATCGGCCCGTCGTCTCCGGCGAGGCGATCTCCGGCGGCACCGCCTCGATGAGGTGCACGCCCTTGGGCGTGGCCACCAGGTTCTTTCCGCTGCGCTTCACATAGCCGACCTCGATCAGCCGCTCGATGATCGCCGCGCGCGTGGCCGGGGTGCCCAGCGCGCAGTCCTTCATCTGCTCACGCAGCGCCTCATCCTCGATCTGCCGCCCCGCGTGCTCCATCTCGCGCAGCAGGGACGCGTCGTTGTGCTCCTTGGGCGGCTTGGTCTGCTCCTCTTTGGCGTGCGCGCTCCTGCACGTCTGCGCGTCGCCCACATCAAGCGGCGGCAGCTCCTGCTCGTCCTCGGACACTCTGCGCCTCTTCCCGTCCTGCTGGCGGTAGACCTCCTTCCAGCCCTCCTGCGTCACGCTCCTGCCGGTGGAGACAAAGTCGTCCTCACCCACCCGCGTGACGACGCGCAGCGCGTCGTATTCGTGATTGGGGTAAAACGCCGCCGCCAGCCTGCGCGCCACCATCTCATAGAGCTTTCGCTCGTCCGCCGTCAGGTTCATGCCCTCGGCGCGCTTGCCCGTGGGGATGATCGCATGGTGATCGGTCAGCTTCGCGTCGTCAAACACGCGCGGGGTCAGCTTCACGCCGTAGCCCAGCGCGCCCTGTCCGACCTCCTGAAGCGCCCCGCCGTAGGAGGAAAGCGCCCTTTCCACCTTCTGCACCATGTCGTGGGAGAGATAGCGGCTGTCCGTTCTCGGGTAGGTGATCAGCTTGTGCTGCTCGTAGAGCTTCTGCGCCGTGGCCAGCGTCTTCTTCGCCGTGAAGCCGAGCTGCGCGTTGGCCTCCCGCTGCAGCGTCGTCAGGTCGTAGAGCAGCGGCGGGCGCTCCGTCTTCTTTTCCCGCGTGGCTTGGGTCACGCAGCCCGCTTTGCCCCGGACGCGCCCGGCGATGGCCTCCGCCTGCTCGCGGCTGCCTACCCGCTTTTCCCCCTCCGGGGTCTGATACACGCCCTGATACGCGCCGAAGTCCGCCCGGACGGTGTAATACGTCTGCGGGACGAACGCGTCGATCTCCCTGCGGCGCTTGACCAGCATGGAGAGCGTCGGGGTCTGCACGCGGCCCACGGACAGGAGCACGCCGTAGCGCAGCGTGTACGCGCGCGTCGCGTTCATGCCGATGATCCAGTCCGCGTCCGCGCGGCAGCGCGCGCTGGCGTAGAGCGCGTCGTAGTCGCTGGATGGACGCAGGCTGTCAAAGCCCTGGCGGATCGCCTCGTCGGTCATCGCGGAAATCCACAAACGCATAACGGGCTTTTTACAGCCCGCCTGCTCGTAAATGTAGCGGAAGATCAGCTCGCCCTCGCGCCCGGAGTCCGTCGCGCAGACGATGCTTTCCGTCTCCCTGTCGTTCATGAGCGCCTTGACCGATTTGAACTGCGCGCTCGTCTTGCGGATGACCTTTGTCTCCATCTTCTCCGGGAGGATCGGCAGGTCCTGCGCGCGCCACTTCGCATACCGCTCGTCAAGCTCCTGCGGCTCCTTGAGCGTCACCAGATGGCCGATCGCCCAGGTGACCACATAGCCGCCGCCCATCAGGCAGTTTTCTCCCCGGTCCTTTGCCCCCAGCACGCGCGCAATGTCGCGCGCCACCGACGGCTTTTCCGCCACAACCAGCGTGTGCATGGTTCACCTCATCCGTTCAGGCCGCCCTGCTGCAGGCTGGCAAAGCGCGTATACTGTCCCAGCCAGGCCAGCTTCACCGTGCCCAGAGGGCCGTTGCGCTGCTTGGCGACGATGACCTCCGCGATGTTCTTGTCCTCGGTGTTGGGATCGTAGTATTCCTCCCTGTGCAGGAACATGATGACGTCCGCGTCCTGCTCGATGGCGCCGGAGTCTCGCAGATCCGAGAGGATCGGGCGCTTGTCGCTGCGCTGCGCGCCGGCACGGGAAAGCTGTGCCAGCGCGACGATGGGCACGCCCAGCTCCTTGGCGATCGACTTGAGGTTGCGCGAGATCTCGCTGACCTCGTTCTGCCGGTTTTCCACGCGTCCGTCCGCGCTCATCAGCTGCAGGTAGTCCACGACCACCATGTCAAGGCCGCGCTCCATCTTGAGCCTGCGGCAGCGCGAGCGCAGCTGTGACGGCGTGAGGCCAGACGTGTCGTCCATGTAGATGTTGGACGCGGCCAGCGGGCCAAGCGCCGCCGAGAGCTTCACCCAGTCCTCGTCGTGGAGCGAGCCATGGCGCACGGCCTGCATGTCGACCCGCGCATCCGAGCACAGAAGGCGCATCGCCAGCTGGTCGTTGGGCATCTCCAAAGAGAAATATGCCACGCTGCGGCCCGCCTGCGTGCCCGCGTAGCCCGTGATGTTGAGGCCAAAGGCCGACTTGCCCATGGACGGGCGCGCGCCGACGATGACCAGCTCGCCGCCGTGCAGGCCGGTGAGCAGGTTGTCCAGGTCCACAAAGCCCATCGGCACGCCGTCGATGCTGCCCTTGAGCTCGGTCAGCTGCTCGATGCGCAGATAGGTATCCGGGAGCACGTCGGAGATGTGCTTGAGCGAAGAGCCCTCGTTCTTGCGCATGACGATGTCGAAGATCGACTTTTCCGCCGTGCCCAGGATGTCGCCCACCGCGTCGGTCTGCGCATAGCAGGAGGACGCGATCTCGCCCGTCGCCTTGATCATCCGGCGCAGGATCGATTTTTCATCGACGATCTGGATATATGCGCGCGCGTTGACCGTGGAAGGCATGCATTGGGAGAGCTCGACGAGGTAATTGGTGCCGCCCACGCCCTCCAGCGTGCCGCGGCGCGTCAGCTCGTCGTCAACCGTCACCAGATCGATGGGCATGCCCTGCTGGCTGAGCTGGTGCATCGCGTCGAAGATCTCGCGGTTCGCCGGCTGATAGAAGTCGTCCGCCGTCAGCAGCTCAAAGGCCAGGCTGAGCGATTCGCGGTCCTGCATCATGCAGCCCAGCACGCTCTTCTCCGCGTCCGCGTTGTTGGGCGGTACGCGCATGACCTGCTCGTCCATCTGCACACCTTCCTTCGTGATAAAATGATTGCTTCGGGCAGCCGCCCTCAAGCCCGCCCGGGAATCTCATTTGAAAGCTTTTTCTTCGCCTCGCGCTGTGAAAAGCATGCGAAGCGAAGGGAGATTACTGCGCCGCGACCTCCACCTTCGCGGTCATCTCCGCCGTGATGCCGGCATAGAGCCAGACGTTCACGGTGTACTCGCCCGCGTTGCGGATATTTCCCACGTCGATGCGGCGCTTCTCCACCTTCACGCCGTACTGCTTTTCAAGCGCCGCCGCGATCTCCTGCGCGGTCACAGAACCGTACAGGCGGCCGCCCTCCGCGCCGCGCGCGCTAACATTGATCACCTTGCCGGCGATCTTCTTGGCCGTCTCCTGCGCCTGCGCGCGCGCCACGTCCTCGCGGTGCTTTTCCGCGGACTTCGCGTTGGCGATCGCGTTCAGGTTCGTGGCGTTTGCCTCGCGGGCCAGCCCCTTGGGGAACAGGAAGTTGCGGGCGTAGCCGTCGGACGCCTCGATGATCTGGTCCTTCTTGCCGGTGCCCTTGATATCCTTGAGCAGAATCACTTTCATGGTCGGTTCCTCCTATGATTGCTGTTGTTTTCTGTTTTCATCTGTATGTCCGTCACGCCCCATGGCGCGGGTCAAACGGGTTTTCCTCCTTGTCCAGCTCCTCTCTCCTGTGCGAGAAGTCCGCCGCCTGATCGAGAATGCCGACCATCACGGCGAAGGAGCCCAGGAAGAAGTAGCCCGCGACAAACACCACGCCCTGCCAGACCGCGGACTTGCCGCGCTTGTCGAGCAGATAGCAGACCGCCGCGATGCCCTGCAGCGCGAACACCTTGTTGAACACGCCGCTGAAGACGTAGAACATCGTGTTCATGCTCTGCGGCACGAGCATCGCCAGCAGGTACAGCACAGCCAGCGTGCCGCCGAGGATCCTGCCCCAGCCCTTGGGCACGCGCCAGGTCTTGAGCGGCGGATATGCCGTCTTCTGCCCGCCGGCAATCACGCCCTTGCGCAGCACCGCCTGACCGAGCAAGCCCGCCGTCACAGAGCCGGTCGCCATCTGCATGGGCAGCTCCAGGCGCAGCATCGAGTCCATCAGCAGCACGAGCGAATCGATGAGCTGCCCGCGCACCTGCGGGTCAAGCGCCGTCATGCCGCCGAGCTCCACGCCCTCCGGAGCGGAGAGGACGCCCAGCTGCATCATCACCGTCAGCAGCATGTCGCCAAAGCCGCTGTACGCATCCAGCATCTCCCGCATGATCTGCGTGAGCGCGGAGACCACGTCGCTGCCCGCCAGCAGGCTCATCAGCCCCACGACCACGCCCATCGAGGCGAACATCGTCACGCCGCTGGCCGCGACGGATTCCCAGAACGGGTGCTCCCGTTCGAGCATCACGCCCGAGACGATCACCGTCGGCACGATCAGCAGCATGGCGGACACGCCGCCCCACACGCCAAACAGCGCCGAGCACAGCGCCGCCAGAATGCCGCTGCACACCGCCATGCTCACCGGCCCGACATAGCCCAGCATCGCCAGCAGCAGCACCGGCACCGTCGTGAGCACCTGCGGCAGAAACACGCCCGTGCTCAGCATAGGCGACAAGACCAGGCAGGCCGCGATGACCGCAACGGTCGGGCCCACCTTGTTCTTTTGCCTGAAAACCGTCACCTTTTGATTATTCACGTTGACTCCTTCTTGCCAAATGACAAACCGCAGGGCGCGTGCCCCACGTTCATATGCTGGATTTCCATTTGATATTATAGCGCATTTGTTCCGATTTGTATAGTTTGAAAAATTTCGGGTCACTTTCGGCGTTTGCTCTGTAAATCCTTCTGCAAAGCTCCGGCCTCGTTCGCAAAGCAATGGGATTGTCAGCATTTCGTCGGTGATGCAGCAGGCATCATGCCGGTTTTGATGGTTTTTCCGGCCAGCGCGTCCATGATCAGGCACAGCGACAGCATCATGGCAAAGAGAAACAGCAGATAGACCGCATACCCGGCGGCAAACACCGCTTCCAGCGGCGTGCCTGCCGGCGGCGCGGCGAGAAACAGAAAATCCGTGCCAAGCTGCCGGTTCACCGCGCCAGCGACCGCTGCGGCGGCAAGCAGCGCGCCCATCATCGAAAGGCTTTTCCCCTTGCGCGGGCGCATGCCGCGCGCCATGCATAGCGCCGGAATGACGAGAATCAGCGCGTGCGTGACGACATAGGACGCGTTCAGCAGCGCCTGAAGCCGGCTCGCCGCCGGCGCGGGAAACGCAAGCGCCAGCGCCGCGCCGGGCATGCCCAGATACCAGAGAAAGTCAAGCAGGGCCTGCCGGGAGGAAAACGCCAGCGCAATCGCCGCCAGGGCCGACAAGCTGCACAGGTGCAGCGGGATCGCCTCCTGCCAGCGCCCCTCCAGCACGAGCAGCGCAAGCGTCACGCCGAGCGACGCACACAGCAGCGCGCCCAGCGCGGCCAACCGCCTGTTTTCTTTCCGCATCTTCATCCCTCCCGCTCCCGTCAGGATGCGCAGAGGCGCGCATGGGTATCCCCTCAGATGATCGCCATGTCCCGAACGCCTGCGTGCAGCGGACGCCACCGCCCGCCCGGGCGCTGGCAGGCAAACAGCCGCTCACCCAGCAGATCGCAGGCAAACAGCCGCCCCGCGTCCTCCAGCATGCGGCGCGCGCGTCCCGGCGCCGTGCTCTGCGAAAGCACGCGCCCGCCGTCCACGGATACGGCATACAGCCGCCGCTGCGTCGCCGCCAGCAGCAGCTCCTCCCGCAGCAGCAGGCAGCCCGGCATGCCGCAGAGCGCCTGCATCTGTCTTGCGCCGCCCGGCTGCGCCGTCACCAGCAGCGAATCGAGCGTCTGCGTCAGGCACAGCGCATACACCCGGCCCCGTCCGATCGCCGCGCTGTACACCGGCCCCGGCATGGACAGGCAGCCCTCCGCCTCCAGCGTGCGCGCGGAGATCAGGTGCACGCAGCCGCTCTCCCCGCCCGCGATCGCCAGCGTGTCGCCCTCCAGCGCCATCTGCCGCGGATTGCAGCCCACGCGGCTGACAAACAGCGGCTGACCGCTGCGCGCGTCGAGCATCATCACGCTGTCCGCATCGCCGCACAGCACGGCCAGCCGCCTCCCGTCCTGCGACATGCGCAGATCGCATACGCCCGGCCCGCCGGGATACAGCGCCTGCGGCATCAGCGTCCGCCTGTCAAGCCGAAAGATCTCGCGTCCGTTCCCGCACGCGCACAGCAGATGTTCCTCTGCCGCGCACAGCGCGCCCGCGCCCTCCAGCGCCGTCTGCTGTCTGACCTCGCCCGACAGCGCGCAAACGCGGATGCCGCCGCCGGTGGAGACAATCAATTCCCGTTCCATCGCCGCACACGCCCTTTCTCCCGCCTCCTGCATCGTATGAATCCGGGCCCGCGCACGTCACGCCGCGGCGAAGAAATCGGACGGCCGGCAGGAAAAGAGCGAATCGTGTCGAATTATCCTCGCATCACATCATGTCAGGAGGCATCATCCCATGAACACGTACAAGACCCGCGGCACCTGCAGCCGCGCCATCGAATATGAAGTGACCGACGGCGTCATCACCGACTGCCGCTTTGTCGGCGGCTGCATGGGCAATACCCAGGGCGTCGCCGCGCTGGTGAAGGGCATGAAGGTCGAGGAGGCCATCAGCCGCCTCAAGGGCATTCAGTGCGGCATGCGCGGCACGTCCTGCCCCGATCAGCTTGCCCTTGCGCTGGAGCAGTACCAGGCCGGCAACGCGTAATCCTTCCAACAGACAGACAAAAAGCACGGCATGCGCTGCATTCCGTGCTTTTTTACCTCATAGGAAATTGCGTCAAAAAACCGTACAGCGGGCACCGAATGACTTGATTTTGCAAAGCTGTTCGGAAGTGGGAGCGGGCACAGCCCGCTTTTTTATTCCTGCATCAAGCCATGTTTCCGGAATCGCAATGGTCGCCTTCGGCTCCGCTGCGATTCTTGCTGATTGGACGCTTCGCGTATGAGGGGAACGTTAGGGCTGCCGCCCTAAGACCTGCTTGGGGATTTCATCCCCAAACCCCTTCTTCGCTTCGCGCGTATGATTCGATGCTTTGAAATCAGTCGTGCTTTTTGAACACGCCGCGCTCGCCCTTGACGATGCAGCGCGCCGGCACCACGCCGCGCACGCAGGAGAGCGGATAGACCTGGCTGTCGCGGCCGATGACCGTGCCCGGATTGAGCACGCTGTTGCAGCCGATCTCCGCGCGGTCGCCCAGCATCGCGCCGAACTTCTTGCGGCCGGTCTCGTAGCTCGCCTCGCCGTGGACGACGACGGGCTTCTTGTCGCCCTTCACGTTGCTGGTGATCGAGCCGGCGCCCATGTGCGCCAGATGGCCCAGGATCGAGTCGCCGACGTAGTTGTAATGCGGAACCTGCACGCCGTCAAAGAGGATGCAGTTCTTGAGCTCCGTGGAGTTGCCCACCACGCAGCCGTCGCCCACCAGAATGCTGCCGCGCAGGAACGCGCCCGGACGCACCTCGGTGTTTTCGCCGATGACGCAGGGGCCTGCGATCGAGGCCGTCGGCGCGACGGACGCGCTTTTGGCGATCCACACGTCCTCGCGGGGATGGTCGTAGGCTTCGGGGTCCAGCATCTCGCCGACGGCCAGTACGGTTTCCTTGATTTTGCTCAGCGCCTCCCACGGGTACTCGCACGAATCCAGCATTTCCGCCGCGCGCGTGTGCGTCAGATCGTAGAGATCGCGTACCTTGATTGCATCCATGGCTGCTCCTCCTCAGGCCAGGCCCTCGGCCTTGATCACGTCGATGATTTCGTTGACGAACATCTCCGCGTCGCGCTGCTCCTTCGCCTCGGTCATCACGCGGATGACCGGCTCCGTGCCGCTCTCGCGCACCAGCACGCGGCCGTCGATCCTGCTCTCGACAGACTTGATGGCCTCCTGCACGCGCGCGTTGTCGCGCACGGCCTGCTTGTCGGCCACGCGGACGT
The DNA here is from genome assembly GCA_051883735.1 of Candidatus Ventricola sp. Lineage (GTDB taxonomy): Bacteria > Bacillota > Clostridia > Christensenellales > Aristaeellaceae > Ventricola. The sequence goes on from JBJEUH010000076.1 coordinate 17,937, forward strand.
TTTTGAGCACCTGCGGATAGCTGACCACCGGCGCGCACAGGCGGGACAGGGTCTGCTTGTTGTCCAGCATCGCTTCCATCAGCTCGATGGAGGTCAGGATGCCGTCGCCGGTGGTGGCGTACTTGCTCAGGATGATGTGGCCGGACTGCTCGCCGCCCACGCAGTAGCCGTTTTGCACCATGTTCTCGTAGACAAAGCGGTCGCCCACCTTGGTCTTCTCGTACTCGATGCCCTCCTCGTCGAGCGCCTTGTACAGGCCGATGTTGGACATGACCGTCGTGACCACCTTGTTGCCCGGCAGACGGCCTTCCTTCTTGAGCTGCTTGGCGAAGATGTAGATGATCTTGTCGCCGTCCACCACGTTGCCCTGCTCGTCAACCGCCAGGCAGCGGTCCGCGTCACCGTCGTAGGCGAAGCCCACGTCCAGGTGGTTTTCCAGCACAAAGCGGCGCAGGCCGTCGATGTGTGTGGAGCCCGCGTTGCGGTTGATGTTCAGGCCGTCCGGCTCCGCATTGATGACGTAGGTCTTCGCGCCCAGCGCCTCAAACACGGTGCGCGCGAGGTTCCAGGCGCTGCCGTTGGCGCAGTCCAGGCCCACGCGCATGTTCTTGTAGGAGTGGGACGCCAGGGAGATCAGGTAGCCGACGTAGCGGTTGCGGCCGGAGACGAAATCCACGATCTCGCCCAGCGCGTCGCCCGTGGCCGGCGGCACGTCGCCCTCCAGGCCGAGGGCGGCATAGTCGCCGTCCAGGTACGCCTCGATCGCCGCCGTCGTCTCGTCGTCCATCTTCTCGCCGCGGCTGTTGATGAGCTTGATGCCGTTGTCGCCGAAGGGGTTGTGCGAGGCGGAGATCATCACGCCACAGTCAAAGCTGTCCACGCGGGTGACGTAGGCGACGCTCGGGGTCGTGGTGACGTGGAGCATGTAGGCGTCCGCGCCGGTCGAGGTCAGGCCCGCGACGATGGAGTATTCAAACATGTAGCTGGAGCGGCGGGTGTCCTTGCCGATCACCACGCGCGCCTTTCTGCCCTTGCGGGCGCCGTAATACCAGCCGATGAATTTGCCGATTTTATATGCGTGCTCGCTGGTCAGGTTCACATTGGCCTCACCGCGAAAACCATCCGTACCGAAGTATTTTCCCATGCTGTCATCATCCTTTCAGGCAGGGCATCTGGAATAAAAAACACTACAAATGTCATTATGCGCCTTTTTCTTCCATCTGTCAAGCGACACAATGCACGGATGCTCCCCGGTCAGGATATCAGTTTTTGGCAAAAATATTCGCCGATCGGCAGGAAAAGCGCGCTGCGCGCAGGCCCTCAGGCCGGTCTTTTTCCCGCGCGGAATCAAACAGGGCACAGCCGCAGAAAGCGTCTGCCTTCCACAGCCATGCCCCGTTCTTTTCCTGCTTTCGGTCAGGTTGTCCATCCCTGCTCCAGCTCCGGCCTGAAGATCTCCACGATCCCGCCCGGCTCCCCGTCCATCATGCGCTCCAGCAGATGCACGCACATGAGCGCCACCTGCTCCGGCTTGTTGTCGATGCTCGTCAGCCTCGGCTCGCACATGCTGGCGAAGATGGAGTTGTTGTAGCCGGTGACGGCCACGTCGTGCGGAATGCGCAGGCCCGCGCTCTGCAGGCCCTTCACCACGCCGACGGCCGTCTCGTCCTCGCCGCAGATGATCGCATCGAAGCTGCGGCAGCTGCGCAGCAGCTCCTTGGCCGCATGCCTGCCGCCCTCGATGGAAAACTCCGTCTCCATCACGCGGCCGCGAAGCCGGTCGCCATACTTTTCGCACGCCTTGAGGAAGCCGTCGCGCTTGGCCAACGCGCTGGCGGTGTTCAGGTCCAGCACATACCACAGGTTTCGCTTGCCCAGCGCCGCCACATGATCGACGGCCAGCGCCGCGCCGCCCGCGTCGTCCAGCAGCACGCTGCTCGCGTTGGGGATGTCCAGCCTGCCGTTGGCCAGCACGACCGGCGCCTGACGCAGCAGCGCCTCCACCTCCGGCTCCCGGCCGATGCTGTTGAAGACCGAGCCGACGAGGATGATGCCGTCCACCTGCTTTTCCGTCACCGCCCGCAGATAGCGCGCCGTGGCCTCCCTGCCGCCGCCCGTGTTGCAGAGGATGACCTCATAGCCGCGCTGGCTGAACGCCTGCTCGATGGTGTACGCCTGCTGCGCGTAGTGCGGCACGCGGATGTCCACCGTCAGGACGGCCACCGTGCGCATGGACTTGCTGACCATGCCGCGGGCGATGGCGCTGGGCGTATAGCTGCTGCGCGCGAGCACCTCCGCCACCTTTGCGCGGGTCGCGTCGCTGACCGTCCCCTTGTTGTTGATCACGCGGGAGACCGTCGCGATCGACACGCCCGCTTCTTTTGCGATATCGTAGATGTTCATCGTCTTCCCTCACCAATGCGTCCTCAACATGTGCATGGCTTTCTGCCAAAAGGATAGCCTCTGCCCGTCGGATTGTCAAGCCCATTCTTTTCCGCCCTCCGGCATACAAAATTCCGAAGACGCGCAGGACGCATCTCCGGAACGCTTATGCCTGTTCATCCAGCAGCGGCCGCACCAGCGCCGGGAATGCCGTGTAGTCGTCCACGCACAAAAACGGAATATCCGAACGGTAGACGGACTCATCGTTGCCGCCGGTGCCGTAATCGTCGCCGATGAAGAGCACGTTTTCATGCGCAATGCCCTGCTCCCTGCAATACAGGTCCAGCGCGTAGTACTTGTTGTATGGTTTTGGGGCCATGTCAAACGAGGAGGAGCCGCCCACGAACACGCAATACTCCGGGAAGGCCGCGCAAACCTCGGCGTAGATGCGGCGGCGCTTGGCGCGGTCCGGGTCAAACGCGAGCTTGTCCTCCTGCCTGGCCTTCGTCCCCAGAAGCGGGAACGTCAGGCAGCCGGAGGGATGATACTCCACATTGTCGCCCGCAAATTCGGTGTAGCCGTGCTTCTCCCGCAGCGCGGTCACCCTCGCCTCGATCGATTCGCGCCCGCTGACGGGCAGCGTCTCGTCGCGCTGCATGTCCATTTCACCCGTCTGCGCATTGTAGGTCGCGTACTGCATCCCGTAATTGCCGATGATGTCGATGGGAAAGCACTCCATCTGGCCAAAGATGCGCTGCACCTGGCCCGCGCCCACCATCAGCAGCTTATACCGCTTCCCGAGCGCCTCAAGCGTTGCGCGTGCCTGCGGGGAGAGCGGCTGCTTGTGCTGGGTCAGCGTGCCGTCCAGGTCCATGGCGATCACTTGGATTTTTCCTTTGTCCATGCGCACCTCTCAGACGTCCGCCTCGGAGACCAGCAGGTCGTAGTACAGCCACAGCACGGTATAGCGGTCCTTGAGGTCCTTGGCAAACCTGAGCGCGTTGTCGATCTTCTTTTTGCCGTACAGCTCGTCAAACTGCGCGATATCCAGGCCAATGCTGTGCAGATACCCCAGCATCGTCTCGGTGGACGGCGCCTCGCTGAGCACCGCGCGGATCTCGTCCCACTTCTCGAGATACACCGGGTAGCGATCCTCGTTGTACCAGCCCATTTTGTCCTGCTGGGCAATCACGCCATCGGCCACCTTGGTGTAGATCTCGCGGATGTTCCTCTCCCACGCCTCGCGGCTGGGGATCGTGTTGCGCACCGGACGGTCGATCGCCAGCAGCTTCTCGCGGATGCGCTGGGAATAGATGCTCGAGTAGACCACGTCCGTGCCGTGCATGAAGTACGGCTCGTTGTTGATGATGCTGACGATCTCAAAATAGTGGGACAGGTGATGCTCGCTGCCGGAGGCCGGGCGGGAATTGCCCACGAACGCCATCGCCACGCCGACGCCCACGATCGCCTCCATCAGGGATTCGATCGCCTGCGCATCGCGCGCCTGCAGCCTTTCGCCCAGGTCCTTGGTCTTTTGGAGCATCTCCCAGACCAAATCGTACACATACGGGCAGAAGTACTCGCCGCGCACCACGACGCTCAGCTTCCAGTCGTTCAAACAGGAGAACTTGCCCAGGATGTCGCCGTAGCCGGAGCGGATCATGTCCATCGGCGCGTTTCTGAGCACGTCGATGTCGCCGATGATCGCCTCCGGCACATGCGCGGTGTACGTCACCTTCATGCCGCCCATGATCATCGCGGCGCTTGCGGAGGCGTAGCCGTCCATCGAAGGCGCGGTCGCGACGATGTCATACGGCAGCTTCTCCTGCCAGGAGACGTACTTGCAGATGTCCTGAATGACGCCGGAGCCCACGCCGACGATCAGGTCGGTCTCCTCCGTCAGGCAGGCGCGCAGCTCCTCGCAGGCCTCCTCGTTGGGGATGAGCAGGCCGCTGCGCGCAAAGATCTTGACGCCTTCCAGCTTGTCCCCGATCTGCGCCCTGATCACCTCGCCGCAGGCCGCGTAGGTGTTGGTGTCCGCCACCAGCAGCACCTTTTTGTATCCCTCAAGCAGCGGGGCCAGCTTTTTGTTTGCGTCCTTGCCGATGATGATGTGCTTGATCGCACAGGTATGCGTCATGCCGCATTCGCAGACCCTGCCCTTGAGCAGCTCTTCAAAATCCATGGCGTTCACTCCTTTTTTATTCACGGGAAAACGTCAGGGCTGCCGCCCTGAAACCCGCTTGAGGGATTCCATCCCTCAAACTCCCTTCTTCGCTTCGCGCATGATGAAAGCAGTCCGGTCATGCAAAAGGGGCAGTCGGCTGACCGGCTGCCCCTGGCGTCACACAGCGAATCCGCAAGGGACTGCTTTCATGCTATTTGCTTACTGCGCAACCTTCGCCCACAGCGCATTCCAGTGATCCAGGATGTCCTTCTTGTGCTCGGTGAGGTACGGGACGTCACGGAACACCCAGGTGATCTCGTCAGAGGCCGGCAGCCAGGCGTCCTCCGGCACGGTGTAGCCGGCGTTGGTGTAGCGCAGCGTGCCCTGCTGATAGGCCGCCAGCGCGTTCTGTCCCTCGACGGAGCAGATGAAGTCGATCATCAGCTTGGCGTTCTCCGGGTTCGGGCCGCCCTTGACGAGCGCGCAGCCGAAGGCCGTCGCGGAGGTGCCGTTGGTCGGATACTGGAGACGGATGTTGGTCGCGCCGTCGCGGATGAGGCCCACAGCGCCGTCTTCATAGGTCATGCCCACGACATACTCGCCCGCCTGGGTGTTCTTGAACACGCCGGAGGAGGAGCCGAGGATGACGAGGTTCGGCATCAGCTGCTCGATGTACGCCCAGGCCTCGTCGGTATCATTGCCGAACACGGCCATGATGTTGGAGAGGTTGTTCCAGGCGGAGGAGGAGCTGTTGGGATCGGCGGTGGCGATCATGCCCTTGAGCTTGGGATCCAGCAGGTCCTCATAGGACTGGATGTTCAGGCCCAGCTCGGCCTCCAGCTCCTCGTTCACCACGAACACGACGGTGGAGAGGTGATCCATGGAGTACAGGCCGTTGGGAGAAGAATAGCCCTCGATGTTCTGCTTGTCGCCCTCAGACACCCAGGCCTCGAAGATATCCGCATACGCCATGCCGTCGGAGTCGGCCATGCCGCCCCAGACGAGGTCGCCCTGCGGATTGCCGGCCTCGCCGGCGATACGGGTGGTCAGCTCGCCCGCGGAACCGTTGGTCACGACGACCTCGATGTCCGGGTACTTCTCGTTGAAGCAGGTGATCAGCGCGTCCAGATCGGCTTCCGTCATACTGGAGTAGAGCTGCACCTCGCCGCCGGCGTAGGCGCACACCGCCGTGAGCACCATGGTCAGCGCGAGAACCAGAGTCAGGATCTTTTTCATTGTCTCGTCTCCTTTTTTGGATAGTATATTGCCATTGCGGATTCCGCCGCAAGATAGCCGAAGGAAAGGTTACAGCCGCACGTCCTCGGACTTGCTCACCTTGAGGTACAGCAGCAGCGAGACGGCCGTGACCACCGTCAGAATCGCCGCGAAGGCCGCCGCGATGCCGTCGTTGCCGCGCAGGATGGCCAGATAGGTGGACATCGTCAGCGTGATGCTCTTGTTGCTGTACAGGATGATCGAGGAGGACAGCTCCGTCACGATCGCGACCCAGCTGAGGATCGCGCCGGAGAGGATGCCGTTGGCCATCATGGGCACGGTGATCCGCACGAACGTCTTCGCCTTGGACGCGCCCAGGCTGATGGCCGCCTCCTCAATGCTGGGCGAGATCTGCATCAGCGTGGCTGTGGCCGATCGTATCGTGTACGGCAATCGTCTGATGACAAACGAGATCACCATGATCGCGAACGTGCCGGTCAGCGCCAGCGGCTTCTTGCCAAAGGCCAGCAGCAACGCCAGGCCCACGACCGCGCCGGGCATGATGTAGGGCAGCATGGAGATCGTGTCGATCGCATTGTTGAGCGCGCTGGAGCGGCGCACCACCAGGTACGCGATCAGCACGGCCAGAATCACGATGACGACCAGCGCGATGATGCCCATCACCGCGGTGTTCTTGATCGAGCGGCTCAGCAGCTTCTTGCTCGCCTGCACATAGTTGCCAAAGCCGTAGCCGCCCTGCCGGATGGAGCCCTTGTAATTGCAGAAGGACAGATAGATGATGTACAGCTGCGGCATGAACGCCACGCCGACCAGCAGATAGCAGTAGGCGTGCATCAGGAATCCAAAGACGCCCTTCGCTTCCTTCTTCTCCACCGGATGCAGCGCATTCATGGAGAACTTGAAGCGGTTGGTGCCCCACTTCTGGATGACGAACACGATGGCCGTGATGACCACCGCGACGACCGCCAGCGCGGCGGCGAAGTTGCGGTCCGCGCCGCCCTCGCCCAGATACGCGTTGTAGATCATGACCGGGAAGGTCTGGTAGCCCTCGCCGATGAGCATCGGCGTGCCGAAGTCCGCAAACGCCTGCATGAACACCATCAGCGCCGCGGCGAGAATCGTGGGCATGGACAGGGACAGCACGATCTTCACCAGACGCCGCACGCCCGTGCAGCCCATGTTGGCGGCGGCCTCCATCAGCGTGTTGTCGATGTTCTTGAACGCGCCGTTCATGTAGATGAACACCAGCGGGAAGAACTTGAGCGACTGCACCAGCAGGATGCCCTTGAAGCCGTAGATGGCCGGCATCTTCACGCCCAGCAGCGCGGAGAGGAACTTCGTGATTGCGCCGCTGCGCCCCAGCAGCAGGATCCAGGAATACGCCCCGATGAACGGCGCAGACATGCTGCACAGGATGGCGACGACGAACAGGAACTTCGCGCCCTTGATCTTGTAGAATGAATAGAAATACGCGATCGGCACGCCCAGCAGCAGGGACACCAGCGTGGTGACGATGGTCACCTTGACGCTGTTGGCCAGGGGCTTGAGGTAATAGCCGTTGGTATAGGTGAAGAACCGCTTAAAGTTGTCCAGCGAGAACTGCCCGTCCGAGTTAAAGACGGACTGCTTGAGCAGGCCCACCATCGGGAAGAGCAGAAACACCACGAACAGCGCGAGCAGCAGCAGCGATACGACGATCCACTCGTCAACCTTCTTCGTCTTCATAGGCCGTCCTCCCGCTTACGCTCCGGCGCAGTCGTTCTGAACGCCGGTGAGGATGTTCGCCGAGCCGTCGGCGGTGAAGAGATTAACCTTGTCCGTGTTGATGGTCAGGCGGATCTTCGTGCCCGGCTCGATGATGCTGTCGATGGAGGATTCCTGGATGATCTCGGCCTCCTCGCCGGACTCCAGGTGCACGAAGTAATGGGTCATCAGCCCCAGGAACACGCAGTCGTCCACCGTGGCCGAGATGCCCGGCGCATCGGCGTCGCGGCTGAGCAGAAGCTCCTCCGGGCGCACGGACATGACGATGTCCTGCGTCGCGCGGTACTTCTCCTGCACGTTGTTCATCTGTGCGCGGTAGCCGCTGGCGGTGACCAGCTCGCACCGGCCGTCCTGCACCTCCAGCCTGGCCTTCATCACATTGGAGCGGCCGATGAACGTGGAGACGAACAGATTGGCCGGGCGCTGATAGATGTTCTTGGGCGTGCCCACGTGCTGGATCACGCCGGCGTTCATGACCGCGATCCGGTCGGAGACCGCCATGGCCTCCTCCTGGTCGTGCGTGACGTACACGGTGGTGATGCCCACGCTGTGCTGAATGTTCTTGATGACGGTGCGCATCTCCACGCGCAGCTTCGCGTCGAGGTTGGAGAGCGGCTCGTCAAAGAGCAGGACGTCCGGCTCGATGCACAGCGCGCGGGCCAGCGCGACGCGCTGCTGCTGGCCGCCGGAGAGGCGCTCGGGCAGGCGGTCGGCGTACTCGTCCACGTGCATCAGCTTCATGAACCGCTCGGTCTGCTCCTTCACCTTGTCCTTGGGGAGCTTCCTGTTCTGCAGGCCGAACTCGACGTTCTTGCGCACGGTCATGTGCGGAAAAATCGCATAATTCTGGAACACCATGCCGATGTTGCGCTTGGCCGGGTCCAGATCGTTGATGCGCGTGTCGTTGAAATAGAAGTCGCCGCCCTCAATCGAGTTGAAGCCCGCAATCATGCGCAGCAGCGTGGTTTTGCCGCAGCCGGAGGGACCCAGCAGCGTAAAGAATTCGCCCTCCCTGATTTCCAGGCTCAGATCGGGAATGATGACGTTATTGCCATACTTTTTGAGGGCATGGCGAATGGAAATGCGGTCGCTCACAGCTTTCTTCCTCCATATTGATTGTATCATTCAGCTGCACGCAGGAAGGATTGGTCGCTCGTCCTCCCGGTTTGGCCAAATCCGGTCATTTTTGTCTATATTACTATAAATGAGCAAATTTGAAAAACCTCACAAAAAATTGAGACATCCCAACGT
>JBJEUH010000077.1:0-68042 GCA_051883735.1 Candidatus Ventricola sp.
CTCAAACTGTAATGGGATGATTTTGTGCACTTTTCGGGATTTGCTCATTTATAGTATATTATATATGTGCAATATACAAAAGTCAATCATGTTCCCCTGACCCATTCGATGTTATTTAACAATTTCCATTCCTCCTCTTTACCTTCATTTAACGTTCATCCCGTATTGCGCGCATAATAAAGACCGGCGCGCCTCATCCTGTAAAGGACCCTTTTGACGGAGGCGGAGCCAGATGGAATTTGCAAAGATCGTGCTGTCATCCCTGCTGTCCTATGTCGCGCTCTTTCTGTGCGCGAAGGTGATCGGACGCAAGCAGATCGCACAGCTGAATTTCCTCGACTATATCACCGGCATCACCATCGGCTCCATCGCGGCGGAGCTGGCGACCGACCTGGAAAACATGTGGAAGCCGCTCGTCGCGCTGGCCCTCTATGCGCTGCTGACCTGGCTTTTGTCCCTCATCGGCATGCACTTTGCCCGCAGCCGCAAGTTCCTCGACGGCACGCCAACCATCCTCATGCAAAACAGAAAGCTCTATCCCAAGAACATGAAAAAGGCCAAGGTGGACCTGAGCGAATTCATGGTCATGTGCCGCGAGCAGGGCTATTTCAACCTCAGCGACATCCATACGGCCGTCTATGAGTACAACGGAAAGCTGACCATTCTCCCCGTCAGCCGGAAGCGCCCGGCCACGCCCGAGGACATGAAGCTCTCCCCCGAGCAGGAGACGCTCTCCACCGAGGTCATCATGGACGGCCGCATTCTGGAGGGCAATTTGCAGAGGATGGGGCTGAACGCCGAATGGCTTCACAAGCAGCTGCGCACGCAGGGCGTCCACGACGCGAAAGCCGTGTTCCTGGGGCTGTGCGACGCGCAGAACAAGCTGACCATCTACAAGATGGACCCCTGAGCAGGCAGGCGTCCTGGTGAATGCCGATGAACCGAACTGATCACGGCGAAAGACGGCGTGGGCCGTATTTTGAGGGCTGGTATCTGAAATGCCAGACGAAGGCGGGCGAATCCCTCGCGCTCATCCCCGCCCTGCACATCGACGCCTCCGGCGGACGAAGCGCGTCGCTCCAGGTCGTCACCGGGCGCAGGGCATGGCAGCTGGATGTCCCCTGCGAATCGTTTTTTGCTTCAGCGGATGCGTTCTTCGTCCGCCTGGGCAGCAGCGTCTTCTCATCGGAGGGGATGGCGCTTGACGTGGACGCGAACGGCCTCTCCCTGCACGGCCGGCTGGCTTTCGGCCCGTTCACGCCGCTTGCCTCCGACATCATGGGCCCCTTCCGTCTCTTTGCCGGCATGGAATGCGCGCACGGCGTCGTCAGCATGGCCCATTCGCTCAGCGGGCAGCTGCTTCTGAACGGAAAAACGTTCGACTTTGACAGCGGCGCGGGATACATCGAGACCGATCGCGGCCGCTCCTTTCCAAGCGCCTACCTGTGGACCCAATGCCTGTGGATGCAGCCGCAGCCGGTCAGCCTGATGTGCGCCGTCGCCGCGATTCCTCTGCCCATCGGCCGCTTTACCGGCTGCATCTGCGCGATTTGCTGCGATGGCCATGAGTGCCGTCTGGCGACGTACCGCGGCGCTTCAGCGGAGCGCTGGTCGCGCGAAGGCGCCGTGATCCGGCAGGGAAAGCTCCGTCTGGAAATCGACGTGCTCAGCGCGCAGGGTCTGCCCCTCCGCGCGCCCGTGCAGGGCCGGATGACGCGCACCATCCGCGAAAGCCTCTGCGCCAGGGTGCGCTACCGGTTCTTTATTCGGGATCACCTGCTCTTTGATCACACCGATGACAGGGCGAGCTTTGAGTTTTCATGCTCCTGAATGCTGCTTGGCAAAGCAAACCCGTTTCAATCGTAGGCTGCTTTGCAGCCTGCTCAGAAACTGCTTTTTCTTCTGTTATTTGGGGGTACGTTAGGGCTGCCGCCCTAAAACCCGCTTGGGGATTTCATCCCCAAACCCCTTCTTCGCTTCGCGCGCTTGACAGCATCTTGGCAAAAAAAGAAGAGGATTGGCTTCATCCTCTTCTTCGTGCAGATATTCTCTGTTTCACAGGCGATAGGCTTCCCGCAGCGTCTTCTTGCGCGCGTCGGCCTCATCGAGCATCGTCATCGCGTGGCGGATGCTGCTCTCGCTCTCGCAGTCCGCGCCGCCGACCATGCGCGCGATCTCCTGCGCGCGGCCAAGCCGGTCAAGATGGAGCACCGACGTGCGCGTCACGCCGTTCTCGTCGCTCTTGCTCACCAGGAACTGCTCGTCCGCCATCGCGGCGATCTGCGGCAGATGCGTCACGCAGATGACCTGGTGATGATCGCCGATCTGCGACATCTTCTCCGAAACCACCTGCGCCATGCGGCCGCTGATGCCGGTGTCGATCTCGTCAAACACCATGCTGCGCGGAATGCCCGGCTTCTGCGCCGAGAGGTTCTTGAGCGCCAGCATGATGCGCGAGAGCTCGCCGCCGGAGGCCACGCGCGCCAGCGGCTTCATCGGCTGGCCGAGGTTCGCGCAGAACATCATCTCGATGCGGTCCACGCCCTGCGCGCTGAAGCGGTCGCTCGGGCGCTCGCCCTCCCCCAGCGGCGCAAAGGCCATCGACAGCCGCGCGTTCTTCATGCCCAGATCGTGCAGCTGCGCCTCGATGCTCGTCTCAAAGCGCCGGGCCGCCTCCTGTCTGGCGTGCGTCAGCTGCGTGCAGATCTCCTGCAGGGCGCGGGTGCTGCTCCGGAATTCCTTCTCCAGGCGCTCCATGGCCTCGTCGGAGTCCTCCAGCTCGCCCAGCTCCGCCTCGATTTTGTCGCGGTACCGGATCATCTCGCGCGTCGTCGCGCCGTATTTGCGGTTGAGCCTGTGCAGCAGATCGAGACGGCTCTCCACGCGCTCGGCTTCCCGTTCGTCGTAGTCCATCTCCTCGCGCAGCGCGCACAGCTCGCCCACCGCATCCTCGACCTCGTAGCACAGGCCGTCCAGCCGCGCATACACCGCCTCATAGCGGTTGTCGAGCGTCGCCACCGGCGTGAGCGCGCGCACGCCCTCGCGCAGCAGCTCCACCGCGGAGGACTCCCGCCCGTCCCCGGAATCCAGCAGGCCGCAGGCCTCGTCAAACGCCGCCATGATCTTGCCGGCGTTGCGGTAGAAGACCTTCTGCCGCTCCAGCTCCTCCTCCTCGTCCGCGACGAGCCGCGCGCTTTTGAGCTCCTCGAGCTGGAAGCGCAGCATGTCGATGCGCTGCTCGCGCTCGGCCACGCTTTTGCGAAGCCGCGAGAGCTTCTGCGCGCAGGCGCGCCACGCCGCGTACGCCGCGCCGCAGCGCTCCAGCAGCGGATGGATTTCGTCCGCCGCGTACTCGTCCAGATAGCCGACGTGGTTCCTGCTGTCCAGCAGCAGCTGATGCTCGTGCTGGCCATGGATGTCCAGCAGCTGCGCGGAGACCTGCCTGAGCGTCTGCAGCGGCACCACCGTGCCGTTGATGCGGCAGATGTTTTTGCCCGCGCTGGTCAGCTCGCGGGAGATCGACGCGGTATCCTCGTCGCCCTCCAGCTCCAGCCCTGCGAGCATGGCCTTCACCTTCTCGTTGTCGGCGATATCGAACACCGCCTCCACGCGCGCCTTCTGCTTGCCGTTTGCAATCAGGTCGCGGTCCGCGCGCTCGCCCAGCACCAGGTTGACCGCGTCCACGACGATGGACTTGCCCGCGCCGGTCTCGCCCGTCATCACGTTCATGCCGGGCGCAAAGTCGATGCTCATGGCGTCAATCAGCGCCAGATTGGAAATGCTCAGCTGCAGCAGCATAGCCGTCCTCCTGCCCGTTTCCTCCAAGGGAGCTCATTTGATGACGCCGCGGAAGCGCTTCATCACCGTATCCACTTCTTCATTCGAGCGCACGATCACCAGGATCGTGTTGTCGCCCGCAATCGTGCCGATCGCCTCCGGCCACTTGAGGCTGTCGATCGCCTCGGCCGCCACATGCGCGCTGCCCGGCAGCGTGTGGATGACGATCAGGTTGCCCGCGCTGTTGATCTCCACGACGGACTCGGAGAGCATGCGGATCAGCCTGTCGTTCATGCCGGCGTCGCTCTTTTCCATCGTCGCGTAGCGATAGCTTCCGTCCTCGGCAAGCACCTTGAGCAGATGCATTTCGCGGATATCGCGCGAAACGGTGGCCTGCGTGACCACCATGCCGTGCGCGCGCAGCGCCTCGGCCAGCTCCTCCTGAGTCTGAATGCTCTGCGCTTCCACGATTTCGCGGATCAGCGCCTGACGTTTTGCCTTCATAGCGGCCTCCTTTGGTCCCTCGTCTCACAAGCTCCACTGCGAAAGCTTGTCCTTCAGCAGCGAGAAATAATTCTTATTTTCATCAAAGCGGATCAGCAGCGCGTCGTGCGGCGAGCGGATGACGCTGATCTCCTCGTGGTTGCGCATCTCGCAGACCGCCTGGCCGTCCACCGAGAGCCGGATGCCCTCGCGCATTTCCTTCATGTTGATTTTCAGGCGCACGCGCTCACTCGCGGAGAAAACGATCGGCCGCGAGGTCAGCGAGTGCGGACAGATCGGACTGAGCACAAAGCATTGCACGTCCGGCGAGACGATCGGGCCGCCGGCGGAGAGCGAATAGGCCGTGGAGCCCGTAGGGCTTGACAGCACCAGGCCGTCGGCGATGTAGTGATCCACCAGCATGTCGCCCACGAACGCGTCCAGCGCGATCATCCGCTGGGACAGGCCGCGCGACACGGAAACCTCGTTGGTCGCGTAGGCCAGGATGCTCTGCCCGCCGCACGTTCCCTCCACGCGCAGCATCATGCGCCGCTCGATGCGGTATTGGCCCGCCCTGAGCAGGTCCAGCGCCCTGTCCATCTCCTGCGGCTGCGTTTCCAGCAGAAAGCCCATCCGTCCCAGGTTCACGCCCAGCATCGGGATGTTGCAGCACACATAGGAATCCAGCGCGCGCAGCACCGTGCCGTCCCCGCCAAAGACCAGGATCAGGTCCGTCTCGCCCGGAACCGGGCGCTCCAGCAGCGTGCTGCCCTGCGTGACGCCCGGCGCATGCGCCTCAAGCCATGCCTCGTCCTCCCGGAAAAAGCACATCTCCAGGCCGCGCGCGCGGCACAGCTGCGCGCAGCTGCACACCGCCTCCACCGCGGAATCCTTGCCCCTGTTGAAGTAAAAGAGAATCCGTCTGATCAAATCAGTCGTCTCCTTCTGTGATGCAAATCTTTCAGCAAGGCTCCGGCCCGGGCATCAAGCAGCAAGATTTACATGGTTTGTCGGTGATGCCGCCGGCAGCATGCCGGCTTTGACGGCCGTCCTTACGCGTCGTGCAGGCTCTCGTGCGCCGCTGCGACGACCGCGTCGATCTCCTCCTGCGTCACGCTGTGCGTCGCGCGGGATTTCGGCAGAATGTGCACGAGGAACTCGATGTTGCCCTCCGGCCCCTTGATGGGCGAAAAGGACAGCGCCTGCGCCGCCCAGCCTAGGTCGTTTTCGATGAAGGCGAGCACCTCGGCAATCACGTCGCGGTGCACCTGCGCGTCGCGCACGACGCCCTTCTTGCCCACGCGGTCGCGCCCCGCCTCAAACTGCGGCTTGATGAGCGAGATGAACGCGCCGTCCTCGCCCATGATGTCCGCCGCCGCCGGCAGTATCTTGGTGATGGAGATGAAGGACACGTCCATCACGCCCAGCGTCGGGTGCAGCGGCAGATCCTCGCGCTTCAGGTAGCGCGCGTTGGTGCGCTCCATCACCGTCACGCGCGGATCGTTGCGCAGCTTCCAATCGAGCTGCCCATAGCCCACGTCGATGGCGTACACATGCGCCGCGCCGTTTTTGAGCAGCACGTCGGTAAAGCCGCCCGTGGATGCGCCCAGATCCATCGCCACCACGCCGGCGGGGTCCACGCCAAACACGCGGAGGCCCTTCTCCAGCTTCAGCGCGCCGCGGCTCACATAGCCCGTGCCCGTCTGGCGGACGATCAGCTCGTCCGCTTCCGTCACGGCCACGGAGGCCTTGGTCACCTTGTTCTCTCCGATATAGACCACGCCGGACATCACCAGCGCCTGCGCCTTCTCGCGGCTCGCGGCCAGGCCGCGCTCCACCAGCGCCACATCCACTCTCTTCTTGTCAGCCATCGTTCTTCTCCGCAAGCGCAAGCTTGATCCTCTGGGCAATCTGCTCCGGCTTCAGGCCGCATTCCTCCAGCAGCTGATCGACCGAGCCATGCGCAATAAAGCGGTTGGGCAGGCCGAGGATCGCTGCCGGCTCCTGCGCGCCGTGCTGAGCACACAGCCGCGCGATCTCAGCGCCGAAGCCGCCGATCAGCTCGCCCTCCTCGATCGTGATGATCCTCGTTTTCCTTTCAAACAGCGTGTGCAGGCACTGCATGTCCATGGGCCGCAGGCTCCAGGCGTCGATCACGCCGATCTGCACGCCCTCCTGCTCCAGCAGCTGCGCCGCCTGCATCGCGTGCCTCGTCATTCGTCCATAGGCCAGAACCGTCGCGTCCGCGCCCTCGCGCAGCGTCTGCCAGCGCCCCACCTCGGGCGCCTTGCCGTCAAGCGGCTTGGCATACGGCTCGATGCCATCCTTGGGGTACACGATCACGCACGGGCCGTCGACATAAAGCGAGGCGCGCACCGCAGCGCGGATATCGTCCGTGTCCCGGGGTGCAAGCAGCGTCAGGTTCGGGATGCTCAGCAGCATCGGCACGCTCAGCACGCCGTGATGCGTCTTGCCGTCGTCGCCCACCAGCGCCGCATGGTCTGCCAGGATCGTCACCGGCAGGTTCTGCAGGCAGACGTCATGCACAATCTGATCGTATGCGCGCTGCAAAAACGTCGCATACACCGCGAAATACGGCCGCATGCCCGCGCGGGCGAGGCCGGCCGCCATGCTGACGGCATGCTGCTCCGCGATGCCCACGTCAAAGAAGCGATCCGGATACTGCCCGGCGAACCCGGCAAGGCCCGTGCCGCCCGCCATCGCGGCGGTGATGGCCACCACGCGCTCATCCTGCGCCGCCATCGCGGTCAGCGCCTTGCCGGCGGCCTGCGCCGCGCTCTCCCCGGAGGACTGGTTGCGTTTGAGACCGTTCTCCACGCAGAACGGCGCCACGCCGTGGAATTTCTCCGGTTGGCGCTCGGCCAGATCGTAGCCGTGTCCCTTTTGGGTGATCACATGGATGAGCAGCGGCGTGTCGTCGACCTGCTTGGCCTCCTCGAACACGCGCGTCATCTCGTCGATATTGTGCCCGTCGAACGGGCCCAGATACCGGAAGCCCAGCGCCTCGAACAGCTCGCCCTCCGTCACGACGGACTTGACCATGTCCTTGGCCTTCTCCATCAGGCTGGCAATCGAAGGACCGATCAGCGGGATGCGCTGCAGGTGATGCTTGATGCGCTTCTTGCCGCCGTACCAGGACGCGCTGGCGCGCAGATGCTTGAAATACTCCGAGAGCGCGCCGACGTTTTTGGAGATGGACATCTCGTTGTCGTTGAGGATGACGATCAGGCGGTTCTTGCCGTTGCCCGCGTCGTTCATCGCCTCATAGCACATGCCGCCGGTCAGCGCGCCGTCGCCGACGACCGCCACGACGTGATAGTCCTCGTGCCTGAGATCCCTTGCGCGGGCCAGCCCCAGCGCCATGGAGATCGCCGTGGAGGAATGGCCGGTGTCAAACAGATCGTGCTCGCTCTCCGCGCGGCAGGGGAAGCCGCTCATGCCCTTGTAGGAGCGCAGGGTGGAGAACATCTCCTGCCTGCCGGTGAGCAGCTTGTGCGTGTAAATCTGATGGCCCACGTCAAAGATGATCTTGTCCGTAGGGCTGGAGAATGCGCGGTGCAGCGCAATGGTCAGCTCCACGTCGCCCAGGTTGGAGGCCAGGTGGCCGCCCTGGCGGGAAACCGTATCGATGATCGTCTGCCTGATCTCCGTAGCGAGCGCCTCGCACTCGGACACGGACAGCCTTTTGACGTCCTCAGGCCCATGAATTCCGGGCAGAATCGCCATATTCACAGCGCCTCCTTACGCGTTTTCTTCTTTTGCTTCGTCTTGTTCTTCTTTTCAAAGACAGCCATGACCCTGCCGACCGTCAGCACAATTTTGTCGCTTTTGGCGATGGCGACACCCTTTCCGTAGGCCTTGCCGCCGATCATGAACGCGGACGTGAACGCCGTAATCAGCATGGACGCAATCGCGCTTTTCATGCCCAGCGAGACCAGGTACACCGCGATGACCGAGCCGGCGGAGCCGGAAATGATGCCCACGATGTCGCCCACCACGTCGTTGAGGATGCTCGAGACGCGCTCCGCCTTGCGGATGAGCTGCAGCGCCTGCTTCGCGCCGAGGATCCGCTTGGAGGCCATGGCGATAAACGGCTGCTCGTCCGCCGAGGTCACCGCCGTGCCGATCACATCGGAGATGATGCCGATCATCACCAGCACAATCAGCGAGAGCAGCGCGACCAGCAGCCCCGCAGATTCCACAAACAGGCTCGTCACAAAGGACATCACCACAGAAAGACCAAAGGACAGACAGACGACCGTCAGGACCCACTTCTGCTTGCTTTGCCTGGTCTTTTCTTTTTTACTCACTCAACCTTCACTCCGAAACAGATTTCATTTCGACATTCCAAAAAAGCCCACGGACATGCGTGGGCGTTTCAATCGATAAATAGGTGGTGATACGACAAATAAACCTTGCGGCATAGGTTCGGTAGGATTTCCCCGCCCGTTACTCCCTGTCGCCATAGGAGCGGTTTCCCTTGAAAACGGACGTTGCGCCGTTTCCGCGCGCACGACCGAATTACCACTGAGTCCACACTGTAATCTCTGTCATATCCTCATCGACAGTCTAGGAGCTTTCCTCGGCAGCGTCGGCTGCCTCCTAGCCTCTTTTGCAGCCGTGGTTTCACACAGCGATCGCGGCGGTTTCCGTGAGCCTTTGGTCACCGCGCGTTGTTCCATGATCCGCCACAACCACTCAAGGCAGGCTACACTGCAGGCAGCTTGTGTACCACCATGCAGGTTTTCATGATGCCGGTGCATCATGCCTCCACGAAAAATGGGTCGAACTCCATCATGCCATTGACGGCCGCCCATAATTCTTACTTCCAGCACCGACCCCCGACTGGGCGTCAGCAGCCGGTACCAGAAACTTCATCGATATGCCCTTTAACGGATTTTTAGCCCCGTCTTCAGAGGCAACTCTGCTGACTAGAATACTGCACCACCTGCATGGTATTATACCACACCTGTCAAGTCCGCGCAAGCGCTTGTCCCGCCGGTCAATTGGGGCGGCATCATGCCATCAGCGTGCCAATCAGCGTGCCCAGCAGCGCGCCGGCCAGCACCTGAATCGGCGTATGGCCCACCAGCTCCTTGAGGCGCTTCTCGTCAAACGTATAGCCGTTGCCCGAGAGCATGTCCATCAGCTGATTGATCACCGCCGCGTTTTTGCCGGCCGAACGGCGCACGCCCGCCGCGTCGTACATCACGACGCCAGAAAAGCAGAACGCGAGCGCGAAGATCGAGGACGAGAAGCCCTCATGGAATCCGATCGTCATGAGCATCGCGCAGGTCATGGCCGAATGCGAGCTGGGCATGCCGCCGGAGCCGAGCACGCGCGATTTGTCAAACCGCCTGCTGATCGCCAGCGTCAGCAGCACCTTCAGCACCTGCGCCGCGGCCCAGCCCACCGCCGCCGCCTGGATCACCCGGTTGCCCAGAATTTCAAGGATTACATCCACAGAATGTTCCTCCCGTTTCCCCTCATGGTGTCGTCATATTCCCTTCGCGCGTCAGCTCTTGCGCGTGCGCATCTGGGCGGCGAAGCCGTGCATGAACGCCGCACGCTCGCCAAAGACGCCGATCGCTTCCTCCGCCTCGTCCCACAGCCGTGCGGAGCGCTCCTTCGCCGCCGCCACGCCCACCAGAGCCGGCCAGGTCATCTTGCCCCGCTGCGCGTCCATGCCGGTCTGCTTGCCCAGCAGTGCCGCGTCGCCCTCCACGTCCAGCAGATCGTCGTCGATCTGGAACGCGACGCCCACGCAGGAGCCGAAGCGGCGCAGCGCATCGATCTGCTCCTCGCTCGCGCCCGCGATGTACGCGGCCGCCAGCAGCGGTGCGGTCAGCAGGTCCGCCGTCTTGTGCATGTGGATGTAGAGCAGGCGCTCCGCGTCCGGCTCCATGTGCTCGCTGAGCAGATCCAGGCTCTGGCCCGCGATCATGCCGCACACGCCCGCGCGGTTTGCAATCGCCTTTGCCGCGAGCATGTGTCCCCGCAGGTTTTCCGGGTACATAGCCGCGTTGGCGAGCAGGCACTCGTACGCGTAGTTGAGCAGGCCGTCGCCTGCCAGGATCGCGTGGCCCACGCCGTAGACCTTGTGGTTCGTCAGGCGGCCGCGGCGATAGTCGTCGTTGTCCATGCCCGGCAGGTCGTCGTGGATCAGCGAATAGGTGTGAATCATCTCCAGCGCCGCCGCCGGCGTCTTTGCCTGCTCGATGTCGCCGCCCAGCATCTCGCACGCGGCCAGCAGCAGCACCGGGCGGATGCGCTTGCCGCCCGCCAGCAGGCTGTATCGCATGGATTCGCACAGGTGCTTGGGAATCACGCCCGCCTGCGTCGGGCAAACCGCGTCCGTCATGGGCAGGAGCCTTTCAAGCGTCTCCTCCACCATGCCGGCATAGCGGCTGTACTGCTCATGATACGCCATGTTCATTCTCCTCAAACGTTTCAATTTCTGCCGTGTCCGGGTCGATCGTCTCGATGCGCTTCCTCTGCTGCGCAAGCAGCCCCTCGAGCTGCGCGTGCAGCTTCACACCCTGCTCGTAGAGCGCAATGGCCTCCTCGAGCGCCAGCTCGCTCCCGCTGAGCTTCTCCACCAGGGCGGTCAACTCCTGCATGCCCTCCTCAAAGGAGAGCGGCTTTTTCTTCTTAACGGCCACGTTCAGCCCTCCTCGACGCTTCTATTCAGGATCTGCGCGTCCGCCATGCCGCTGGCAAAGCGGATCGCCACCACGTCGCCGCCGGCAACCTGCTCCGACGACCGGACCGCCGCGCCGCCCTTGGTCACGATGGCATAGCCGCGCGAGAGCACGCGGTACGGGCTGAGCATGTCCAATTCGCGCCGGCGCTGGCTAAGCGCAGCCCCTTCAAGGGAAAGCCGCCCGTCCATCGCCCGGCGAAGCTGCACCTTAATCTGCGCGAGCCGCTCCGCCTCCGCGTCCAGCCGCCTGCGCGGCCTGCATGCGCAGAGCCTCGCCTCCAGCAGGCGAAGCGACGCTTCCTTCTGCCCCATCTGCCATTCGAGCGCGCCGCTCAGCGCATCGCGCATCGCCGCCATCTGCGCAAGCGTCTCGCTGCGCAGCGGGGTCACGCACTCCGCCGCCGCAGATGGCGTCGGCGCGCGCAGGTCCGCCGCCAGGTCGCACAGCGTCACATCGGTCTCATGGCCGACCGCCGAAACGACCGGCTTTGCGCAGGCCGCCACCGCGCGCACGACGCTTTCCTCGTTGAAGGTCCACAAATCCTCCATCGAGCCGCCGCCGCGCGCCACGATGATCACGCTCACGCTGTCGATCCTTTCAAGCAGGCGGATCGCCTGCACCACCTCGTCCGCCGCGCCAACGCCCTGCACCCTCACCGGGCACAGCAGAATCCGCGTCTGGGGGTCCCGCCGCAGCGACACGTTCATGATGTCGTGAATCACCGCGCCGGTCGGCGAGGTGACCACGCCGATCGTATCCGGATACGGCGGCAGCGGCCGCTTGCGCTGCGCTTCAAACAGGCCCTCCTGCGAGAGCCTGGCCTTGAGCGCCAGCAGCCGTTCATAGAGCACGCCCACGCCCTCCGGGTGCAGGCTCCGCGCATAGAACTGCATCTGTCCGCCCTTGACGTACAGGCCCACGCTGCCGGAGGCCACCGCGCGCATGCCCTCAAACGGCGCAGCCTGAAGCCTCACAGCATCGGAGGCGTACATCACGCAGCCGATCGCCGCGTTCTCGTCCTTGAGCGTGAAGAAGATCGTGCCCGTCTGATGGAATTTCAGGTTGCTGATCTCGCCCTTCAGCTCCACGCCGTGCAGCATCGGATCGAGCTGCAGCATGCGCCGGATGTATTCGCACAGCTGAGAGACAGTCAGCGTCAGTTTACCGGCCACGCTTTGCCGCCGCGTCCAGCGTGTTCGCCAGCAGCATCGCGATCGTCATCTGGCCCACACCGCCCGGCACGGGCGTGATATAGCCCGCCACCTGGGAGACCGCGTCAAAATCCACGTCGCCCACGAGCTTTCCGTCCACGCGGTTGATGCCCACGTCGATCACCGCCGCGCCGGGCTTCACCATGTCCGCCGTCACGAAATTCGCGCGGCCCACCGCAGCCACCAGAATGTCCGCCTGCCGGGTGATGTCCGCCAGGTTCTGCGTGCGGGAATGGCAGATGGTCACCGTCGCGTTCGCGGCCAACAGCAGCATGGCCATCGGCTTGCCGACGATGTTGCTGCGGCCGATCACCACGGCGCGCTTGCCGGCCGGGTCAATCCCATAGGCCTCCAGCAGCTTCATCACGCCCAGCGGCGTGCACGGCACAAAGCCCGGCTGGCCGTTCATCAGCCGGCCGGAGTTCATCGCGTGGAAGCCGTCCACGTCCTTGTCCGGGTCGATCAGCCGCAGCACGCTCGCCTCGTCCAGATGGCGGGGCAGCGGCAGCTGCACCAGAATGCCGTGAACGGACTCGTCCTCATTGAGCCTCCTCACCGTCTCCTCGAGCGCCTGCTGCGTGCAGTCTTCCTCCAGGTGGATCACGGTGGAGCGGATGCCGGCCCTGATGCAGCCGTTCTCCTTGTTGCGCACGTACACCTGGCTCGCCGGGTCCTCGCCCACCAGCACGACAGCCAGATGCGGCGTCACGCCCCGAGCGATCATCGCCTGTGTCCGCTGCTCAATCTCTTCCTTAAATGCCTTTGCGACCGCACGGCCGTCGATCAACGTCGCCGCCATCGGTTATTCCTCCTTGTCGTTTTTGAACATCTCCGCGCCCAGCAGCGCCACGCCGACCGCGTTGTCGCCAGAGAGCTCCGGCCTGGCAAAGCAGAGGCGGCAGTTCAGCCTGCGCTTTTTCGCGCGCACAGTCAGCATCTCGCGCAGCAGCAGCGACGAAGCCACGCCGCCCGCCAGCAGCGCCTGACGGCATCCCGTCCGCTCGCACGCCGCCTCAATCTGCCGCTCGATCGTCCTTGACAGGAAGTCAAAGACCTCGGCGGCGATCTGCGCACGGCTCATTTCGCCCTCGTCCAGCCAGCGCGCGACCTTGTTTTCCGCGCCAGCCATGCAGCAATCGACGCCCCTGACCGATACGCCGATCAGGCCCTGCGTCTTCCCCTGCCGCGCGCCCTCCATCGCCAGCTTCTCCAGAGACGGCCCCGCCGGGAACGGCAGATCCATCCTCACGCCCGTGCGGTCCACCAGCTGGCCCGCATGCAGGTCGAGGCTGCCGCCCAACAGCGAGAGATTGCCCGCCTCGCACAGCAGGATCTCCGTCGTGCCGCCGGACAGGTGCAGCGCCAGAAACGGCTGCGCCGGATCGATTCCCGAATCCACCATCGCCGCGCGCACGTGTCCCTCTTGATGGCTGACAGGATAAAAAGGCACGCGCAGCAATGCTGCCGCTGCGCGCGCCTGGCTCTCTCCTGCCCGGAACACGGGCATATACGACTCCTGTGCCGGTCTGGGCCGCGTGCTCGCGCTCACAGCGACGATTTCCGCCTGCGGCGCCTTGCGCATCACGTCCGAAATCATGTCCGGCAGGTTCTTCACATGCTGAAACAGCCCCTGGGACTGCATCAGCCCGCGCTCGCCCGCTTCAACCGTCAGAAGGCGGCGGGAGGAGGCGACAATCCTGCCCGACACGGCCGCCAGCGCAGCGGAGGTCGTGTAGCAGCTGGTGTCCATGCCCAGCACGACTTTCATGCCTTCGCCGCCAGCTTTCTGCTGATCGTGCCCAGCACGCCGTTGACGAAGGGACAGGAGGACTCGCTTGAATACTTGCGGGTCAGCTCCACCGCCTCGTTGATGGAAACGGCCGCCGGCAGGGACGCATACTTCATCTCATACGCGGACAGGCGGAGGATCGCCAGATCCACGCGGGACAGACGCGCGAGCGTCCAACCCCGCAGGCAGGCGGCAATCTCCGCATCCAGATCGGCCGCGTGCTCCTTCACGCCCGCGACCACCATGTCGATGTACGCGCGGTCGTTCTCGCCCGGCTCGTAGTCGATCAGATCGACGAGGGCCTGCGTTTCGCCCTCGCCGCCAAAGAGTTGTTCAAAGATCAGCTGCATCGCAGCCTCACGTGCAATAGGACGCGCCATGTTTCTTTTGCTCCGATCCAAGTTGATGATTTGTCCGCGCCGGGAGAGTTCAATCCTCCTCGCGGCGGAAGAACAGAATGATCCTGCGCACGAAGGCGGCCTTGTCCTTCACGCCGCCGATAAACGCGCCGACCAGACAGAACAGCCCGATGATCAGCGTCTTGCCCACGCCGATGGTCAGCAGCAGCAGCGCAAAGATCAGCCCGACCGCGATGCCGAAGACCGTGCACGGCACGGTGCCGGGAGTCAGCATCTGGGAAAGGAAGGTCTTCTTGTCCATCATGCGTCCTCACCCGCTTCTTCCTGCACAGCCGCTTCTCCGGCTTCGCTTTCCTCCTGCGCCGGCTCCCCGTCCGCCGCGGCGGCGGGCTCTTCGGCCTTCTCCACGATCTCCTCGACGGGCGCAGCCTGCGAGGGCACCTCGTCCACGGCCACCAGCAGCGGCTCGTTTTCCTTCGTGCCCACGAGCGGCTCCTGGCCCAGCAGGGACGCCGGAATCGCAAACGGAGACTCCGCGGTGTGCTCGTTGGCCGGAAGCGCGCCGTCCACAAACACGCGCACCTCCTCCACCTTCACGCCGGAGCAGGCCTCCAGATACCGCTTGATCTGCTTCTGCAGGGAAGAGATCGCCAGCGGCATGCTGATGTCGGACTGCAGGGCGACGTGCACGTCCACGCGCACGCTCTCCTCGTCGCTGGAGAGCGAAGAGGAGACGACCTTGATCTCCGGATGCTGGCCCAGGCAGCGCTGCACCAGCGCCTCCAGCGCCTTGACGGAGATGCGGACCATGCCGTTCTCGTTCTGCTGGAGCGCAAAATTGCTGGAGCGCTTCTTGGTCGGCGGCAGGGTCACATGAATCAGGCGGAGCGCGAGGATCGCCAGCACCACAGCGGCGGCGATCAGGGCGATCTTCACCTTGAAGGACATATTGGAAATGCGGCCCAGCAACAGCACGACCGGGTCAACGGTGATTTTTCCCAGCACCAGCGCAATCGCCGCCGCGGCGCCGCACAGCGCGACCAGCGCGCAGAACAATACCCAGAAACGATCTCTTACGGGATGCTTCATCGCGTATTCCTCCTTGTGTTTTTCACTCGGCAGTCAGGCGCGCAGGGATTCACTCCTGCTCGTCCTGCTCATCCTCGTCCGGCTCCTCCTGGGTGTCCACGAGCTCGACCGTCACCGCCTGCTCCTCGGCATCCTCAGCGTCCTCGGCCTCGCTCTCGGCGGCGGCATGCTCCTCCTCTTCCTCCGCGCTGGTCAGCGCGGCCCTCTGGCTGAGCTGCATCTCCTGGTTTTCCTTTTCGAAGCTCACGCCCACGACATGCAGATCGACCTTTTCCACATGCAGGCCGGTCATGGACTCGATGGACTTGCGCACGTTCTCCTGCGCGTCGCGGCCAACCTTCTGGATCGGCATGCCGTAATCGACGGTCACGCTGACGTCGACGTTGACATCCTGGCCGTCCATGTCCACGCGAACGCCGCGCGGCGGCTTGCTCTTGCCGATGAGGCCGGAAATCGAGCCCGCGCCCACGATGCCGGAAATGCCCTCCACCTCCGTGGTCGCGACGCTCACGATGGTCGAAATGACTTCGTTGGCGTATGTGATCTGACCGTTGTCCTGATCCTTTTCCATATCAATGGTCATGTTTTCGCTCATAAAAGCACCTCCCTATGGTTATTCATTAGTATAGCAGATTTTTGTCCGGTGCACAATCTTCTCATTCATTTTTTTGAAAGAATGATTTTCACGCATTCCGGCGCCAGTCCCGTCTGCGTCGCTGCCGCGTCGATGATTTGCACGCGGCTGCGCTCGTTTTCCGCCGCCTGCCAGGGGATGATCACCGCCGCGCTGTCCTCGCCGAGCACCACGGCCGCGTCGCCGAAGCCCATGTGCGCCAGCAGCGCCGTCAGCGCCGCCTCCTGCTCCATCCGTTTGGCCAGCGCCGTCTTTTCCTTCAGGGCCTCGTCCCTTGCGCCCGCGCCCGCGCTTGGATCGTCGATCACGCTCTGCACGAGCGCGAGCGCCTGTTCCCGTTCCTGCCGCAGCCTGTCCTGCGTCTCCTCAAGCGAGGAGGCGCCAAGCGCGCTCTCGCTGATCGTCTCCACCGCCACCGGCACGCTCACCGCCGAGGCCGGCGGCTGCTTCGCGCCCCAATAGCTGCACGCCGCCAGCAGCGCGACCAGCGCCGCGCAGCCCGCCGTGCGCATGCGGCGCGCCGCCTGTTCCCTGCTCATCCGCTCATCTTCCTCCCGTCACAACGCTCACCGACGAAGCCGGCAGCCCCAGCAGCGCGCAGACCGCCTGCCTCAGCTCCATCTCCACCAGCGGATCGTCCGCGCCCTGCGCCACGACAACCGCCCCGCAGGGCACGCTCTCGCTGGCGGCTGCGCCGAACGCGCCGCCGGATGCTGTGACCTCGCGGGTGCGGATCGTCACCTCCACCTGCCCCGCGCCCTCCATGCATGAGAGCGTTTGGGCCAGGCGTGTTTCCAGCGGCGAGGCGCCCGTCCGCCGTCCGGCCGCCGCCAGCCAGGCGAGCAGCAGCGCCGCCGCAAGCAGCGCTGCCGCCTGCGGCGTAAGCGCCGCGCGCAGCCTCGAAAGGACGTCCTTCAAGCGCCTCACCATCCATCCCTTATTTCACCAGAATCCCGAATATGCGCATCAGGTCGTTCTGCGCGGCCAGCTGCTCCGCCAGCTCGTGCGCGCCGGAGAGCACCAGATGCAGCATCAGCAGCCCGCCGAGCATCCTGAGTCCGCCCTGCCCGTCCGTCTCCCCGATCGCCATCTGCATGAGCGCACAGACCGCGCACAGCGCGCAAAGCCGCGCAATCAGCGTCATCAATTTGCTTCCCCCTCCCTCGCTATCTCAGCATCACCGTCAGGTTGCCCACCAGCAAAAGCTGCACGATCAGCAGAAAGTACATC
This sequence comes from Candidatus Ventricola sp., assembly GCA_051883735.1. Lineage (GTDB taxonomy): Bacteria > Bacillota > Clostridia > Christensenellales > Aristaeellaceae > Ventricola. The sequence continues at coordinate 17,298 of JBJEUH010000077.1, forward strand.
GTGCCCACGCACAGCATCGTGATCAGAAACAGCACGATCGTCCGCGAGAAATCCCCGATCGCGCGCACGATCTCCCCGTCGGCCACCGGCTCGAGCAGCGCCGCGCTCAGCTTCATCACGAACACCACCGCCAGCGTGCGCATGAGCGGCCCCAGGATGGCGCCCAGAAGCGCCAGCACCGCCGCCACGCCCAGCGCGTTCTTGACGATCAGCGTGCAGCCCACGAGCGTGTCCATCGTGTCGGAGAACATGCCGCCCACCACCGGCACAAAGTTGTCCACCGCATATTTGGCCGCGCGGATCACCACGCCGTCAATCGACGCGCTGCACACGCCTTGAAGCGACATCGCGCCCAGAAACACCGTGAAGCTCACGCCCAGCAGCCAGCACACGACGCTGCGCAGCAGCTGCGCCATGCGCGTCAGGTGCGCCCTGTCGGACAGATGGTTGACGGCCGTCACCGCGCAGGTGCACATCACCAGCCGCAGGATCACCTCCCTCGCCAGGAACACCATGCTGCCCGAGGCCGCCACGACCATCGGATGCAGGAACGCCGAGGACGCGTTGCCGCCCAGCGCCGTGAGCAGCGTGAGCAGCAGCGGCAAGAGCTTGTCCATCCGCTCCGTCATCGCCGTGATCGTCTCGCGCGTGTGCTCAAGCTCCGAGAACACGAGCAGCATCACCGGAATCAGGATCAGCATGAAGCACACGCTGCGCGAGAGCGAGGACAGCGCGTCCCTCTGCGCGCCGAGCGTGTGCAGCAGGATGCTGGAGAGCAGCACCGGCAGCATGAGCGAGAGCATCAACGCCCCGAGGCCGTGCAGCGCCTCGCCGAACGCGCCGAGCACCCCGGCGAGCATCTCCTCCGGCGAGATCGTCTCGCCCGAGGCGAGCGCGAGGACCGCGTCCTTCACGCCCATGCGCCCAGGGAAGCCGGGAATCTCCATCTCCTCAAGGGGCGAAAAATTAAGCCCCGCGACCACCTCGCCGATCGTCTCCTGCACGCGCTGCGCTGCAGCGTCCGCCTCCTGCGCCCGCACGGCGCACGGCGGCAGGCACAAAAGCGCCGCCGCGCAAATCAGGATCCATCGTCTCACCTGAGCACATCCACCGCCATCTGCGTCAGCTCCATGAACACCGGCACCGCCACGCCCAGCAGCGCGATGCGCCCGCAGAACGCCGCCCGCCGCGCGATCGACGGTGCGTCCATGTCCTGACAGGCCTGCACGGCCAGCTGCGTCACCAGCACGATGCCCATCGCCTTGAGCATGATCCGGTAATACTGCGCGTCCAGCCCCAGCGACTGGAGAAACGCGCGGATCGTCTCGACAACCCCGCTGATGCCCGGCAGCACGAGCCCCATCACCAGCACGCCGAAGGCGATCGACAGCAGCCCCGCCATCTGCGGGTGCATCTGCCGCAGCACCATCACCATCGAGGCAGCCAGCAGACAAAAGCCGATCAGCCGAAGCCATTCCATGCGCATCCCCCGCTTTCCGTTCAGTACAGGCCGAAGATGCTCTTGACGTTGTTGAGCAGCTGCGCGATGAGATCGACCACCAGAAACAGGACCACCACCAGCCCCGCCACGGAGGAGAGCACCGCGATGTCGTCCCTGCCCGCCTTTTGGAGCACCTGGTTGACGGCGAAGATGAGGATGCCCACGCCGGCGATCTGGAACAGCAGATCGATGTTCATCTCTTTCCCTCCCGCTAAATCAGAATCAGGAATGCCGCCGCGCCCAGCGAGACGCCCAGCGTGCGGATGAGCTGGGCGCGCCGCCCGCTCTCCCGCTCCAGCTCCTCCTCGCGCGCGCGCAGCCGTTCGTCCGCGCTGTCGATCAGGCGGATCTGCTCCGGCAGGCGCGTGCGCCCCAGCTCGGCGATCACGCCCTCAAACGCCGCGCGGTCCTCCTCGCTGAGCACGCCGTATCCCGGCAGGCGCGCCGTCTCCCCGGCAAAGAGCAGCATGAGCTGCGGGCTGCTGCATGTGCGCAGGCGGGCCGCGCAGCTGTGAAGAAGGCGCGTCAGCTCCCGCTCCTGCGGCGTGGCGCGCAGGTCGATGCGCTCCAGCAGCGCGGGCAGCTCCGGCTGCTCGTAGCGGATGATCCCGTTCATCCGAAGCAGACAGCGCCGCATCGCGCGGATCCAGCGCACGCGCCGCTTCTCACCGTCCGAGAGCAAAAAGCCGATCGCGCTGATTCCGATCATCGCCATCACGGCCACATCCCAGCTGACCATGTTGATCTCCCTCCATCTCTTTGCCCGCTTCATCGTACGCCGCAAGCACGCTGCCATGGTGTCCCAGCAGGATGTAGCGGTCAAACGCCCGCTCCCGCATCAGCCGCCGCAGAGCCGGCCGCCCCTTTGCGTCCTCCATGCCGCCTGCGTGTGCGGAGGCGAGCACGCCCACGCCGCAGCGCGCCGCATCAAGCAGCGCGTCCGCGTCCTCCTGCCGGCCGATCTCGTCCGTCACGATCACCTGCGGCGCCATGCTGCGCAGCAGCATCCCAAACGCGCGCGCCTTGTCCGCGCCGCAGAGCACATGCAGCCTCAGCCCCTGCCGCGCGCCGAACAGCTCCTCCCGCTCGTCCGCCACGGCGACGCGCAGTCCCTTTTCCTCCGCCAGCCAGAGCGACGCGTCGCGCAGCACCGTCGTCTTGCCGCAGCCGGGCGGGCCCAGCAGCAGCACGCGCCGCGCCAGATCGCCCGACCCCAGCAGATACGGCCTGACCGCCCGGCTCGCGCCCGGCACGTCGCGGCTGATGCGGATGCACACGGAGGAAACCCCGCTCATCCGCCACACGCCGTCCTCCTGCGTCATTCTCCCGCACACGCCCGCCCGGTGGCCGCCCGCAATCGGGATGTATCCCTGCGCCATCTGGTGCTCGCAGCTGTACAGCGCGTAGCCGCACAGCGCGGCGAGCAGGCTGTCCATCTGCGCCGGGTCGATACAGACATCCGTGACCCGGCATTCGCCGCCGAGCGACAGCTCCGCCGCCCTTCCCGCGTAGATGCGGATCTCCTCCAGCCGCGCCGCCTCCCGCGCGCCCAGCGCATGAAGCGCGGCGGCCAGCGGCGGCGGCAGACGCGGGCAAAGCTGCTCCCTAAAGGGCATGGCATCTCCTCCAAACCTGGGCGCGCCATTTCCGCCCAAACAGAAAACGCAGAGCGCCGTGCTCTGCGTCTATCCTATGACGGGTTTTTCCCTTTTAGGCCCGCTCAGCCAACTTCCACAATCTCCGTCCCCTCAATCGCCGCGTCGATGAGCGCCTGCGCATCGAGCTTTTCCTCGGCCCTGCGCACCAGCTCCTTGCGCGGGTGCGTCGCCGGGTGCTTGGGCGTAAAGACGGTGCAGCAGTCCTCATACGGCAGGGACGAGGTTTCCATCGTGCCGATCTTCTCGGCACGCTCGATGATCTCGCTCTTGTCCATGCCCACGCACGGCCTGAAGACCGGCATGCTCACCACCTCGTCCGTACAGCCCAGCGCCTCCATCGTCTGGCTGGCCACCTGGCCGATGGACTCGCCGGTGATCAGCGCCTGCGCGCCGTCCTTGCGGGCCAGGATTTCGGCGATGCGCATCATGTAGCGGCGCATGATCAGCGTCGTGAAGTTCTCCGGGCACTTCTCGTGGATCTGCATCTGGATCTCGGTAAACGGCACGACGTACACGCGCATTTTGCCGCAGTACTCGCTCAGAATTCTCGCCAGCTCGAGCACCTTTTCCTTCGCGCGCTCGCTGGTGTACGGGAAGGAGTGATAGTGCACGCAGCACAGCTCCACGCCGCGCTTGGCGATCATGAAGCCCGCCACCGGGCTGTCGATGCCGCCGGAGAGGAGCAGGCAGGCCTTGCCGTTGGTGCCCATCGGCATGCCGCTGACCGCCATCGTGCGGTCCACGGACAGGTACGCCAGCTTGCGGATCTCGATGGTGATCTCGTGGTCCGGATGATTCACATCCACCTGCAGATGGGGCACATGATCGAGAATGTAGCCGCCGGCCTCGCGCATGATCGTCGGGGAATCCATCGGATACTGCTTGTCCGAGCGCTTGGCCAGCACCTTGAAGGTGCCGGTCTTCTTCTCCATCATCTTCGCCGCCTGCGCGCAGATGGCCTCGAAGCTGTCCTTCTCCATCTCGATCGCCGGACTCACGGAATGCACGCCGAACACGCGGCTCACGCGGCGGATCGCCTCGTCCTGATCGGTGTAGTCGGACACATAGATGCGACCTTCGCTCAGCCAGACATGGCCGTGCACCTCCTGCACCGCCGCCTTCACATGATCGACCAGCTTGCGCAGAAAGAACGGGCGGTTCTGGCCCTTGAGGAACACCTCGCCGTAGCGAACCAGCAAAACCTCTCTCACGGTTTATCTCCTCCTGTATCGGGCGAGCAGCGCCGCGATGGTGGCCATCTGCGCCGCCGCCTCGTCCATCTCGTCCATCGTGTTGAGCAGGCCCAGGCTGATGCGGATCGTGCCGTCCGCCTGCTCGCCCGTCAGGCCCATCGCCCGGAGCGTCCCGCTCACCTTCTGCTTGTGCGAGGCGCACGCAGAGCCGGTGGACACCAGCACGCCCGCGCCCTCCAGGGCATTGCGCATCACCTCGCCGCGCACGCCGTCAAAGGATACGCTGAGGATGTGCGGCGCGGCGTCCGCCTCGTCCGGCATCGGGCCGTTCACCCGCGCGCCCTCGATCTGCGACAGCCGCTGCCACAGCCGCGCCTTCATGGCGCGCATCCGTTCAATCCCGTCCCGGCTCTCCGCCATCTGCGCGACCGCCTGCCCAAGGCCCAGGATAGCCGGCGCGTTGTAGGTGCCTGAGCGCAGGTTCTTCTCCTGCCCGCCGCCCGTCAGCTGCGGCGCGAGGCGCACGCCCTTGCGCACGGCCAGCGCGCCCACGCCCTTCGGGCCGTGAATCTTGTGGCCGCTGAGCGCATACATGTCCACGCCCATTTTGCCCATGTGCATCGGCACGCGCATGAAGCCCTGCACGCCGTCCACATGCACGCGCACCTTCGGGCTGATCGCGTGCGCGAGCGCCGACAGCGCCTCGATGGGCTGGATGGCGCCGGTCTCGTTGCTCACCTGCATGCAGGAGACGAGCGCCGTGTTTTCGTCGATCACGTCCCTCGCGGCCTCCAGGTCCACCAGGCCCCGGCGGTCAATCGGCAGCACGCGCACCTCGATGCCCAGGCGCTCCACGCGGCGGATCGTCTCGCTCACCGCCGGATGCTCGATCGCGCTGCACACGAAGTTCGCCCCGCTCCCGTGCAGCGTCCCGGCATAGCCCAGGATCGCCAGGTTGTCGCTCTCCGTGCCGCCGGAGGTAAAGAGAATCTCATCCTCCTGCGCGCCCAGCTGGGCGGCGATGAGCCTGCGGCAGACGCGCATCCGGCGATCCACATCCACCGCGGGCTTGTACGCGGCGGACGGGTTGAAATACGCCTCGCGCATGCAGGCGTCCATCGCGTCGATCACGCTGTCAAACGGGCGCGTCGTCGCGCTGTTGTCCAGATAAATCAAAGCGTTCCCCTCTTTAACCAGATCTCAAACCGTCAAAGCGCCGTCAGCCCCGCGGCTTTTCGCCCGAGGCCGACGCTTTGCAAATCGAACGACATAACAAATCTCCAGTACGGCCAGGCCATGCTGGAGACTCGGGTTTCATCCGTTCAGCCCTGATACACGCCGGCCGGTAGATAACGGCGGATCATCCCCACCATCTCCTCGCTCGGCTCGATGATGATCATGTTCTTCTGGTTCTCCTTCACATAGTAGAAGTAGAACAGATTGCCGTCCCGGTTGAGGAACCAGTTGCGGCGCTTCACATCCTTCATCGCCAGGAATTTGCGGAAGCTGTCGTGCGCCACATGGCCGCAGGCGGAGACGTTCGCCACGTTCATGCTGCCCAGCTCCTTGCGCTTGGCGCCGTGCATGACCTTGGCAAAGTCGAGCGAGCCGTTGGTGAAGGCGTACTCATACTCGATCTTGAAGTTGTCCTTGACAAAGAACATCAGCACCGCCGCGCCAATGCTCAGAAGCGTCATGAGCACCGTTCCCACATTGAAGGAAACGATCAGCACCTGCAGCATCAGCAGGCCGTACAGGCCAAAGACCACCAGAAACACCCAGCACAGCACATACAGCACATTGCCCAGCAGATTATTGCGGCTGACGACGACGTCCTCCTTAAAGCAATCCATCACAGAAAATTCCTCCATCATCAGGGTGGCTTCATTATACCACCAAAGCCCTGCAGAGGACAAGACCCTACGCGCGACTTCGGCCTTCTTTTGCGCCGGTCAAAAGCAGGACTTTGGGCGAAACAGCGCGAATAGAGTGATGTTACACTATGCTTCGGAGGTTGTTCAGGAAATGAAATGTCCCAAGTGCGGCGCATGGAACGCGGCGTATCTGCCCAAGTGCACCCGCTGCGGCGCGCCGCTTGAAGAGAATATACAGAAGCAGCAGCTCCCCTGGGAGGAGGCCATGCACAAAAAGAAGCCCTCGCTTCAGGTCGTGCAGTTTGATCCCGAGGACGACACGCCCGTGCTCCCCACGGCCAGCGGGGACGAAGCGTTTGATCCGGACGATCTCGACCGCGCCGGTCTCGCCGACGAGATCGAGGCGCTCAAGGCCCGACGCGAGGAGGGCAGCCGCCGCCTCGCCCAGATGAAGGATCAGGCAGGCCGCGTGCGCCGCTCCATCCAGGAGGCGCAGATCGTCCGCCCCGTGCCGGAGGCCAGCGACCGCCCGGCCTACGACGGCGACAGCGTGGTCATCCGCCGCCGCCAGCAGGCGCGTCAGGCGCAGTATGCCGAGAACCTGCGTGAGGACGAACCGCAGCAGGAGGAGGCCGCCGCCGCGCCGGGCGGCTACGAGAGCTACGGCTACTTTGGCGATTCCGCCGAGCCCCCGCTGACCTATGTGGACGACGACGCCGACGCGCCCATCTATTACGACGGCTACACGCCGGACTCCGGCGATCAGGGCGCGCTGACGGACAAGGAATACATGCCCCGCCGCATCCAGACCCGCACCGCACGCGAGGACGCCTACGAGGTGCTGGGCACGGGCAAGCGCAAAAAGAACCGCGCCGCAAGGCTCGTGCTGACGCTGCTCGTCGTGCTCGTGTGCTGCGCGCTGGTCGGCGCGGGCGGCGTTCTGGCGGCGCGCCACTTCGTGCTCTCCCAGGGCATGCAGGTTCGCAGGGACAACGAGACGAATATCGTCGTCAGCGAGACCACGGTCGACGGCATGCCCGCCCACACGCTGACCATCTACGGCAAGGAGAACGCGACCGTCTACCTGCGCGAGATGCAGTCCACCTACGTCATCGCGGACGGCAAGGTCGAGGTGACCGTGCCGGACTACATGTGGTACGACACGGAGTCCTCCACCTATGCCACGCCGGTGGAGACCGACACGATGGACGTGACCATCACCCCGTTCATCCGCTATTCTCAGGAGGGCGACCAGTACCAGCTCGATCCCATCGAGTTCACCGTCGACGTGCCGCTCTCCCCGATCTATCTGCTCAAGCCGACGACCATGCACGCGGAGGTCGGCGTATCCATCTATGAGGTGAGCATCAACGTGCAGAAGGGCTCCACCGTCATCATCGACGGCACGAATGTCTCCACCCTCATCCGCGAGACCGGCAACGTCTCCAAAAACGTGCAGGTGCTGCCCGTGGGCGACAACACCATCTCCATCTCCGTCAAGAGCAAATACTGCCGGGAGAACAAGATGGAGGTGACGCTCTACCGCGCGCCGCAGGAAATCCCGCTGGAGCTGGACGCGACGGTTCTGGTCGAGTGGAACTACGAGCCCATCACCAACGAAAAATATGAGGCGGCGACCGAGGAGGAGCGCGCCGCGATGCAGCGCCCGTCCATCAGCGGCTCCACGCTGCCGGGCGCGACCATCACCGTCGAATTCCCGCACGAAAACCTCAAGGTCGATCCCGCGACCGGCAGCTTCAGCTTCACCCCGCTGTTCTCCAAGCTGGGCAACAACGACGTGGTCATCCGCGCCTCCTATGAGGGCAAGGCGGATTCCGTCATCACCCACACGGTCTACTACATGCCCAACGCGGACATCTACACCCGCCGCGCGTGGGATCTGGATTCCCAGTACACTGACCTGATCAACTACATCAACATCCGCAAGGGCACGATCTACACCGGCACGGGCACGGTCGAGCGCATCATCAGCACCACGCCGCAGATGGCCATCATGAACATCGGCTCGGAGACGTTTGAAAAGCTGGTCATGATCGAAAACAGCTCAAAGACGACCTGGGAAGTCGGCACAAAGTACAAGATTTACGGCGACGCCTACGGCCTGTACGACAACATGCCGCGCCTCACCGTCCGCTACACCTATCTCGCCGAATAATCAGTCAAAAACAGCTTCCGAGTCCCGGAAGCTGTTTTCCCATGGAGAACCTGTACGGAGAAACATGTATGCAGCATCTTCTTGACAGCATGCGCTTCCTGTGCGACGAAACGCGCATGCTTTCCGGCCTCACCGTCGTCTACGGCACCAGCCGGGAGAGCGAGTCGGCGCTCTATGGCCGCGCGCAGGAGGCCGCGCTTGAAAACGGGCAGTTCGTCCCCTGCGAGCGCCCGCTCGAGGCGCGCAGCATCTTCGACCTCGCGTCGCTGACCAAGCTCTTCACCTCGGTGATGACGATGATCCTCGTGGAGCGCGGAGCGCTCCGCCTAGACGAGTATGTCGGCGAAATCGACGCACGCTTTGCGCATCTGAGCGGTGTAACCGTCTTTGATACGCTGTGCTACCGCGTCTGCCTGCAGACGCCCGGCCGGATTGACGGCGCGCCCAGCCGCGACGAGGGGCTGCGCCGCCTCTTTGACGTGCGCGTCGCGCCCTCGCCCGCCGTGCGCATCTATTCGGACATCAACGCCATGGTGATCAAATATGTGATCGAGGCCAAAACCGGCCTGCCGTTTTACGATGCGATCAGGACATTCATCCTTGCGCCCGCCGGAATGCGCGAGACGTATGCCGCCGTGCCGGAGGAGGAAAAGCCACGCTGCGTCTGCTACAATTACGAGCACCGCATCGCGGGCGACCGCTACATCCTGCGCACGGACACGCCGCCGGGCACGCCGCACGATCCCAAGGCGCTGCTGCTGTCGGAGGGCGGCCAGGATCTCTGCGGCCACGCGGGGCTGTTCTCCACCCGGCAGGACATGGCGCGCTTTGCGCAGGCGCTGCTGTGCGGCGAGCTCATTTCGCGCGCGTCGCTCGAGGCGATCGCCACGGACCGCACGCTGCGCCGAAACGCGGACGGCACCTACCGCCAGCCGCTGGGCTTTCTGTGCTTCACCAAGCATCCCGAGCAGCGTCTCAGTGAGGTGCCCGCGTACATGGGCGCGCACGCGCTGGGCATCAGCGGCTTCACCGGCAATCATCTGGCGCTCGATCCGGAGCTGGATTGCTTCGAGGTGTTTCTGGGCAACCGCTGTCACGCCCGCGTCTCGCACATCACGCCGCCGGACGGCGTGGCGCTCTCCCATTACGGGCTTGACGAAAAAGGCGCGGGCCTCGTTCCCTGGCCGGACGGCCGGAAGGTGCCCACGTCTGCAAAATATGTGTATTTGAAGGACGCATGCCTGCACGAACCCATCGCGCAGCGCATGCGCCGCCTGGGATGGCTCGCGTAAGACGCGGGCCTTTTTTGGGCTGCCGCCTAAATCTGTTCTCGGGGACGCCGTCCCCGAACCCCTGCTGGGGATTTCATCCCCAGACCCCTTCTTCGCTCCGCGGCGCTCAGCCGAAGCATTGCGTCAGAACTTGAAATCCGTGAAATCGAACGTCGCGAAATAGTCCGCGGGCGTTTCCGCGCGGCGGATCAGCTTCGCGCTGCCGTCCTCCTGAAGGAGGATTTCCGCGCTGCGCAGCTTGCCGTTGTAGTTGTAGCCCATGGAGAAGCCGTGCGCGCCGGTGTCGTGGATGTAGAGCAGGTCGCCGCGGTCGATCTTCGGCAGTCTGCGGTCGATGGCAAACTTGTCGTTGTTCTCGCACAGGCTGCCCACCACGTCGTAGACGTGATCGCAGGGCGCATGCTCCTTGCCCAGCACGGTGATGTGATGGTATGCGCCGTACATCGCCGGGCGCATGAGGTTGCAGGCGCAGGCGTCCACGCCGATGTACTCCTTGTAGGTGTGCTTCTCGTGGCGGGCGGTCGTCACCAGCGCGCCGTTGGAGGCGAGCATGAAGCGGCCCAGCTCCGTGCACAGGCGCACGTCGCCCATGCCCGCCGGCACGAGCACCTCCTCATACGCCTTGCGCACGCCCTCGCCGATCGCTGCGATGTCGTTCTCCTCCTCCTCCGGGCGGTACGCGATGCCCACGCCGCCGGAGAGGTTGATCAGCGCGATATGCGCGCCGGTCTCGCGGTGCAGCTCCACCGCCGTCTCAAACAGAATGCGCGCCAGCATCGGATAGTAGGCGTTGGTCAGCGTGTTGGACGCCAGGAACGCGTGCAGGCCAAAGTGCTTTGCGCCCTTCTGCATCAGCGTCCGGTAGGCCTGCGCGAGCTGCGCGCGGGTCATGCCGTACTTGGCGTCCTTGGGCTGATCCATGATCCTGTTGCCGATGGCAAACTCTCCGCCAGGATTGAAGCGGCAGGACACCAGCTCCGGGACGCCGCCGCAGCCCTCCTCCAGCGTCTCAATCAGCGTGTAATCGTCCAGATTGATGATGCCCTCCAGGCTGTCCGCCAGCGCGAATTCGCTCGCCTCCGTCTCGTTGGAGGAGAACATGATCTCCTCGCCGTGAAAGCCGCAGGCGCGAGCAAGCATCAGCTCGGTGTCCGAGGAGCAGTCCACGCCGCAGCCTTCCTCGCGCAGGATGCTCAGGATGAACGGGTTGGGCGTCGCCTTCACGGCGAAGTATTCCCTAAAGCCCCTGTTCCAGGCGAACGCCTTGTTCAGCGCGCGGGCCGTGCGGCGGATGCCCGCCTCGTCATAGATATGAAACGGCGTGGGAAATTCTCCGGCAATCTCCTTCGCCTGTTCAAGCGTGATAAACGGTTTCTTCTCGCTCATATGTACGCCTCTTTCCCCCGCCGGGCGGGCAGGGATATGAAAAATTACATTCCCCACTATACAGATGCATCGTTCCCTTGTCAAGATCAAAGATCAGGAAAATAAGGAGAGGCGCGTCATCCGCGTCTCTCCTCAAAAAAGCCGTCAAGGATTTCCTGGCATTCGTCCTCGAGCAGGCCGCCCATGCACGCAATCCGTCTGCCGAACGCCGGGTCCTCCGGAATGGCATAGACGCTGCCCGCGCAGCCGGCCGTCCCGTCCGCCGCGCCGTAGTAGACGCCGCCCAGCTCCGCCATCACGATCGCACCCGCGCACATGGGACACGGCTCCAGCGTCACATACAGCGTGCAGTCTGTCAGCCGCCGGCGGCCGAGCCGCTTCGCCGCGCGCCGGATGGCCAGCACCTCGGCGTGCGCCGTGGGATCGCCCGTCGCCTCGCGCTCGTTGTGTGCCGAGGCGACCGCCTCGCCGTCGCAGACCACGACCGCGCCGACCGGCACCTCGCCCAGCTCAAGCGCCCGCTTCGCCTCCTCCAGCGCCAGGCGCATGTACTGCGCGCGCACCTCAGCCCCTGTCCTTCCCTCTGAAGAATACCGCTACCGTGCCCGGGCCGGAATGGCTGCCGATGACCGGGCCGACCTGGCTGAGCACGATCTTCTCCGGATCGCAGCCGACCATCTCCACCAGCTTCTGCTTGACGAACAGCGCGTCCTCCTCGCAGTCGCCGTGGCTGATGAAGACCATCTGATCCTTCGCGCCCTCCAGCTCGATCATCTTCTGCACCATGGCCTTGAGCGCCTGATGGCGTCCGCGCACCTTGCTGCGCGCGATCAGCTTGCCCTCCTCGTTCACATGCAGCACCGGCTTGATGCTGAGCATGGAGCCGAAGAACGCCGCGGACGGCGAGCAGCGACCGCCGCGCTTCAGGAAATTCAGATCGTCCACCGTGAACCAGGACGCGTAATTCTGGATGCGCGCGCTGATCCACGCCGCGTTCTCATGAATGTCCATGCCCGCGTCCCGGTTGCAAAGCGCGTCGCAGACCATCATGCCCTGGCCCGCGCTGGCATTGAGCGTGTCGATCACCTCGATCACCGCGTCCGGGATCTCCTCCAGCACCATATCGCGCGCCAGGCAGGCGGAGGCGTATGTGCCGGAGAGACCGGAGGAGAAGACCAGGCACAGCACCTGTTCCCCGTTTTTCACATGCTTCAAAAAGACCTCCTGCCACTGCGCCGGCGGAACCTGCGAGGTCGTGCTCGTCTCGCCCGCGCGCAGGCGGTCGTAATACGCGTGCACCGCCGCCTCGTCGTCGATGGGCTGCGGCTTCGTCTCGCCGCCCATGGTGTAGCACAGTGGCACAATTTCAAACTGCTCGTACGCCTTGATGAACTTCGGATTCAGGTCGCAGCAGGAATCCGTGATGATCGTATACATGAATATTCCTCCCCTGTCATACGCTGCGTATCGTATCGAATGGTGTTTGCGCCGCAGGTATGCTGTTTCAGCTATTTCTCCCTTTTTTTTCAAAATCCTGCTGATCGCTCCGTTTTTCTGCATGCCCGAACAGAAGCTGCACGCACATGCCGCCCTCCTGGGAATGCACCGAAACGCTCGCCTCCACGCCCTGCGCGCGCAGTCTGCGTGCCAGCGCGCCCACCTCCTCCAGCGCGGCGCGCACGGTTCTGCGCCTGGCGCTCTGCGCTCTGCCCTTCTGCGGGCCGAAGACGAGCCGCCTCGCCTGCGCGGGCGTGAGCGACCGCTCCGCGATGATGAGCGCCGCCTCCGTCTGCCGCTCCTCCCCGGAGGCGGAAAGCAGCGGCTGCGCCTGCTCCATGGAGAGCCTCCGCTGCCGCGCGATCTCCTGCACGCGCAGGGGAAGCGCCAGCAGGCCGAGCCTCTGCTCGATCGCCTGACGCCCCAGCGCCGTGCTTAAGAGCAGCGCGTCCTTGTCCACCGCGCACAGCGCCAGCGCCTCCTCCATGGCGCAGGGCGCGCGGCGCAGGCAGTGCTCCTCCATGAAGCAGGCCGCCGCAGCCGCATCATCGAGCTCCAGGCACAGCGCGTCGATCTCCTTGAGCCCCAGCAGCCGGCAGGCCGCCAGCCGCCGCGCGCCGCAGACCAGCGCAAAGCGTCCCGCCTGCGCGTTCCTGCGCACGACGATCGGCTGCAAAAGCCCGTGGCGCGCAATCGACGCAGCCAGCGGTGCGAGCGTCTCGTCTTCCAGATCCCGTCCGGCGACCATGCCGCCGTACACGTCCTTCACCTGCACGCGCATCATCGTTCGTCCGCTGCCCGCCGTCTGAGCCGCGTCTCCCGCCGCCCGCCTCTTCATTCCGCCTCACCCCCGGCACTGCCAACTCGTGACAATATATGCGCCGGGTTATCCGCGTATGCTGCATCTACTGCGCCGCCTGAAGACAGGTCTCGATGCGGTATCCGCCGCGGCGCAGCCACAATGTGACGCTGCCGTTTTCGTCCGTGCGCAGCACCTGCGCGCCGACGCGCGACAGCGACTTAAGCACGCGCTCGGTCGGATGGCCGTAGCGGTTGTTTGCGCCGACGCTGATGAGCGCCAGCTTCGGCCCGGCCTTGTCAAGAAACGCGTCGCTCGTCGAGCCCTTGCTGCCATGGTGCGCTACCTTGAGCACGTCGGCCGCCGGCACGGCGTCCGGCTCGCTCTCCTGCGGAAGATCGCCCGTCAGCAGGAACGTCACGTCCTCCAGCCGGGCATGCAGCAGCAGGGAGCGCTCATTGCTGCCCGAGAGCGTATCGTCCGGCGAGAGCACATCCAGCGTCGCGCCGCACGCCGCAATCCGGTCGCCGCGCTGCACCTCAAGCAGCGGGATGTCCTCCCGCGCCATGTGCTCAAGGGCCGCCTGCACCGCCAGCGGGCATTCCTCCTGCGCAGCGCGCGCCGACGTGATCACCGTCGGGATCTCCACCTCGGAAGAAAGCAGCGTCTCGAGCGCGCCCGCGTGATCCTCGTCGAGGTGCGACAGGATCACCGCCTCGACGGACAACCCCTCGCGGCGCAGATACCGCAACATTTCGTAGCTGTCCGCCGGGCCGACGTCCACCAGCACAGCCCGCCGTCCGCTCGCCAGGAGCGCCGCATCGCCCTGCCCCACGTCCAGCTGCACATACCGCGCCTGCGGATTCAGCCGCGGCGCATAGCTCAGCAGGATCGCACAGGCCAGCAGACAGGCCGCCTGCTTTCTCCACCGGCCATAGCGGATCCGGCTGCTCAGCAGCAGCAGCAGCGCCAGCAGGAGCAGCACGCATGCGCCGCGCGGCGCGGGCAGGCGCACGATCGCATGGTCAAGCGATGCAGCCCACAGGCTCAGCCGCTCAAAGCCGGAGGCCGCAGCCGAGAGCAGCCCCGCCGGCAGCGCGGCCATCGCGGGCCAAAGCAGGCCCGCCAGCGTGACGCACCAGCCGCCCAGCAAAAGCGCCGGCATCAGCGCGCTGCACAGCAGGTTCATCGGCAGGGCCAGCAGCGGCACATAGCCGTAGAGCAGCAGCTGCATCGGAAGGGAGGCGAGCTGCGCGCTCACGCACAGCGCCGTCATGCCAAGAAGCCTTTCCGGCAGCGCGCCCAGGTGCCGCCTGGCCAAGTCCGTCAGGCTGCGCGAGAAGAGCTGAATGCCCAGCACGACGAAAAACGAGAATTGGAACGACGCATTGAGCGCCCACAGGGGCACAGCCAGCGTCATCAGCAGCGCCGCGCAGGCCAGCCCCGTCAGCGGCTCATACCGCCTGCCGCGCACCGCGGCGTATTCCCGCAGCATCGCCATGATGCACGCGCGGACCGTGCCGGGCGCGGCCCCCGTCAGCCCGGTGAAGAACACGAGGAAGGCGCTCAGCACGGCAAAGCGGGTCTTTCGCCCCACCGGCGCGCGCCCAAGCAGCATGCTGACCACGCCCGCGATCATGCTCAGGTGCAGGCCGGATACCGTCAGGATGTGCGCCGTGCCCGTCAGCCGCATGGCCGCTGAAATCTCGCTGTCCAGGGCGGATTTGTCGCCGAGCATCACGCCCTGAAACAGCGCCGCCTGCCCGCCAAAGAGTGCTTCCACGCACGCGGCAATCCGCCCGCGAAGCCATCGGAGCTGCTCGCCCGGCGAGAACCGCTCCCCGCCCTGCGCCATCCATCCCGGCAGCAGATAGCCGGAGAGCTCGTATCCCTCGCAGATCGCCCGAACTCTCCAGTTCATGCCGCCCGGGTTGCGCGGCTCCTCCGGCGCAAAGAGCCGTCCCGTGCCCTGCACGCGCTGGCCGATCAGCGGCTCCTCGGGCGGCGCCGTGGGCTCCTCCTCCCGCATCAGCGTGACGACCACGGGCCGCGAGGACGCCGCCTCGCCGTCCACCGTCACGTCCTCCAGCATCACGCGGTACGGCTTCAGGATCTTCTTCACCGTGCCTTCGATGCGCACGCCGGGCGCCGTCGGCAGATCGCGGCGGCGCAGCGCGCTGCCTGCCCGCAGGTTGCCCAGCAGCAGCATGAAGGCCAGAAGACAAAAAAGCGCGCGCTTTCGCTGCAAAAGCCGCACAGCGGCCCACGCAAGCAAAAGCGCGCAAAGAATCAACAGATATGCAGCCGGCAGCAGGATGACGTTCGTGAGAAAAATGCCCAGGAGATACGCGGCGGTCGCCGCCATCAGCCTGCGCCGCACGGGCAGCACCACGGGCGGCTTATTAGCGGCATTCTTCTTCACAGCTTTCACACGCTCCCCTGCCTGGCGATGCAGCGGTCAAGCCACCTGCCGCGCAGATAATAGACGACAAACATGGCCGAGGTGATGACCCAGGTGATCGGATAGCTGAGCAGCAGCACCGGCAGGCGATGCATCCTGGGCACGACGACCGTCACCCAGAACACGCGCATCAGGCACACGCCCGTGAGCGTCATCAGCGTGGGCATCAGCGAATCGCCCGCGCCGCGCATCGCGCTGGAGAGGATCTCGATGCACAGATAGGCGATCCACGTCGGCACGATCAGGCGGATGATGGACATGCCGGTCTCCACGACGTGCGCGTCGTCCGTGAACATGCCCAGCATCGGGCGGCCAACCGTCAGAATCAGCGCGCTCATGAAGACCGTCACGCCGGCGGCAAGACCCAGGCACACGCGCACGCTGCGGCGCATTCTGTCGTAGCGCCGCGCGCCGAAGTTCTGGCCCGCGAACGTGGTGATCGATACGCCGAACGCGCTGATCATCATCCAGTACAGGCCGTCGATCTTGCCGTACGCCGTCCAGGCCGCCATCACGTCCGTGCCGAAGCCGTTGACGCTGGCCTGGATGATGATGTTGGACAGCGAATACATGACAGACTGCAGCCCCGCAGGCAGACCGATTCTCACGATGCGGGCCAGCATGTCGCCGTGAAAGCGAATCCTGCTGAACCGCAGGCGGTACACCGGCTGCGCATGGCACAGGCTGACCAGGATCAGCACCGCGCTGACGACCTGCGAGAGCACCGTGGCGATCGCCGCGCCGCGCACGCCCATTTCAAGGCCCAGCACCAGGAGAATATCCAGCACGATGTTGGTCAGCGCGGCGCAGATGAGAAACAGCATCGGCCGGCGCGAATCGCCCACCGCGCGCAGCACGCCGGAGCCGATGTTGTACACCAGCTGCGGAATCATGCCCACAAAATAGATCTTGAGATACGGCACCGCGTAGGCCATGACCTCCTGCGGCGTGCCCATCCATCGAAGGACAGTGCTGGAAAACAGCAGGCCCACCGCCGTCAGCAGCGCGCCGCTTGAAAGCGCCAGCGCGATCGTGGTGTGCACGGCGCGGGAGACGTCCTGCGCCTTTCGCGCGCCATAGAGCTGCGCGATGATGACCGACGCGCCGGAGGCCAGACCCACGAAGAAGCCGACCAGCAGGCTGATCAGCGTGCCCGTCGAGCCGCCGACGGCCGCCAGAGCCTCCTTGCCGACGACCTTGCCGACGATGATCGCATCCGCCGTGTTGTACAGCTGCTGAAAAAACGTGCCCAGCACGATCGGAAAAAAGAACAGAAGCAGCTGCTTCCAGATCACGCCCTCGGTGATGCCGTTGATGTCCGGACGCTGCCTGATGAGTCTTCTCATAAACCCTTTCCTTGAGGCGCGCCGCCATGCACCGCAGCGGCGCCCAATTCACTTTCTCCTTAGCAAGGCGCGGATGCGCCGCATCAGGCCGCGGGGCAGATGCGCGATGCGCGCAGCGGCGCGCTCAAGCCTCCCCGGGCCGGCGAGCAGCTTCATCACATACGCGCTGTCAAAGCCCTTTTTCTTGTAATATCTGAAAAATGCCTCGCGCTTTTTGTGCGGCTTCACCGCGTGCGCGATGCTTGGGTTATAGCGCAGCAGCCGCTGCATGTCCCCCACCGGGAAAACCGCAAGCTGCGAACGGCAGGCCTCAAACGCCTGCCTGCCCCGCTTCGTATTCAGGAACACGAGCGACGCGCCCGTGTCGTCATCCGCATCGGGCGCGACTTCCTGCATGCCCCACAGGTCCGCGATGGTGATGTCGGCAGGATGGCGCACCCCGCGCATCGTCTCGCACTGCACGCACGACGGGCGCAGATACAGGTTCTGCAAAAAGCCGTAAAGGAACGGCTCCGTCGTCTGCTGGCCGACATGCTCCGTGCCGTCCTCAAACGTCGCCACGGCGGAGAAATCCTTCCAGCCCTTTCGTTTGTCGCGGAAGGTATAGCGCACGACCCGCTGGCCGCGCCCGGCCTCCAGTTCGCGCAGGTACGACGCGAACACGCCGGGCGACGGCACGCCGTGACAGACGAAATCGACCGTCAGCAGCAGGTCGCTCTCCTTCTTTCCCACGCGCGCCTTGAGCCCGCTGATCTGGCAGGGCGTGCCGGAAAAGAGCACCGGAATGCCGCGCTCCAGCAGCACCGCCGCATGGGCGATCGCGTCCGATGCGTCGCTCTGCACATACTTGCTGCCGCGCATGCCGTCCAGCTCCGTCTCGTCAAACGCGCCGATGTGCTCCACGCGCAGCGCCTCGTCAAACGCGGCGCCGAAGACCACGCCGCCCTTCTTCAGCCAGGTCCTCGCCAGCGCGGTGAACACGCCGCCGGAGGAGGACGCACGGCGCAGCTGCGCATCCCGGATCTGCGCGCCGAGAACCTGCGGCTTTTGCTCCTCCTGCTCCCTGCCCGCCGGGCAGCGCTTTTCGCAAAGGTCGCATTCCACGCACCGGCTGCCGTCGACGGCCGGATACAGGAAGCCCTCCTCGTCCGGCTGCATCGTGATCGCGCCCTTGGGGCAGATGCCTGCGCACGCGCCGCAGCCCGAGCACTCCGCCTTGCTTTTCCTGACCGTCTGTCTCATCGTCTCTCTCCCGTCACTTCGCCAGCCGCATCACCGCGCCGACGATCTCCTCGCGGCCCGCCGTATAGTCCGGCATGCGCGCTGTGAGAAACGCCCGCTCCTCGTCCGCGCGCGTCATCATCGCCTCGTACGCGGCGATCAGCTCCGTTTCGCCGCTCAGCTCCTGCACCGGAATCAGGTGTCCGGCTTCCTCGCCGAACAGATCGCGCGCGATGCCCCTGGCCTTGACCGAATAGCCGATCACCAGCGTCGGCACGGCGGTCGAGTAGCCCGCCACCGAGGCGTGCGTGCGCGCCGTCACCAGTGCGGCAAGGCGCGCGATGTAGCCCTTGATCTGCGGCGCGGTCAGCGTTTCGGCCTGCGGCAGCAGGAACACGCGCGGCTCGTCTTCAAACTGCGCCTTGATCCTGCCCAGCGCGTCCATGTCGTTGTCGTGCGCCCAGAACACATGCGGGATCAGCGCCACGGCGCAGTCGCTGGTATCAAGAATGTGGCGCACCAGCCCCACAAACGCATGAAGCGTCTTGTCGCCGTCCTTTGCCCGGCTCAGAATCAGCGGGCTCACGTTGAGGCCCACCGTCCTCCCCTCGCGCCAGCCGCCTGGCAGCGGCAGCTCCTCGCGCGCCATGGTGAACGCCGGATCGCACCAGCGAACCACCGGCAGACCGGCCCTTCGCATCGCTTCCTCCGTGATCGACTCGCGCGCGACGATCAGGTCGTAGGCGCGCAGGTCCTCAAGCGTCTCGCCCTTGATGATGTCCGGCTCCACCGAGCAGCCCCACAGCACGAGCGGCTTGTTTGCGCGGCGCAGCCTTCCGTTGATCACCTGCAGATGCTCCTGATGGCCGTAGCAGTAGGTGTCGCCGCCGATGGACAGGCACACGTCGCTCCGCTTGCCCAGATCGGTGACCGTGGCATGCTTGCGGGCGACCTCCTGCTCGCGCGGGATGCCCAGGCGAAAGCCGATGGAATTGACAAACCGGCGCACGCTGTACGGCGCAATCTCGCTGTGCACGAGCTTCCTGACGCACTCGAGCCGCTGCGCGCGGTCCTCCTGCGGCGCGTCGGAGGCCAGCGAGACCGCCGCCAGGCCATCAAAGAGCGCCGCCGTCGAGCGCACAATCGCCTCGCAGCCGCGGTTGCCGCAGCCGCCGTGGTTGTAGAGCATGATCTTCTTCATCGGCGGATTCCCCATTTCCTTCCCGTCAGCTTCTCCCCGACGCGCATGAGCGTGTAAAATGCCGGGAAGCCGCCCTGTCTGACCAGCCGGTACAGCCGCCGGTCCTGCGGCGAAAGCCTTTCCTCCTGCACGCCGTCCAGCGCAAGCGGGCGAACCCGCCCGTCAAACGTCCGCATGCACGCGCGGATGCCGCGCTCCTTCTCGTCGATCCAGACGCAGCTCTGCAAAAAGTCCCTGAAATACCGCTCCTTCACGCCATGCGCCAGCAGAATCGCGCTCATGCTGCGCAGCATCGGCTGATGCGCCTCGCTGTGACCGCGGACATTGGCCATCGCCGACTGGCCGTGCACGCGATAGACATAGGTGTAATCCGGCAGATGCGTCACCCTCTGCGCGCGCAGGAAGAGCTGCAGATTGAGCAGCGCATCCTCGCCGATGCGCACGCTCTCGTCCAGCCGCAGATCGCTAAACAGCGTGCGCTCATAGAGCTTGTTCCAGAGGTTGTTGTAGATGCGGTGCATATGGATGATCTCCCGGACGATTTCATCTGGCTGCTGCACCACCGGCGCAATGTCCACCGGCACGCGCTGCCCCTTCTCCATGTCAAAGAGCGTATGGTTGGCCGAAACGATCTGCGCGCCGGTGCGCGCCGCGCACTGAAACAGCGTGCGCAGGCTGTTCTCCTCCAGCGCGTCGTCCGCGTCCACGAACGCGATATACCGGCCCGTCGCCAGCGCAAGTCCCCGGTTGCGCGCGGCGGACACGCCGCCGTTTTCCGTATGGATCACCCTCGCCCGGGGCTCGATGCGCGCGAAATCATCGAGCATCGCGCCCGTCCCGTCGGTCGAGCCGTCGTCGATGAGGATCATCTGAATCTCCGGCTCCTTCTGCGCCTTGAGGCTTTCCAGGCACACGCTCAGATAGCGCCCTGCGTTGTAGCACGGCACGATGACGCTGATATCGGCCTGTGATTCGCTCATGTATACCCCTTCCTTCCGGCTTACGGCAGCAGATAGCTGGACGCCGGCAGCACGCGAAGCGCCAGATAATACAGCTTCTGCTTGGCGGGCAGCCTGCCGAACGCCACGTCCTTGGTGATGCGCGCCACCATGGCGCGGGTGAGTGCGCACGCCGCCTTCGCCCGCCCACGGTCCGCCCGCAGCGTGCGGACGTAGAGATCGATGTGCGCGCGGAACAGCTGCGTCGCCAGGCCGTGCGCATCGATAAAGCGGCCGATGCCCTCGATCATCGGCATGCTGCGCGCGTAAAAGTCGTTGTGGGCCCGCGTCATCGCGGAATCCCCGCCGAATTCGTAGATGTAGACGGTCTCCCCGCTCATGCGCCAGGCGCGCGCGGCGATAAACGCTTCGAGGTTGAACAGCACGTCCTCGCCCACCTTCACACCCTCGGGCGCGCGCACGCCTTGCTCACGGATCAGCTGCGTGCGATACAGCCGGGCGCACATGCTGTTGAGCGCGCTGTCCCCGCGCAGAAGGCTCTCCAGCACGGTCTGCAGATCGCCGTCCGCGCAGGCGTGGTACTCCTCCCGGCCGCCCTCGTCGCGAAAGCGCATCACATACGCGCCGCAGGCGATATCGGTTTCCTCGTCGGTCAGCGAGAGCAGGTGCGCCAGCGCGTGCGGCAGAAGATGGTCGTCCGCGTCCACGAACGACAGCCACGTCCCCTGCGCCGCGTCGATGCCCGCGTTGCGCGCGGCGGACACGCCCCCGTTCTCCTGATGGATGACGCGCATGCGCGGCTCGTCCTGCGCGAGCTGCGTGAGGACATCCAAGGTGTCGTCCCGCGAGCCGTCGTCCACGGCGATCAATTCCCAGCTTTCCTCCGTCTGCGCCTGAATGCTGCGCACGGTGCGCGCAAGCGTCTGTCCGCTTTGGTAGCACGGCATGACGATGGACACAAGCGGCCTGTTCATTGCGGCATCTCCTTCTTTTTGCGCAGGGCAAACGCGGCCTCGCCGAGCTTGCGGCGCAGCACCTGCACGGGGTAGATCAGCGGATAGACGCGCGGGTAGGCGCCGCTGCGGCACAGCCGCAGAAGCAGGCGAGCGCCGCGCGTCAGCCTGCTTTCGTCAAGATCATCAAGCGGCAGGAGCGGCAGAACGTCCGCATTAAACCGCCGGACCACGCCGGGCACGCCGCCGTCCTTGTACAGCCGCAGCGCCGCGCTGTCCACATAGGCGGCAAAGTAGGTTTCCATCTGCCCACGCCTAAGGAGCATGTCCCGCATCGCGAGCAGCCACAGCCTGTGCCGCTCCATCTCGCCCGCCGTCTGCGCGTGCATCGCGGAAGCGCCGTGCATGCGATAGCGGTAGGCCACGCGGTTCACATATGCAATGGCGCGCCCGCAGAGCACGGCCTCCAGGTTGAACAGCGCGTCCTCCGCGATCCTCACGCCCGCCTGGAGCCGCAGGCCCTCGCGCTCGATCAGGGCGCGCCGGTGCAGCTTGCAGCACATGATGTTGAGCACGCTGTCACCCTCGATCAGCCGCAGCGCCGCCGCACGGCGCTGGGCCTCGCCCCGTCTGTCCATCCAGCGCGTCTGCGGGATGACCGTCTCCAGGCTTCCGCTTCCGTCAAACGTATCGTGCGCGCAGACCACCATGTCCACGTCCTCGCCCGCGCCGGAGAGCATCGTATGGAGCGCGTCTTCTGGCAGCAGGTCGTCGCTGTCCACGAATGTGATCCACTCGCCCCGCGCGCGCTCTAGCCCCAGGTTGCGCGCGGCGGCCACGCCGCGGTTCTCCTGCGCCAGCACGCGCACGCGCGCGTCCTTTTGGGCATACGCCTGCGCCACGGCGAGCGTATCGTCCACCGATCCATCGTCAATCAGGATCGCTTCAAAGTCCTCCATCGTCTGCGCGAGCACGGAATCCATGCACGCGCGAAGAAACCCGGCGCTGTTGTAGCACGGGATGATGATGCTGACCTTCACGGCGTATCCTCCCGTCCCTGCACAAGGCGTGCCGCGCCCTTCACATCGCCGCGCAGCCAGCGCAGGGCAAACGCGCGCGCGCGAATCTGCGTGCGCACGCCCTTGTGCGTCTTGAGCGTATACATCAGCAGCGGCATGGGCGAAATCAGCGCGCGCAGCAGGCTCTGCATCGTCCCGTTTTCCCGGTATTCCTCCATCGCGCGATACACATCGGAAAGCTCCGGGTCCAGCCGGATGCCCTTGGTGATCAGCTTGTCGTAGCACAGCACCGGCAGCACGTCTTTGATCTCGTCAAACCGACCGCAAACCTTCGCGTATTCCCACAGCCGCACGGACAGCGTCATCAGCCGCCAGGCCAGCCTCGGCTTCTTCATGCCCATCAGCGAATCGCCGCGCTGGACATAGTACACATACGGCGTATTCAGCGCCGCAATCGTGTGCGTATGCATCAGATACTGCGCGGAAAACAGCGTATCCTCCGCGAAAATCTCGTCGTTCGGCGCAAAGCGCAGGCCGTTTTCCTCGATCACGCTGCGGCGGTAGAGCTTGCTCCACGCCTCCTGGCCGTGCCGATACGGCATCCAGTACCGGTAAAAGTAGTTGGCGAGGCCCAGCCGGTCGACGTCGATCGTCTCGCGCTCAAAGCACAGGTACGGCCCCTGCTCCTGCCCGTCCACGACCAGCGCATAGTTGTAGAGCACCTGCTGCGCGCCGGTTTCGTCCGCCGCGCGCACGGTTTCCTCCAGCCATCGCGGCGCGACATAATCGTCCGCATCGACAAATGCGATGTACTCGCCCCGCGCAACTTCCAGGCCCGCGTTGCGCGCGGAGGACAGGCCGCCGTTTGGCTTGTGGATCTGGCGGATGCGGCTGTCGCGCTGTGCATAGGCCTGCATGATCGCCGGACAGCCGTCCTTCGTGCCGTCATCGACCAGGATCAGCTCGTAATCCTGAAACGTCTGCGCGAGGATGCTGTCTATGCACCTGGGCAGATACGCCTCCACCTGGTAGACCGGCACAATCACGCTCACACGGCACATCCGCTTTCCCTCCTCACACGCAGTTGCACAACCATACAGATTGATTATACCATATGATACAAGGCCATGACAAGGGCCTCCCCCGGCCGGGAAGGCCGCTGCATACAAAACCGGCATGCTGCCGGCGGCATCACGGACAAAGCTCCGTCAATCATGAAGCTCTGTGCCCGGCAACGGCACTGTACGGAAAGATTTACATAACAAACGGACACACCGCTGAGATGCCCTCAGGACGGTGTGTCCGGCTGCTGTCAAAAATGTCTGTGAGCGTTGCCTGTAAGCCGAGTTCTGTAATCGGCGGTCATCTATCTAGACCCGCTGTTGCCAGCGGGTTCAAGCGAAATCCTGAGAGCTCGACGGGCCGTCTCAAACGCTCTTTCGTTTCTTGCTGCGAGTGGGGTTTACATCGCGGACGAGTCGCCAGGCCGCGGGTGAGCTCTTACCTCACCTTTCCACCCTTACACGCCTTGCGGCATGCGGTATCTCTCTGTTGCACTTTCCCTGGGGTCGCCCCCGCCGGGCGTTACCCGGCACCCTGCCCTATGCAGCTCGGACTTTCCTCACACCTTCCGGCGCGCGGCCGCCCGGCAGCCTCACAAACGTTCAGATTATATCACATTCTACCGCGCTTGTCAACGGCGGGACAGCGCGATGAGCGAGAGCAGCTCCTCGTCGATCGCCTGCGCGTCCGGAAGATGGATGTGCGCGGTATAACGCGTCCTCGATACGGGCACCACCATGGCAAACCGCGGATGCTCCGCCGCCTCCCGCAGGCTGATGCTCAGCCACAGCCCCTCCATGCGCTTTCTGGGCGGAAAGGAGACGTACAGATACGGCCTGGGATCGTCAAAGGCCACGCACGTCTTCATCACGCGCAGGCGCGTATCCGGCCAGCGCGCGAGCACCCGCCCCCTCAGCGCCTCAAACAGTGCCCACTGCAGGGGCTTGCCCGCAAAAAACGCGTCAGTCTGCGCGATGACGTCCATACGATTCCCCCTCCCTGCGGCGCCGCGAACAGAAAAAGCGGACCGAAGCCCGCTTCTCTTGACTCATGGGAAACTGCAAAAACCGTGCAGCGGGCACCGAACAGCTTGCTTTTCAAAAGCCGTTCGGAAGCGGGCACAGTCCGCTTACTTGACCAGGATGATGCGGCCGCAGTTCTCGCACTCCACATACGGCTGGCCGCTGCGCACCTTGTCCTTGTCCGCGGCGGAGAGCTGCATGTTGCAGCCGCCGCAGCGGTCGTCATGCAGGCGCGTGATGGGCATCGCCGCGTGGCGCTTGATCGATTTGTACTTCTCAATCAGCGCCGGATCGATGCCCTCCGCCTCCTTTGCCACTTTCTTCTTGAGCTCCTCGAGCTTGACGGAGGCCGTCTTGAACTCCTCGTCGTAGAGGACCTTGATGCGGTCAAACTCCGCGCGGGCCTTGGCGGCGCGCACGCGCACCTCGCGCTGCTGGCGGTCGCGCGCCTCGCTGTCCTTGCGCATCTTGGCCAGCTCCGACTCATAGCGGGAGATGGTGGTCAGCAGCTTCTGGATGGACGCGATCTGCTTCTTCGCCTCCTCGAGATCCTGCGGACGGTTCGCCTCAAAGTTCGCCGTCGCCTCGGCCACGGAGCCGCTCAGGCGCGTGATCTCATCCGCCAGCGCTTCCATCCGGTCGCTCATGATCTCCACGTCCGACTCAATCTTCTTGAGGACGCTCTGCTGCTCCAGCAGGAATTCGCGGTGCTTGAGCAGCTCCTTGCGGTTGCTGCTCGCGCGCATCTCCTTCTCATACTGATCCAGCTCCATATCGACCTGCTGGTACTGCCACAAAAGTTCGTACTGCTGCAAAATAAGGCCCTCCTTATCATCAACGCCCAAAGGGATTTCCCTTGGAGCAAAAAACCGTTACATTATATTTTAGCGCATCGCAGGCATTTTGTAAAGCGTTGGCCATCACTTCGCAGGCAGGATTTTCCGTTTCAAAGTGCCCCGCCTCGATAACGCACACGCCGCTGTCCATCGCCTCCAGCGCGACATGATGCTTGATCTCGCCGGTGATGAAGCAGTCCGCGCCCAGCGCAACGGCCTCCGGGAAGAGGCTTCCGCCCGCGCCGGAGCAGCAGCCCAGCCTCGTGACCGGCGTGTCTGCCGCGCCGTATGCGCGCACCGTCGCGCGCAGCTTTCTCTGCGCCCGCGCGCACAGCGCGCCGAAGGTCATGCCCTCCTCCAGCTCGCCCACGCGGACGCAGCCCTCACCCTGCACGTTCTTTGCGCCCATCAGCGCCATCAGCGTGTCGTTCACGCCGCCCGGCGCGCTGTCGAAGTTCGTGTGCGCGGCGATGTGCGCGATGCCGTTTTCCGCCAGCGCGAGCAGCAGCCTGCCCTCGCGGTCGCCGTCCGTCATGCGCCTGCGCGCATCCATCATGATCGGGTGATGCGTGACGATCGCCTGCACGCCCAGCGCCCTGGCCTCCTTAATCACGCCGTCCGTCAGATCCAGCGCCGTCAGCACGCGCGTGACGCGCCTGTCCGCGAATCCCACGAGCAGCCCGACGTTGTCCCAATCCTCCGCCAGCTCGTATGGCGCGATTTCGCCGACGAGCCGCTCAAGCTCCTTCACCGTGCATGCATTCACATTCATCGCCTCCGCCATCCACTGCAGCTCCCGGCTGCTGATCTCCATGCGCGCACGCGCCTTGTCGGAATCAAGCGCCGCCGTCTGCTCCATCTCGCGCACGCGCACGCTCCGCTGCCAGGCAAAGTATGCCCGCTGCCCCTCGTCCTGCATGCCGCCTGCCGCCGTGCCCAGCAGCGCCCCGCGCTCAGAAAGGGCTTGAACCCCGCCAGCTCGGGCCAGCATCGTCACATAGTGCCTGCCCGCCGCGCGGGAGAAGACCTCCCGCTCCACGCAAAAGCCCATCGCGGCCAGCTCGCGGCGCAGCAGCGGCAGATCGACGTTCGCCTGCAGGATCAGCGATGCGCTGCCGATCCGCTCCCGGCCCTCGCGGAGAATCCGGAGGATCGTCTCCGCGCCCATGCCCGCGATCACGATGGCCTGCACCGGCCGGTCGATGCCCGCCAGCCCGTCTGCGCAGACGACCTGCGCGCGCCCCATAAGGCCCCTGGCCGCCAGCAGCCGCCGCGCCTTGTCAAGGGAGGGGCCGCTCACGTCGCTGGCGATCATGAAAAGCCGGCCGCAGCGCTCCAGCAGATGCGCCGTCAGCTGCCCGTGATCGCAGCCGATATCCGCCGCGCAGGGGCTTTCGCAGCCGTCTACGGCCTCCAGCACCAGGTCCGCCATCGCGCCGAGCCGATCGTCCAGCTGAACCATACGTCCTCTCCTTTACAGGCGGGCTGTGCCCGCTCCCACTTCCGAACAGCTTGACAGGTCGAGATGCCCAGTGCTCGCTGCACGATTCTTTACGCAGTTCCTTACAGTGAAAAAACGAGGGACTTTCGCCCCTCGGAAGTCGATTATTCGAGATAGTCCTTGAGCTTCTTGCTGCGGCTCGGGTGACGCAGCTTGCGCAGCGCCTTCGCCTCGATCTGGCGGATGCGCTCGCGCGTGACGTTGAACTGCTGGCCGACCTCTTCAAGCGTCCTCTGGCGTCCGTCCTCCAGGCCAAAGCGCAGGGACAGCACCTTCTTCTCGCGCGGGGTCAGGGTATCGAGCACGCTCATGAGCTGCTCCTTCATCAGGGTGAAGGAGGCGGCCTCCGCAGGCGGCGGCGCGTCGTCGTCCTGGATGAAGTCGCCCAGGTGGGAGTCCTCCTCCTCGCCGATCGGCGTCTCCAGGGAGACCGGCTCCTGCGCGATCTTGATGATCTCGCGGACCTTCTCCACCGAGATGCCCATCGCCTCGGCGATCTCCTCCGGCTGCGGCTCACGGCCCTTCTCCTGCAGGAGCTGGCGGCTGACGCGGATCAGCTTGTTGATCGTCTCGACCATGTGCACCGGGATGCGGATCGTGCGCGCCTGATCGGCGATCGCGCGGGTGATCGCCTGGCGGATCCACCAGGTCGCATAGGTGGAGAACTTGAAGCCCTTGGTGTAGTCAAACTTTTCCACGGCTTTGATCAGGCCCAGGTTGCCCTCCTGAATCAGATCCAGGAACAGCATGCCGCGGCCGACATAGCGCTTGGCGATGGAGACGACCAGGCGCAGGTTCGCCTCGGCCAGCTTCTTCTTCGCCGCCTCAGCCTCCGGGCCGCCCTCGAGCATCTTCTTGGCGATCTCGATCTCCTCGTCCGCGGTGAGCAGCGGCACCTTGCCGATCTCCTTGAGGTACATGCGCACCGGGTCGTCGATGCTGATGCCCTCCGGCACAGACAGGTCAAGCTCCGGCTCCGCGACCTCCTGGACGGCAGCGACCGCCTCGTCCTCGGAGCTGCTCACGATGCTGACGCCCTCCGCTTCCAGCGTCTCAAAGACCGCATCAATCGCATCCGCGTCGATATCCAGCTCGCTGAGCTTGTTCATCACTTCCTGATAAGAGATCGTCTTCTTCTCGTTGCGCGCGAGATCGAGAATCTCCTTGACCTTCTGCTGCGCCTGTTCACGTGTCAGTGCCATAAGAAGTCATTCCTTTCTTCCGGCCGTCTGTCTTTCCTTCGTCAGTTCCTGTATCTTCAAAAGCGTTTTGCGCTTATCTTCGCCCGTCTGATGTTCGAGCTCCTTCTGAAGCGCCGCGATCTTCTCCTCGATGCGCTTCCTGTGCAGGATGCGCAGACAGTCGCCTGCCATGCGCAGCTGCCCGTCCTCGCCCGCGCCGCTGTCCTTCTCAAGCAGTCTGGCTGTGCGCGCGCGTTCGTTTTCGTCCTCAATCTCCTCGAGGATCGCGCCCGGCGTCATGCCCGCGATGAGCTTCTGCGCCAGCGCTCGCCGCTCCCCGGAGATAAAATCGTCCGCCGTCACCGTGCCCGGCTCCATGCGGTTTTCCGCCAGCAGCAGCAGCAGCTGGCGCTCCGCGGCGGCCGTCTCGGTATCCACGCCCTCGTTCATTTCCTCCAGCGGACGGGCCGCGTGGCGGTACGTCCTCTGCTGCTCCCGGCTGAGCATCTCCGTGCGGCCGATCTGCGCCAGCAGCACGTCGCGCGGGAAGCCGGTGGCCAGCATGAGCTCCTTCACATAGTTTTCCAGCTCGACGGGCTCCTTCACTTTCGCCAGGTATTTGGCGCAGGCGATGGCATAGGCGGTGCGGCCCTCCTGGGTGGAGAGGTCGTGATGCTGCGCCTCCTGCTTCATGCGGTAGCTCGTCGCGTCCATCGGGTTCAGGCTGTCCATCGCCTGCGGCCCGAATGCCCGGATATACTCGTCCGGGTCCATGCCGTCGGGAAAGACGAGCACGCGCGCCTTCACGTTTTCCTCGTCAAAGATCTCCAGCGCGCGCATGATCGCCTTCTGGCCCGCGGCGTCGCCGTCGTAGGATACCCAGATTTCCGGCGCGTAGCGCTTAAGCAGCCTCGCCTGCTCGATCGTCAGCGCCGTGCCCAGCGTCGCGCACACGCCCGGCACGCCCGCCTGCGTCAGCGCGATCACGTCCATGTAGCCCTCGACCAGGATCACGCGCTTGAGACCCCGCTGCTTCTTGAGCAGGTTTGCCGCAAACACGCCCAGCCGCTTGTTGAACACCGGCGTATCGCCCGTGTTGAGGTATTTCGGTTTGATATCGCCCAGCGCGCGCCCGCCGAAGCCCAGCACGCGCCCCTGCGCGTCGATGATCGGGAAGATCGCGCGCTGGCGGAACATGTCGTAGACCCGCCCGTCGCGCCGGGCCGAAATGCCCGCACGAACGAGCTCATCGTCCGTAAAGCCCAGCGCACGCATGGCCTGCGTCGCGCCGTCAGACCTTGCGGGCGTGGAGCCCAGGCCAAACATGCGGATCGTCTGGTCATCCAGCCCCCGGTCATACAGATACGAGAGAATCTGCGCGTTTTCCTTCTTCCAGAGCTCGCCGTGGAAAAAGCGCGCGCACTGTCTGTTCGCCTCAAAGAGCCGCTCCTTCTCGCTGCGGCTCACCGCGTCCTCGCGGCCGGCGACCATCTCCGGCAGCTCCATGTGGTTCTGCTCGGCCAGCAGCTTCACCGCGTCGGCAAACTCCAGATGCTCCATCTCCATCACGAAGGTGATGGCGCTGCCGCCCGCGTGGCAGCCGAAGCAGTAGTACATCTGGCGCTGCGGATTGACGGTAAAGGAGGGCGTCTTCTCCCCGTGGAAGGGGCACAGTCCCCAGTAGCGCCCGCCCTTGGGGGTGAGGTGCACATACCTGGAGACCACCTGAACGATGTCGGAGCGTTCGCGCAGCTCGTCAAGCCACACCTGCGGAAACCTCAACGTCCTTCACCGCCCTCTCCTTTCGCCAGGGCCAAGCAGCCCAAATGCCGTCCTATCTTTTTCGCCGCAGGGCGGCGCATTCCTGCAAGGGATCTGCACTTTTTTCGGGAAAAAGTCCTTGTTTTCATCCAATTCCGTCAAAAAACGGCGGAATAAACAGCTTCTGATAGGTTTTGACCGCATACGCGTCGGTCATGCAGGCGACGAAATCGCACACGCCGCGCTGGAGTCCCTCGCGATAGACGATCTCCATGTACTCGTTGGGCATCTGCCCCGGATGCTCCATATAGTAGCCCACCAGCTCGGTGACGATGTGGTGCGTTTTCCGGCACTCGTTGTTCGCCCAGTCGCGGGAATACACGCGCTCAAACATGAAAGCGCGCAATTCCAGCAGCGCGTCCCAGATATCCGGCTCCATCGCCGTCTCGTTCCTGCCCTCGCTGTAGCGCACCACGCTGCGGATCATCGTGTCAATGCGCTCGCCGTGGGTCTGTCCCAGCGTGCGGATCGCATGCTTGGGCAGATCCTCCACGCACAGCAGGCCGGCGCGCACCGCGTCGTCGATGTCGTGGTTGATGTAGGCGATGCGGTCCGCCAGATGCACGCAGCAGCCCTCCAGCGTCTGGGGCTTCACCTTGCCGGAGTGATGCTCGATGCCGTCGCGCACCTCCCAGGTGAGGTTGAGGCCGCGGCCCCCGTTTTCCAGCACCTCCACCACGCGCCGGCTCTGCTCCCTGTGCTCAAAGCCGCCCTCGATGATCTTGTCGAGCGCGTCCTCGCCCGCGTGGCCAAAGGGCGTGTGGCCCAGGTCGTGCCCCATGGCGATCGCCTCGGCGAGGTCCTCGTTCAGCCGCAGCGCCCGCGCCAGCGTGCGCGCCACCTGCGTAACCTCCAGCGTATGCGTCAGGCGCGTCCTATAATGATCGCCCTGCGGGGAAAGAAACACCTGCGTCTTGCCCTTCAGGCGCCTGAAGGACTTGCAGTGCAGAATCCTGTCCCGGTCGCGCTGGAACTCCGTGCGCATGTCGTCCGCCGACACGGGCCTCTCCCGGCCGCGGCTCTCACACGAGAGCGTCGCATACGGGCTGAGCGTATCGCGCTCCCGCTGCTCAAGCATCGCCTTGATGGTCATCTGCGCCGCCTCCCTTCTCAGGGCCGCTGATCCAGGGAACTCGCATAGTCGCGCCATTGGGCGCTCCTTGCGATTCCCGGCGTTCCGCCTGCCTGTTTCCGCCACCGGCGGCGGCAGGCTCCAGCCCCTGAAACCAACCTGAGGGACATTGTCCCTCAGACTCCCTTCTTCGCTTCGCACTTTGATCCGAAGTGCGGATATATAGAAGCATAATTCGACACCGACGGACAAAAACCTATCGCGGCGCAAAAAATCCCCGCTTCAACTTTTTGGGTCAAAGCGGGTTGTATGCTTTTTGCAGGCCGGCTCAGATGCCGCCGTAATGATGAAACAGCAGCAGGTCGCCCTCCTTCACGGTGATCTTCGCCTCGGCCTGTATCACCACGTTGCTCACGCCCAGCGGATGCACGAAGTCAAAGGACAGCGCCTCCAGCGAGTGATAGTAGCAGCCCGTGAGCGTCACGCCGCGCGCCTCGCCGATGGGGATCAGGGAAATCGTGTCGCCCTTTGCGCCGCGCAGCGTGATCTCGCCGTCGATGCGCACGATGCGCACGCGCTCGTCGAGAATCTGCGCAAACGCGCCGCCCTCGTGCGCCCGATTGAGCAGCATGAGGTTTGCCAGCGCGTGATCCATGCGCCCGCCCAGCGCGCCGAGAATCGTGATCTCCGTCGCGCCGCGCGACAGCGCGACCTCCATGGCATGTCCGCCGTCGGTGTCGTCCTTCTCGCAGGGCAGGCGCTCCATCTCGGTGCTGCCCTCCCTGCGCGCAAGCGTCCCGGCGCTGACGGAGTCCATGTCCCCCAGCAGCAGATCCGGCAGCGCGTCCGCCGCCTCAAAGGCCTCAAGGCCCCTGTCCGCCGCGATGGTCAGCTCCGCCTCGGCCGCGCAGCGGCGCAGCAGCGGCGCACCCGGCAGGTCGCCGCCCAGCACGATCAGCGCGCGCATCGCTTGTCCTCCGCGCACCCGCGCAGGGCCGCCACAAACGCCGCCGGGTCCTCCGCGCGGAACAGGCCCGTGCCGGTGACCAGCACGTTGGCGCCCGCCTCGACCACCCGGTGCGCGTTGTCCATCTTGATGCCGCCGTCCACCTCCAGGAAGATATCGCGTCCGGACGCTTCGATCATCCTTCTGAGCACCGGCAGCTTCCTTATGCAGTCCTCGCGCAGGCTCTGGCCGCCGAAGCCCGGCTCCACGGTCATCACCAGCACCAGGTCGCACAGCGGCAGCAGGCGGCGGATGGCCTCCGGGCTGGTGCCCGGTTTGATGGAGACGCCGGTCTTCACGCCCTGTGCCGCGATCGTGCGCAGCAGATCCTCCACGTCATCCTCGATCTCGGCATGCACGGTGATCAGATCCGCGCCCGCCCGGACGTACTCGTCGATATACCTGCGCGGATCGGAGAGCATCAGGTGCACGTCCAGGAACAGCTTCGTCTTCCTGCGGATGGCGGCGACGAAGCTCGGGCCGAAGCTGATGTTGGGCACAAAATGGCCGTCCATGTTGTCAAGGTGAAGCCATCCAAGACCCAGCCTCTCCACCAGCTCGATCTCCTCGCCCAGGCGCAGCAGATCCGCGCCCAGCACGGAAGGTGAAATTCTGATCATTCGTATCGCCCCTTCCAATTCTCCTTGACCTGCGCAAGCAGCTCGCGGTATCTCGCCCAGCGTACGGCGCTCAGCCTGCCCTCGCGAACCGCCGCCTGTACGGCGCAGCCCGGCTCCCGGTCGTGCAGGCAGGGCTGAAAGCGGCATTCGCCCGCAAGCTCGTTGTACTCCGGATAGAGCTGCGCGAATTCCTGCGGCTCGATGCCGTCCTCCAGCTCCAGCAGGCTGAAGCCCGGGGTATCCAGCACCAGCATGCCGTCCGCCGCCAGCATCTCCGAGCGGCGCGTCGTGTGCCGTCCGCGCTCGGTCTTGCGGCTCAGGCCGCCGGTCTCCAGCTGAAGGCCCAGCAGCGCGTTGATCAGCGAGCTCTTGCCCACGGCGCTCTGGCCCGCCAGGCAGGTCACCTTGCCGCGCATCGCCTCGCGAAGCGCCTCCACGCCCTCGCCCGTCATCGCGCTGGCCGCGAACACGCGCAGCTGCGTGCCGGCGTATTCCTCGCGGATGGACCGCTCCAGCGCATCGCCCAGATCGATCTTGTTGACGCAGATTGCCGGGGTCATGCCGCCCCGCGCCGCGCGCAGAATCAGCTTGTCGATGAGCAGCATGTCCGGGTGCGGCACGCTGGCCACGACCAGCATGAGCATGTCGCAGTTGGCCACGCTGGGCCGCAGCATGACGCTCCTTCTGGGGAGAATCTCCTCCAGCCAGCCGTTGTCCTCGCCCTCGCTCGGCGTAAAGCGCACGCGGTCGCCGACCATCGGCGTGAGCTTCTGATGGCGCAGCTTCTTCTGCGCGCGCAGGGTGTATTCCTGCCCGTCCTCGTCGCAGAGCACGGTGTAAAAGCTGCCGATGCCCCGCATGATGCTTCCAACCATGGACTTCCTTTCGTGGGGCTTCGCCCCCGTTCCTGCCAAAGAACGCGCCAAGCGCCGTCCTCCGGCGCCGGCCTGCCCGCCGCTTACTGAAGAACCGCCGTCGCCTCGCTCCGGAAGCCGCCGTCCAGATACACGCGCCAGGTCTGCACGCCGCTTTTCTCGCTGCGCAGCAGCACGTCAAGCGTCACCTCGCCGGGCTCCGTGTGCGTCGCGGCGTACATGTCGCTCTCCTTGCCGTCCTCGCCCACCAGCGTCACGCGCACGCTCACGCCCTCGCGCGGCACCTGCACCGTCACCTTGACCGTCGCGGTGTACCTGCGCTTGTCGTAATAGCCCACGTTCAGCTCCACCGCGCTGCCCGGCAGCACCTCGGTGAAGCGCTCCAGGGACTGCGAGAGCACCACGCCGTCCTGTCTGGCGTCCGAGACGTTCTCATAGGTGATCAGCCCGCTGGCCAGCCCCAGCGATTCGATGCGGGAGAGCGCCTCCTCCTCGCGCTGGCCCACCAGCTCCGGCACGACCACGCGCCCGCCGGAGACCGTCAGGTTCACCGCGCTGCCGATCTTCGCGCTCACGCCCGCCTCCGGCTGCTGGGCGATGACCGTGCCCGCGAGCTGATCGCTCGGCGCGAGCGTGATCTCGCCGACCGTAAAGCCATGCGCCGTGATCGCCGCGACGGCATTGTCCTGCGTCAGGCCGGTCACGCGCTGAACGGCGAGCATGTCGCTGCCGCGGGAGATGGTCACATACACCGTCTCGCCCCGGCCCACCTGGTCGCCCGCCTTGGGAATCTGCGCGCTGACATAGCCCTCCATCACGTCGCTGTACGCGTAATCCAGCTGAACCTCAAGGTTCGCGCTGGTGATGAGCCGCTCCGCCGTCGCCGCGTCCACGCCGGTCAGATCCGGCATGCGGGTGAAGACGAACACGGACCGGTACAGCGTCACCGCCGCAAACGCGATCATGCTCAGCATGACGACGATGACCGCCGCCATCACCGCGCGCACGCGCGCATCGTTCGGGCTCGGCGTGTGCAGCGGATGCTTTCCGTGCGGCCCGTCGTGCTCGATGCGCTGAACCATGAATTCGCCGTCCGGATGCCGCAGCGCGCGGCGCAGGTCGCGGATCATGCTCTCCGCGTTCTGGTAGCGGTCGCGCGGCTCCTTCTCCAGCGCCTTTTTGACGATGAGCTCCACCGCGCGGCTGACGTCGGCCTCCTCCTCCACGGGTTTGGGCGTCTCCATCAGGTGCATCATGGCCACGGAGACCGCCGTCTCGCCCTCGAAGGGGACGTGGCCGGTGAGCATCTCATAGAGGATCACGCCCACGGAATACAGGTCGCTGGCGCTGGTGGCACGCATGCCCTTGGCCTGCTCGGGCGAGAAATAGTGCACCGAGCCCATGACGTTGCCGTCGGAGGTCAGCGTCTTGGTATCGGCCAGGCCGGCGATGCCGAAATCGCCGATCTTCACCTGGCCGCTTCGGGTGATCATCACGTTCTGGGGCTTCACGTCCCTGTGGATGATGCCGCGCTGGTGCGCGTGCGAGAGCGCTGCGAGGATGCACAGCGCGCAGTGCACGGCCTCCTCCTGCTCCATTTTGCCCTTTTCGGCGATGACATCCTTGAGCGTTTCGCCATCGACGTATTCAAGGGCGATGTACGAAACGCCGCCTGCCTCACCCGCGTCGATCGAGTTGACGACGTTGGGGTGGTTCAGCTTGCGGTTGACCGCCGCCTCGCGCTTGAAGCGCTCCTTGTACTCCGGATCGTCCTCGTATTCCTCGCGCAGCACCTTGAGCGCCACCGTCTGGTGCGTCTTCAGATCAAACGCCCGGTAGACGATCGCCATGCCGCCGCGGCCGATCACGTCCTCCACGCGGAACCGGCGGCTGACGATCTTGCCAATCAGTCTCGATTCCACGCTCAGCCCTCCTCGTCGCACCAGAGAATCAGCGTGATATTGTCGCGCCCGCCGGCGAGAAGCGCCTGCTCAAGCAGGCTGTCCGCCGCCGTGTCGAGATTCTCCTCCTGTTTGAGCGTGCGCGCGATGTCCTCATCGGCAACCATACCGGTCAGCCCGTCCGAGCACAGCAGCCACAAATCGCCCTTCCTCCTGTCCGCCGCCAGCAGATCGGGCGCGTTGTCGCCCTGGGTGCCCAGCGCGCGGGTAATGATGTTGCGCCGCGGATGCCTGCGCGCCTCCTCCCGGGTGATGATGCGCGCGCGCACCAGCTCCTCCACCAGGGAGTGATCCTGCGTGATCTGCTCCAGCTCGCCGCCGCGCAGGCGGTAGATGCGGCTGTCGCCGACGTGCGCGATGTACATGTAATGCCCGCCGCGCCACATTGCTGAGAGCGTCGTGCCCATGCCCGCGCAGGCCGGATTCTCCTTCGCGTGCGCCAGAATCGCCTCATGCGCGTCCCTGACCGCGTCGCGCATCACGGAAATGCTGGCGATATCGTGCGAGGCCGCCATGCGCTTCACCGCGTCGATCGCCATGCTGCTGGCCACCTCGCCCGCGAGATGACCGCCCATGCCGTCCGCCACGGCGAAGATGCCCCGGCTTTCATCAAACCAGGCGGCGTCCTCGTTCTGCCTGCGCGCCTTGCCGACGTCTGTTCTCAGCGTTGCCGTCACGTTCGTGCCCCTTTCCTTTGCCCTGCCGCGCGCTCCGCCCTCTCCGGGGAAAAGCGTTTACGCTTTGGCGTTGTCCCTGATGTATCTGCGGCGCAGCTGGCCGCATGCGCCCTCGATGTCGTCGCCCATCTCGCGCCGTCTGGTGACGGAGATGTTCTTCTGCTCCAGCACCTTCTTGAACGCGTCCACCTCGCACTCGGAAACGCCCTGAAGCCCGCGCTCGGGCACGGCGTTGAGCGGGATGAGGTTCACATGGCACTGCATGCCGCGAAGGCGCGAGGCCAGCTCGGCCGCATGCTCCGGCGAGGCGTTCACGCCGTGCACCAGCGCGTATTCAAAGATCACGCGGCGGCCCGTCTTTTCGATGTAGTACCGGCACGCGGAGAGAATCTCGTCCATGGAATACCGGTTGGCGATGGGCATGGTCTGGCGTCGGATCTCGTCGTTGGGCGCGTGCAGCGACAGCGACAGCGTCACCGGCAGATCCTCCTCCGCGAAGCGGCGCATGTTCTCCACCAGGCCGCAGGTGGACAGCGACACGCTGCGCATGCCGATGCACAGCCCGCCCTCCATGCGCAGAAGCCGCAGGAACTTGACCACGTTGTCGTAGTTGTCAAACGGTTCGCCGCTGCCCATGAGCACGATGTTGCCCACCTTCTGCCCCTCGCCCTGGAGGGCCAGCACGCCGTTGGCGCAGACGATCTGGCCGAGCATCTCCGCCGGGGTCAGGCTGCGGGCGCAGCCGTCCAGCGTGCTCGCACAGAACTTGCAGCCCATGCGGCAGCCCACCTGCGTGGACAGGCACAGCGTGTTGCCGTACTTGTAGCGCATGAGCACGCCCTCGATGACGTGATCGTCCGGCAGGCGGTAGAGCAGCTTGATCGTGCCGTCGAGCTTCGACTGAATGGTCTCGATGACGGACACCGGGTTGTCGATGCAGGTTTCATGAAGCGTCTCGCGCAGCGCCTTGGGCAGGTTGCTCATGCGCTCAAACGGCACGCCCTGATGCAGCCACGCAAACACCTGCTTCGCCCGGAAGGCCGGCTGGCCCTGCGCCTTGAAAAAAGCGCCAAGCTCCTCGGGGGTGAGCCCGAGAAGCTGCGTCTTGTCGTTCTTGCTTTCCATCTTCTTTTACGCTCTCGCTCTGCGCAGGCGGCAGATGTAGAAGCCGTCCGTTCCGTCGCGGTGGGGCAGCATCTGCAGTCCGGTTTGGGTCTCGTGCTGCGCAAGCGCCTGCGGCAGCTCCGCGCCCATCGGGAAGACCTCGTACTCCGGATGACGCGCGAGGAAGGCCTCGATCTGCTGCGCGTTCTCCTGCGGGAGAATGGAGCAGGTGGAATACACCAGCGTGCCGCCGACCTTGACCATCGGCGCGACCGCATCGAGGATCTCGCTCTGCGTGCGGCAGAGGGAGGCGACGCCCTCGCGGCTCACGCGGTACTTGACGTCCGGCTTCTCGAGCATCACGCCCGTGCCGGAGCACGGCGCGTCGATGAGCGCCGCGTCGAGCGTCATCGCCATGTCCGGGCGCGGCGCGGAGGCGTCCTTCACCGCCGGGCGGACGTTCTCCAGCTTCAGGCGGTTCGCGGTGCCGCGGATCAGCTCCACGCGGTGCGCGTGGGTGTCCCAGGCGTAGACGCGGCCGGTGTCGTTCATCATCTCGCTGAGCACGGCGGTCTTTCCGCCCGGCGCAGCGCACGCGTCCAGCACCGTCTGGCCCGGCTTCGCGCCGACCACGCGGGCCGCGATCACGGAGCTCTCGCCCTGGATGGTGAACAGGCCGTTCTGGAACGCGCGCATGCGGGTCATGTCGCCCGCGTTCCTCACCTTGTAGGTGCCCGGCACGATGCCCGGGGAAAACTCCAGCTCGTCGTCCGCAAACAGCGCGCGCAGGCGCGCGTCGTCGCAGCGCAGGTAGTTCACGCGCACGGTGATGTCGCGGTCCTTCGGACGGTAGCGCAGAATTTCCAGCGCGCCGTGCTCGCCGTAGGCCTCGATGAGCAGCTGCGCCAGATCCATCGGCGCGGAGAACAAAATCGACAGATACTTCGCCGGGTCGTCCTGCGGCTTGGGCCACACGACGCCGTCCTTGCCGCGGATCATGTTGCGCAGCACGGCGTTCACCAGGCCCGTAAAGCCCTCAAAGCCCATCGCGCGGGTCAGGCTGACGCTCTCGTCCACCGCCGCCATGTCCGGCACGCGGTCGAGGTAGAACAGCTGGTACGCGCCCATGCGCAGAATCTCGCGCACGGCGGGCTCGATCTCCTTTTCGCCCTCCAGGAACTGGTCGATGCGCCAGTCGAGCGCGATCCGGTTTTCCAGCGTGCCGTAAACCAGCTGTGTGGTGAACGCGCGGTCGCGGCGGCCAAAGGCGGCCTGCGCCAAGCGCTTGTCCAGCGCCAGGGACGCATACGCGTCGCTGCGGCTCACGTCCAGCAGCGTTTCCAGCGCCACGCGGCGCGGCGCGAGGTTCATCGGCTTCGGCTTTGCCGGACGCTCCGGACGCTCCGGACGCTCCGGACGCTCCGGACGATCCGGACGGTTCGGTCGGTCCGCGCGCATCTTGTACCCGCGCTGCCCGTCAGGGGCCGGCCTGCCGCCGCGCGGGGAAAAGCCCTTCTTCTCGCCAAACGACGGCTTCTCGCCGCGCGGCGCAAAGTCCTTCTTCCCGCCAAAGCCCGGCTTCCGGTCCGTCTTCTCAAGCTTCCTGCCGCCGCGGAACCCGCCGTCGCGGCCTCTGTTGTCTGCCATGCTTTACGCCTTTCCCAGGCAAACGCCTGTCTCCATGGTGTGCCCGCGCAGGTAGTCCTTCGCGTTCATGCGCTTCGCGCCGGGCATCTGAATCTGCGCGAGGATCACATCGTGATCGCCGCAGGAGACGACCAGTCCCTGCCTGGCGTCCGCCGCGATGATCTCGCCGGGCGCGCCGCTTGCCGCGCCGTCCAGCGCGGTAAGCTCAAAGACCTTGATCGTCTGATCGCCGAGCGTCGTGAACGCGCCCGGCCACGGGGTCGTGCCGCGCACCAGAGCGTCAAGCTCCTGCGCTGGCCGGCTCCAGTCGATGCGCCCCAGCTCCTTGTCCATCTTTGGCTCGTAGGTCGCCGCGCTGTGATCCTGCGGAATGCGGCGGAGCGTGCCCGCCGTGAGCGCCTTGAGCGTCTCGATGAGCAGCTCAGCCCCCATCACCGCCAGGCGGTCGCTCAGCTCGCCCGCGTTTTCCGTGGGGCCGATCGGCGTCTCACGCATGAGCAGGATGTCGCCGGTGTCCATGCCCTTGTCGGTGAACATGGTCGTCACGCCGGTCACCTGATCGCCCTTGATCACGCTCCAGTTGATCGGCGCGCTGCCGCGATGCCTGGGCAGCAGCGAGGAATGCACGTTGATCGTGCCCAGCGGCGGGATATCCAGAATCTCCTGGGAGAGCAGCTGGCCAAACGCCGCCGTGACGCACAGATCCGGCGCGCAGGACTTGAGCATGGCCACGCCCTCCTCGCGCTTGATGCGCTCCGGCTGGAAGACCGGGATGCCCGCGCTTTGGGCCAGCTCCTTCACCGGACAGGCGGCAAGCTTATGGCCGCGGCCCTTCGGGCGGTCCGGCTGGCAGAAGACGCCGACGACCTCATAGCCCTCATCAAGCAGCGCCCTGAGCGACGGCACGGCGAAATCCGGCGTGCCCATGAATACGATTCTCACGCTTCCCCGCCCTCTTCTTCCTCTTCTTCGTTGTCAAAGATTTCGCGGTACATCTTGTCCACATACAGCACGCCGTCCAGATGATCGGTCTCGTGCATGATGCAGCGCGCCAGCAGGTCCTCGGCCTCGATCTCGTACCACTCGCCGTTGCGGTCCTGGAAGCGCGCGCGCACGACCATCGGGCGCTTGACCATGCCGCGGCGGCCGGGCACGGAGAGGCAGCCCTCCGGGCCGTCCTGCTCGCCCTCGACGGAGACGATCTCCGGGTTCACCATCTCGATCAGGCCGTCGCCGCAGTCCATCACGACCACGCGGCGCAGCACCGCCACCTGCGGGGCGGCCAGGCCCACGCCGTTGGCATGGTACATGGTCTCGGCCATGTCATTAAGCAGCCTGTGCAGCCGCTCGTCAAACTTCTCCACCGGGCGGCTCTTCTTGCGCAGCAGCTCGTCCTCGATATACACCATTTTGCGAAGCGCCATGATTCTCTCTCCTTTATATCCAGGGCAGGTCCGGCTGCGCTATCCGCGCAGTCAGGCATAATACTCCATCATCCAGATCATTATAGAACAATTTCTGTCAAAAGGGAAGGGACAAATATACAGAAAAAGCATGCCGCTGCTCCGGCACGCTCAAAATTCTTTTCGTTTCTGTGCGCTTATATTACCACAAAACGGGGAAAAAGTCAAGTCTGGCACTTTTTCCCGCGCGGGTGTATAGAGAATGGCGGAGGTGAATTTCATGCTGTTTCCCGTTCCCCGGGTGGAAAGCGCGGCGCTCAACAAGGCATCCGCGCCCTTTGGCCTCATCCTCTCCCCCTCGCAGATCGCCGCGCTGCAGAGGCAGGAAGCAAAGGCGCTCGAGCGCACCGGCCGCGTGTGCTTCGGCAAAAGCATTCTGCCCCGTCTGGCCGCCGCGTTCGCCGGCTCGCCGCACATCCAGGCCTGCGACTGGGCGGACACGCTGGTCGAATTGACCGACCTGTTCTATGCCCTCAAGCGCGAGACGGAGGACTCGCTCAGCGACGAGGAGCTGATCGGGCGGATGGTCCGCACATTTGACGGCCCGGCGCAGGGCTCGACGACGCTGCTGGCCGATTTCTTTTTCATGCCGGACGAGCCGGAGGAGGACGACGATGAAGCCTGACCTGACGCGCCTGCTGACCCAGGCGGAAAACGACGACCTGCGCGCGGAGCTGCTCGCCCTTCTGCGCATGCAGGCCGTGTCCTACACGCAGGGCGACAGCGAGAGCCTGCCCGCCGAGACGGTCCTTGAGCTGCTGGCCTCGCTGCTGTACACGCTGGGCGTCGATCCCGCGCAGATGCAGACGCTTGCGCCGCTTTACGGCAGGGACCTGCGCCCGCTTTATGAGGCGGGCTATCGCGCGCTGCTTCACAAGACGGAGCAGGCCCGCTCGCTCATTCAGGCGCTCTGCCGGGAAACGCCGCCGCTGGGCTGCATTTCTCTCAATGACACCGTGCGCAGCATCCTCGCCTCGCTGGACCGCTACGACGCGCGCTTCTTCGCCCACCGCGTCCCCGGCGAGATCGACTATCAGCTGATCGACCCCGTGCCGGAGAGCGTCCAGGGCATCGACTACATCCTGCTCTACCTTTCGCGCCTGCGCGCGGAGATGCGCTTCCTCGCCCGCTTTGCGCAGCACCGGCTGCTCGCCCTGCTCGACGGCGCAAGCCCCGGCTGGCGCGAGGAGATTGTCAGCCTCTGCCTGAGCGTCGGCGCCAATGCGCTGGGCCTCGCGCTGCTGGGCGAGGACCCCCGCCGCCTGCACATCCGCGAAGGCGAGCGGCAGGCGCTTTTGCAGCGCTTTGCGCCCCTGCACCCGCTGGAGATCGAAAGCCGGCTCTCCCGCGCATGCGGCAGCCTGCTCGATGCGCTTGAGCTTCACGAGGCGCAGGACGCACAGATGCTGCGCGCGCTGTGCCGCGATCTCGCCCCGCGCATCCGCAGCGCCGCGGACGCGGGCGATCTGTCGCATGTGTTCGGCGGGTTTGGGGTGCCGGTCAGTTCATCTGAACATCCAGCACCCTGATTCTGAACACCACAAAGTGCGGTGCATCCGGCGTGGGGAAATGATTTGTGAGCGCCGGGCAAGCCTCAAGCATCTTCTGCTTGACAACTGTGTCTGTACATTCCGCCGCTGTACCGGTCACACGAATCCACGCCCTTGTGCCGGGCTTGAGTGCAACAATCTGTACGTTGGGACAATCTTTGAGCTGATGATGCACGGCCTTCATGTCGCCTGTGGAAATATACAGATCGCCCTCGTGTTCCATGATCGCGCCAAACGGACGGCCCGCCGGGAAATCGCCGTTGAGTGTCAAAACAAAAAATGCACCGCAAGATTTGATAAATTCATAAGCCTGACTCATCATTTTCCTCCGTTCCTGGAAAAGAATTCCTGTCGGTCACAGCAGCTCCTTAGAGCCTCCCTCCTGAGAAATGTGGCACGGCGCAGCCGTGACGGAGGGAGTTTCACATCATGCTCCCCGGGTTGACCTGGCACACGCACGCGCAGCGCTCCAGCGGCGTCCTGGCGATCTCGCTCATCTTGCCCACGGCCTCCTGGCAGACGGACTTGTCCACGATCTTGAGCGCGACCTGCCAGCGGCTCTTGCCCTTGATGCGCTTCACCGGGCAGGGCATCACGCGCAGGGAAACCACGTATTTGCGCAGATAGGCGCGCCGCTCCAAAAACGCCTCCATCTGGCGCATGGCGCTTTCCGCGGCAGACTGTGCGTCCGCTTCGCGATCGGCCTCATAGAGCAGGCGGGCGATGAGCGTGTACGGCGGATAGAGCGCGCGCTTTCTGCGCACCATCTCCGCCTCGTAAAACGCGCGGTAATCCTGGCGGCTGGCCGTCTCGATCGCGTAGTGCTCCGGGTCGTAGGTCTGCAGAAAGACCTCGCCCGGCGTATCCGCGCGGCCCGCGCGCCCGGCGACCTGCGTGAGCAGCTGGAACGTCCTCTCGGCAGACCTGTAGTCCGGGAGCTTCAGCATCGCGTCGGCGGCGACGATGCCGACCATCGTCACGTTCGGGAAGTCGAGGCCCTTGGCGATCATCTGCGTGCCCACCAGGATCCGCGCCTCGCCCCGGCGGAACTGCGTAAGGAGCCGCTCATGCGCGTCCTTCTGGCGCGTGGTGTCGTTGTCCATGCGCAGCACCGGAACCTCCGGGAAAAACCGCTTCACTTCCTCCTCCACGCGCTGCGTGCCCGTGCCGAAATACTTGATGTATTTGCTCCCGCATTCCGGGCAGACCATCGGTACGGGCTGCTCCTGCCCGCAGTAGTGGCAGCGCAGCACGCTCCCCGCGCTGTGGTACGTCATGGAGACGTCGCACTGGGTGCAGGTGACGGTATAGCCGCAGCTGCGGCAGGAGACAAACGTCGAGTAGCCGCGCCGGTTGACGAACAGAATCGCCTGCTTGCCCGCGTCCAGGCAGCGCTTCAGGCCATCCAGCAGCGCGCCGGAGAAGACCGACCGGTTGCCCTGGGCCAGCTCCTTGCGCATATCGACGACGTGCACCTCGGGCATCGGGCGGTTGTTGACGCGCCGGGGCATGGTGAGCAGCGTCAGGTCGCCCCGGCCCGCGAGCGCAAAGGAGCGCATGCTCGGCGTGGCGCTGGCCAGCAGCAGCACGGCCCCCTCCCGCTCACAGCGCATGCGCGCCAGCTCGCGCGCGTCGTAGCGCGGCGTGTTGTCCGCGATGTAGCTGCCCTCGTGCTCCTCGTCGATGATGATGAGGCCCACGTTCTCCAGCGGCGCGAAGATCGCCGAGCGCGCGCCGATGACCACGCGCACGTCGCCCCGGCGGATGCGCCGCCACTCGTCGTAGCGCTCGCCCGGGGACAGGCGCGAGTGCAGCACAGCCGCGTCCTCGCCAAAGCGGGAGCGGAACCACAGGACCATCTGCGGGGTCAGCGCGATCTCCGGCACGAGCACAATCGCCGTCTTGCCCAGCTGGGCCGCGTGGCGCACGGCGCGGATGAACACCTCGGTCTTGCCGCTGCCCGTCACGCCGTAGAGCAGAAACGCGCCCTTCCCCTCCGTCACCGCGGGCAGAAGCGCGCTGAGCACATCCTGCTGCTGGCGCGTGAGCTGCGGGTCCTGCGCGGCCAGGCGCTCCATCGCGCCGTACGGGCTGCGCAGCACCTCGCGCTTCTCCAGCTTCACAAAGCCCATTTCACGCAGCGCGTGAAGGGCCGGACGGACGTCGCCCAGACGCGCGCGCAGCGTCTCGCAGGGCAGCTCGCCGTCTTCGCTCTCCATCAGCAGGCTCAGCACGGCGGCGCGCTTGGGCGCGCGCTTCTGGGCGGCGAGCACCTGCGCACGCACGGCGGGCTCCACCGTCAGCACCGCGACCTCCTTCGTCTTCTCCGCGATGCGCTCGCCGCGCATCTGCGCCGGGAACATCAGCCGAAGCGCCTGCGCCAGCGTGCAGAACGACGTCTCCTT
Source organism: Candidatus Ventricola sp. (assembly GCA_051883735.1). Classification (GTDB taxonomy): domain Bacteria; phylum Bacillota; class Clostridia; order Christensenellales; family Aristaeellaceae; genus Ventricola. The sequence continues at coordinate 61,637 of JBJEUH010000077.1, forward strand.
GATCTCCTTCGCCAGCTCGAGCAGGGCGGGCAGCACGGCGGGATAGTCCTCCAGCGTGCCTGTGACGTCCCTCACGCGGCTCTCCGGCAGGTCGCAGGACTCCTCCATCCCCACGACCACGCCTTCCACCTGCCGCTGGCGGCCGAAGGGAACGCGCACGCGCATGCCGGGGCACAGGCTGAGCCCCTTGGGCACGCGGTAGGTGAATACACGGTCCACATCCTCGTGCGCGATATCCACAATCACCTGACAAAACGGCATGCGCGATTCCTCCCTGCTTTCAGTCCATTCATTATAGCGTGAACGGACGCCGCTTTCAAGGCGCAAGCGTCACCTGAGCGCACAGCCCTCCCGATCCAGCGCTTTGAAGAATGCGCTCATGGCGGCCAGTCCGTCCTCGAGCTCCTGCGTATCGCCGGCATAGCCGATGCGCATGCTGTACGGCTCCTCAAAGCAGTCGCCCGGCGTCACAAATGCGCCGGCCTCCCTGTACATCCGCTCGCAAAACGCATAGGACGGGAGATCGAAATCGTAATACACCAGCGCTGTGGTGCCCGCCTGCGGCTTGTAATAATGCACATGGGGCTCGCTGCGCACCCAGCGGTCCAGAATCGCCAGATTGCCGCGCACCAGCTCGCGGTTGCGCGCAAGGAGCCTGTCGCCGTGCCGCAGCGCGATATCCGCCAGCGCCTCGTCAAACAGGCCGCAGCTGACCAGATTGTAATCCCTGTGGGACAGGCATGCTCTGATCACCCCGGCGTCGTGCGTCGCAATCCAGCCAAGGCGCAGGCCGGCCAGCGAAAAGACCTTCGACATGCTGCTGACGGAGATGCCCTTTTCATACAGATCGGCGATGGATTCGCACCATTCGTCCTGCTGCGTCAGGTGTCGGTAGACCTCGTCGCAGAGCACATAGGCATCCACGCTGCGGGCAATCTCCACAATCTCCAGCAGCATCTCCCGGCTCATCAGCGCGCCGGTCGGGTTGTTGGGGTTGTTGATGCAGATCATCTTCGTGCCCGGGACGGCCATCCGCTTCAGCGCCGCCATGTCCGGCAGATAGCCGTTTTCCTCCGTCAGGTGCAGGGTGCTCACCTGCGCGCCATAGCTCTCCGGAATGGAATACAGCTGCTGATAGGTCGGCATGATGCTGATGACGCGGTCGCCCGGCTCCAGCAGGGAGTAGAACACATGGTGGTTGGCGCCCGATGCGCCGTGCGTCGGAATGACCTCCTCCGGCCCGATCGTGCGGTACAGACGGCAGACGCCCGCCTTGAACGAGGGATTGCCCTCGATATAGCCATAGGTCAGCCGTTTTGCGCCAAAGTCCTGCCAGAACTGCGCCTTGTCCTCCCCGGTCAGCTCAAACAGCTCGTCAAGCGAGACGGAATCGACGCAGGTCTCCGCGATGTTGTACCTTGCGCCCGTCTCATAGGCGTTCATCCATTCCTCCACCTGAAAAGGCCTGATCTTCATATGCATGCTTCCTTTCTCTTTTTGCCTCCGAACAGTCCGGCAAACCGAAACCCTCCGGCGCCCGCTGTACGGTTTTTTGCGCAATGCGCAGCATCGTGGAATGAAAGAAAAGGACTCAGGACTTCGCCTTATAGCGTGCTGTGACGCACGCCGTACCTACGGCGAAATCCTGAACCCTTTTTGACCCCCACCCGGTGGTGGGGAAAGGTCGTTATGCAACTGATTGACAGTATAGTACCTCGCGCACGATTTGTCAATTCCCGGTCTTCACAGCAGGCTGCGCGCTGCGTCCATCTGCGGCAGCGTGAACGGACGCCGCTTTCAGGATTGCAAAACGACCCGCAACGTGGTACGCTATGCCAAAGGGAGGGATCGCGATGCAGGCCAGCCGGATGTTTGAAATGCTGTACATGCTCCTTGAGCGCGAGAGGATGACGGCGTCGGAACTCGCCCAAAGGCTCGAGGTCTCCGTGCGCACGGTGTACCGCGACGCGCAGGCGCTGTCCGAGGCGGGCGTGCCGGTGTATGCCGAGCGCGGCAAGGGCGGCGGCATCGCCATCCTGCCCTCCTACAAGCTCAGCAAGTCCCTGCTCAGCGAGGCGGAGCGCCGCAGCATCCTCGCCTCGCTGCAGGCGGCCACGCAGTCCGGTGCGGAGGACGGAGCCGTGCTGCGCAAGCTGCGCGCCTTCTTCGGCACAGGCGCCTGCGACTGGGTGCAGATCGACTTTGCGGACTGGAGCGGCACGCAGGACCACGACGTCGCCCTGCTCAAGGAGGCAATTCTTGAAAGCCGCGTGCTGGCGTTCGATTACTACGGCGAATCCGGCGAGAAAACCGAACGCGTGGTCTGTCCGCTGCGGCTCTGGTTCAAGGGACAGGCGTGGTATCTGCGGGCATACTGCCTCGCCCGCCGCGCCGTGCGCACGTTCAAGCTGTCCAGGCTCAAGCGGCCGCGCATCGTCCCCGGCACGTTTCCGCCGGAGGCTCTTGACGCACGGGCACAGGACAAGCCCCGCACCGACTGGCCCGAACCGCCGTTTGTGCATCTGCGGATGCTCGCGGACGCCTGCATGGCCTACCGCGTGTTCGACGACTTCTCCGAGTCCGCCATCACAAGGCGCGGGGACGGCAGCTTTCTGATCGACGCGCGCGTCCCGCCCGGCGCATGGATCGTCTCCATCGTCCTCAGCTACGGCCCGCACGCGCAGGTGCTCGAGCCACCCGAGCTGCGCGAGGAAATCCGAAAGGCCGCAGAAAATTTGCTCGCGCGCTACAATACCTGACAGGTTTATGTCCACTTATCCGTGCGACAATGGGGTCACTTCAAAACACAAGGAGGACGAATCCATGACGCGCGAAGAATATATGAAGCTCCCCATCTGCCAGAGCTGCGGCATGCCGATGCAGAGCCCCAAACAGTACGGCAGGCACGCCGACGGCAGCGCCAACCCCGAGTACTGCATCTACTGCTGCCCTGAGGGCGAGGAAAAGATGCAGGGCACGCTCGAGGAGATGATCGAGACGTGTGCGAAGATCGAGACGAAGATGGGCCTGCACCCCGACGAGGCGGCGGCCAGGGAAAGGCTGGCCGCATATCTGCCGACGCTCAGAAGATGGAAAAAGTAAACCGATGACAAGAGCACCGGCGCAAAACCGGTGCTCTGCTTATGTTGCTTTACATCGGGAACGCATGGACCCCGACCGCGCCGCGCGCCCGCTCAAGCAGCTGCTGCGCGTCCGCCGTCTGCGAGAGCCACTCTCCCGCCCACTGCGCGGGCAGGAGCACCGGCATCCTGTCGTGAATGTGCGCGATGCGCTCATCCGCCTCCTGCGTGAGAATCGTGAACGACGCAAACGGCTCGCCCGCCTCCAGCCGGTACAGCCCCGCCATGTATATGAGCGGCCCGTCCGGTTTCATGGCATGCTTTATCCGGCTTTTCCCCTGCGCCTGCCACTCAAAATAGTGCGTCGCCGGCACCAGGCACCTCCGCTCGAGCATTGAAGCCCGGAACATCGGCTTTTCATGCGCTGTCTCGCTTCTGGCGTTGATCACCGGGCGCGCATCCCGGCCTGCGGCTGAAAAGCCCCACCGCATCAGAAACGGCCGCTGCCGTCTCGCCCGGCTGTTGGCAATCACCGGCGCGATATCCGTCGGGCGAATTTCGCCGGTCTTGATGGACACGGCAGGCGCGCCGCCGGGCTTTCCGCGGTTCAGCTCCTCGACGAGCGCCTCAAAGCCCGCCAGCGAATCGTCGATATAGTAGCGTCCGCACATGCGCTTCCCTCCGTATCACGGGTTTTCCGGCTGCGCCATCAGCGCCCTCAGGCTGCTGAGCACCGCCTCCCGATCGACCTTTTCAAAATCCGTCGTGTCCACGCGCAGGCACGGCCCGTCCCACGGCAGGCGATCCATTCCGCGGCCGAGCATGCCGGCTGCGAATGCCTCGTAGGGCATCGTCCTGTGCGCCGCGGCGCTGCCCGGCTTCTCGGGGTAGCAGTCGTTGACGACATGCCCGCGATGGCGCTCGGGCGACTGATCCCGCTGCGCAAAGCGCCGGTAGATCGCGCGCAGGTCGCCCGTCATCTGCACCGTGATCACATCACACGGGCACGCCGCAAACAGCGCGGCCAGCCCCTCGCGCGAGACGTCCTCAAAGTTGTTCTCCAGAATGACGCTCTGCCCGCAGGACAGGCACGCCCTCGCGCAGTCGTACAGGATCTCCATCGCGGCTACGCCGAGCTGCACCTTCTCCTCGCGCGAGGAAAAGCCCAGCTTGTCAAACAGCCGCTCCTTGATCGCGTCCTTGGAGAACATCGGGATGCCCAGCTGCCCCGACAGATACGCCGCCATCGTGCTCTTGCCCGTGGCGGGCAGGCCGGTGACCAGAATGCACACCATACGCTTCTTCTCCTTATCAGTTCAGCCTCTCCATCGCCAGGGCCCTGGCGGCCTTCACCGCCGTGGGCAGCGGCAAAGCGGCAAGCTCCTGACGCGTGACCCACTGCCCGCCGGGCACCTGGGTGCGCGCATCGGCGAGCAGCGCGTGCACGTCCATCTCCCAGATGAGATGCGTGAACACATGCCGGGCATGGCCGAGCCGCTCGTCGTACGCCGCGCGGACGCCGATCCCCTCCAGCGCCTGGCAGAGCTTCGCCGGATCGCTCTCCTCCGGCACGTCCGGAAAGACGAACAGACCGCCCAGCAGCTTTTCCTGACGCTTGACGATCAGCACGCGGTTTTCGCAGAAGACGAGCAGCACGGCGCGGTTTTCCACGCGCTGCGCCTTCTTCTTCGCCTTGCGCGGCAGCTCCTGCGCGATCCCCTGCGCAAAGCCCATGCAGCCCTCGCGAACGGGGCACAGCAGGCACTTGGGGTTTTTGGGGGTGCACATCGTCGCGCCCATCTCCATCATCGCGTTGGCAAACGCGCCGGGCCGGTCGCGCGGCACAAGCGCCTGCGCGCGCGCGGCGATCTTCCTGCGCACGGCGGGCGTGCCCACCTCCTCCGCAATCGCGTCCCAGCGGCAGAGCACGCGCTCCACGTTGCCGTCGACCGCGGCGGCAGGAATGCCGAAGGCGATCGAGGCGATCGCACCGGCGGTGTAATCCCCGACGCCGGGCAGCGCGCGCAGCTTGTCTAGGTCCGCCGGAAGCTGCCCGCCGTATTGGGAGACGATCTCCTTCGCCGCCTTTTGCAGCGAACGGGCGCGGGAGTAATACCCCAGGCCCTCCCAGGCCTTGAGCAGCTCCTCCTCGGGCGCGTCCGCCAGGTCCTGCACGGCCGGATAGCGCTTAAGAAAACGCTCATAATAGGAAACGACGGTCTCCGCCCTCGTCTGCTGAAGCATGATCTCGGAAATCCAGATACGGTAAGGGTCCTGCGTCCGCCGCCAGGGCAGATCGCGGTGCCCCTGATCGTACCAGGAAAGGATGGTCTGCGTAAAGTTTTTGCGGTTCATAGGCTCCTCCATGAGGCGATTATACCATGAAAACGACATTTGCGCCACGGATACTGCCATTTCCAAAGAGAATCGAAGAAAATTGATGCGTTCGGTCGTTTGCAGGAATTATTTTTAAAATTTTGGTCAATTTAAAGATCAGCGTAAAAATTTGGATATTTTTACGTCTTGCCTGAAAGTGCCAAGTCGCGTATATTATATCTCGTTATTAGCACTCGCCTTCATCGAGTGCTAACAAAAGCAGCAAGCAACCTGAAGGAGGTCAAATAAGATGAGTCTGAAACCCCTGTTCGATCGCGTCGTCATCAAGGACGCGGAGATGGAAGAAACCACCAAGGGCGGCCTGATCCTCACGTCCAGCGCGAAGGAGAAGCCGCAGTATGCGTTCGTCGTGGCCGTTGGCCCGGGCGGCGTCGTCGATGGCAAGGACGTCACCATGCAGGTGGAGGCCGGCCAGAAGGTCGTCTACTCCAAGTACGCCGGTACCGAAATCAAGATCGACAACGAGGAATACAAGATCGTTCGCCAGAGCGACATCCTCGCGGTGATCGAATAAGCGGGCCAGGCCCGCACCTGCTTCGCTTCGCGGCGGCTTTCACGCATTCTTCGGCCGGAAGGGCCTCGAATGCCTGCTGCCCGATCCGACGCGCTGTCAACCGTTTTTTGTGAGTAGAAATTGGAGGTAACGATTATGGCTAAGCAGATCATCTTCGGCGAAGAGGCCCGCCGCTCCCTGGAGCGCGGCATCAACGCCCTGGCGGATACCGTCAAGATCACCCTGGGCCCGAAGGGCCGCAACGTTGTGCTCGACAAGAAGTACGGCGCGCCGCTCATCACCAACGACGGCGTGACCATCGCCAAGGAAATCGAGCTGGAGAACGCCTTTGAGAACATGGGCGCGCAGCTGGTGAAGGAGGTCGCCACCAAGACCAACGACGTGGCCGGCGACGGCACCACCACCGCCACCCTGC
>JBJEUH010000078.1:0-26464 GCA_051883735.1 Candidatus Ventricola sp.
GTGCGCGTGTCGATGGAGGAGGTCGCCTCGTCGAGGATCAGCATCGGCGGCAGGCAGAGCATGACGCGCGCGATGCACAGCAGCTGCTTCTGGCCCTGGGACAGGCCGCCGCCGTTCTCGGTGATGACCGTGCGGTAGCCGTCCGGCAGGCGGCGGATGAAGCCGTGCGCGTGCGCGGCCTTCGCGGCGGCGACGATCTCCTCGTCTGTCGCGTCCGGCCGGCCCATGGCGATGTTGTCGCGGATCGTGCCGGCGCACAGCCAGGTATCCTGGAGCACCATGCCGATGTTCCTGCGCAGATCGCCGCGCGTGACGCGGCGCGTCTCGTGGCCGTCCACGCGGATGGCGCCGGAATCCACGTCGTAAAAGCGCATCAGCAGGTTGATCATCGTGGTCTTGCCGCAGCCCGTCGGGCCGACGATGGCCACGCGCTGGCCGGGCTTCACATCGAGGGAGAAGTGCTCGATGAGCTTTCGCTCCGGCGTGTAGGAGAAGCAGACGTCGGAGAGGGAGACCTCGCCGCGCACGCTGCCCAGCGCCTCGGGCTGCGCAGGCTCGGGCGACTGCGCCGGCTCGTCGATGAGCGCGAAGATGCGGCCCGCGCAGGCGAGCGCGTTCTGCAGCTCGGTGATCACGCCGGAGATCTCGTTGAACGGCTTGGTGTACTGATTCGCGTAGGAGAGGAAGCTGGACAGCCCGCCGATGGTCAGCGTGCCGGAGATCGCGGAGAGCGCGCCGCACAGCGCGACGGCGGCGTACACCAGCGAGTTGACGAAGCGCGTGCACGGGTTGGTCAGCGAGGAGAAGAACACCGCGCGCAGCGAACAGGCGCGCAGGCGCTCGTTGATCTCGTCAAAGGCCTCGAGGGTCTTGTCCTCGCGGTCAAAGGCCTGCACCAGCTTCTGCTCCAGGATCGCCTCGTCGATCAGCGCGGTCTGCTCGCCGCGGGTCTTCGACTGCAGCACGAACATGTCGTGCGTGGACTTGGCGATGAAGTTGGCCACCAGCAGCGAGACCGGCGTGATGACCACGACGGCCAGCGTGATGGCCGGGTTGAGCGTGAGCATGAAGATCAGCGTGCCCAGGATCGTCATCACGCCGGTGAACAGCTGCGTGAAGCCCATGAGCAGGCCGTCGGCGAACGTGTCCACGTCAGCGATCATGCGGCTGACCACGTCGCCGGTGGGATGGCTGTCCAGGTAGGACAGCGGCAGCTGCTGGATGCGCGCGAACGCGTCGCGGCGGATGTCGCGCACGGTGGCGTAGGTCACGCGGTTGTTGAGGTCGCTCTGCAGCCACTGGGCCGCGGCGGTCAGCGCGACGCACACGCCGATGGTCAGAAGCACCCGCCTGAGCGCGGCGAAGTCCACCCGCCCCGCGCCGGCGATGCAGTCGATCGCCCGGCCGACGAGGATGGGCACATACAGCATGAGCGCCACGACGATCAGCGAGAGCACCAGCGAGAAGAGGAGCTTGGGCAGATGCGGGCGGATGTAGCGCATCACGCGCGCGAGCACGGCGCGCTGCTCGTTTTTGTCGATTTTGTGCTTAGCCACGGGGCACCGCCTCCTCCTTTCCGTACTGGGACGCGTAGATTTCCTGATAGACCGGACAGCTGGCCAGCAGCGCCTCGTGCGTGCCGATGCCCGCGACGCAGCCGTCGTCCAGCACGATGATCTGATCCGCAAAGCGCACGGAGGACGCGCGCTGGGAGACGATGAACGTCGTCGGGCGCTGCTCCATCCGGCGGATGGCGCGGCGCAGGCTCGCGTCGGTCGCGTAGTCGAGCGCGGAGGCGCTGTCGTCCAGAATGAGGATGTCGGGCTTCTTGACCAGCGCGCGCGCGATCGTCAGGCGCTGGCGCTGTCCGCCGGAGAAGTTGCGTCCGCCCTGCTCGACCGGCTCGTCCAGCCTGCCGGGCTTGGACTCCACCACGTCGAGCGCCTGCGCGGTCGACAGCGCGTCGAGCAGCTCCTGCTCGGTGGCGTTTTCGTTGCCCCAGAGGAGGTTGGAGCGGATGGTGCCCTTGAAGAGCACGGCCTTCTGCGGGACGACGGCGACGGCGCCCCGCAGGACCTCCTTCTTCAGCTCGCGCACATCGATGCCGCCCACACGCACGCAGCCGCTCGTCGCGTCGTAGAAGCGGGGGATGAGGCTGACCAGCGTGCTCTTGCCGCTGCCCGTGCCGCCGATCACGCCGATGGTCTCGCCGGGCCGGGCGCGGAAGGTGACGTGCTCGAGCGCGTCCGCGCCGGCGCCCTTGTAGTGCAGGGACACGTCCTCGAACGCGACGCTGCCGCGCTCCTCGGGCGTCACGAACGCGGCGACGCCGTCCGTCTGGGAGGGCTGCACGTCGAGCACCGCGCTGATGCGGTCGCCGCAGGCCCAGGCCTTGGTGAGCAGGATGATGAGGTTGGCCATCTTCACCAGCTCGACCAGGATCTGGCTCATGTAGTTGTACAGCGCGATGACCTCGCCCTGCGAGAGCGTGCCCATCTGCACGCGCACCGCGCCGCTGTGGATGAGCGCGATGACCGCCGCGTTGATGACCACATAGGTCAGCGGGTTCATGCTGGCGGAGATGCGGCCCACGGCCAGCTGCATGCGGGTGAGCAGCTGGTTGCGCCGGGCGAACTTCTCGGTCTCCGCCTCCTCCTTGCAGAAGGCGCGCAGCACGCGCACGCCGTTCAGGTTTTCGCGCGTGGCGGCGGTGACGCTGTCCAGCTGGCCCTGCACGGCGCGGTACCGGGGGATGGTGATGAGCATGATCGAGAAGACGATCGCGCAGAGCACGGCGATAACGGCGGCGAAAATCAGCGCGCAGCGCACGTCGATCGTAAAGGCCATCACCATCGCGCCGAAGACCACGAACGGCGAGCGCAGCAGCAGGCGCAGGCACATGTTCACGCCGGATTGCACCTGGTTGACGTCGCTGGTCATGCGGGTGATGAGCGTGGAGGTGCCCAGCGTGTCCAGCTCCGTGTAGGAGAGCATCTGAATGTGGGCCATGAGCGCGTGGCGCAGCCGCGTGGAGAAGCCGATGGCGGCCTTGGCGGCGAAATATTGTGCCGTGACCGCGGCCAGCAGGCCGATGAGGCCCAGCGCCGCCATGCACAGCACCATCCGCGCGACGTGCCCGCTGTCGCCTGCGGCGATGCCGCGGTCGATGATGCTCGCCACGATCAGCGGAATGATGAGCTCAAACGACGCCTCCAGCAGCTTAAACAGCGGGCCGAGCACGCACTCGCGGCCGTAGCCCTTGAAATAGACGAAGAGTTTCTTCAAAAACGATCACCTGCTTTGCGGATATGCTGACGGGGAAACCGTCAAAAAACATCTCTATTATAAGGGCACTGCCGGAATTTTGCAACGCGTGCGGAGGAATTCCGGCGTTGATGGCGAAACAGACAGGAATACAACGGCAAATGCAGGAGGCAGATCTCATGAAGATTGCAGTAACCTATGAGAATGGACAGATTTTTCAGCACTTCGGCCATTGCGCCACGTTCAAGCTCTACGAGGCGGAGGACGGCCAGGTGCTCTCCAGCCGCGTGATTGACGCGACCGGCAGCGGTCACAGCCTGCTGGCGGGCTTTTTGATGATGAACGGCGTGGACGAGTTGATCTGCGGCGGCATCGGCGGCGGCGCGCAGAGCGCGCTTAGGCAGTTTGGCATCAAAATCCACGGCGGCGTGCAGGGCGACGCGGACGAGGCGGTCCGCCGCCTGCTGGCGGGCACGCTCGAGGCGAGCGACGCGCCGAACTGCAGCCATCACGATGAGCACCACGGTGCAGACCATGTGTGCGGCGAGCACGGCTGCGGCGGCCATGAGGATGGCGGCGCATGCAGCTGTTCCTGACGCGGACAACAGCATATCTGAGGATATCCTGCCGCAAGGCATGATATAGACGGCAAAGATAAAAACGCAACGCATGCATGCGCATGCCAGAGCCGGTAGGTAGCCCGGCCGTCACGGAACCCTTGTGATGTCTGTTTCTCCGCGAAGCTTTGGTCTCGGGCACAGAGCCACAGAATTTACAGAGCTTTGTCGGGGATGCAGCCGGCATCATGCCGGTATCCGTGGTAAGTAACCTGCCCCTCCGGGTTGTCCGTTCTTTGCCCATCTCAATCGAGCAGGAGGGATTGTCATGGGCAATGTGTGCAGCAGGCTGGTCGTGTATTTTGAGGAGCCCTTTTGGGTGGGCGTCTTTGAGAAGACCGAGGATGGAACGCTGTCGGTGGCCAAGGTCACCTTTGGCGCGGAGCCGAAGGACTGCGAGGTGCTCGCGTTCATTCAAAAGCACTATTTCAGCCTGTCCTTCAGCCCGGCTGTGGAAACTGCTGTGCGGGAGACGAAAAGGAACCCCAAGAGGATGCAGCGCGAGGTGAAGAAGCAGGTTCAGGAAACCGGCATCGGAACAAAATCGCAGCAGGCGCTCAAATTGCAGCAGGAGCAGAGCAAGCAGGCGCGCAGGGAAAAGAGCCGGGAACAGAAACTGGCCGAGGAAGCGCGGCAGTTTGCGCTGAAGCAGCAGAAGAAAAAGGAGAAGCACCGGGGCAGATGACGCCCCGGTGCTTCCCATATACAAGGACTGTGGATGATTGCTTTGCTTATTTCGCTTCTCTGAGCTTGCTCATTTCGTAATCGGTGGCTTCGGTGACGATGGCGAGGGTATCGCCGACGTCATTGGACAGACGGTCGAGCTTGCGATCTACGCGGGCGATGTCGCGCCGGATGGATTTCTGGCCCTCCTTGAGGTCTTCCACGTCAGCGCGCATGGACTTCTGGCCTTCCTTGAGGTCTTCGAAATCCGCGCGCATGGATTTCTGGCCCTCCTTGAGGTCTTCGAAATCAGCGCGCATGGATTTCTGGCTCTCCTTGAGGTCTTCGAAATCAGCGCGCATGGATTTCATGTCTTCCTTGAGGTGTTCGACGTCGGCGCACATGGAATTCATGCCTTCCTTGAGGCCTTCGACATCCGCACGAATGTGCTTGATATCTTCAAGATCAGTACGCATCGATTTGAGGTCTTCGACATCTTTACGCATCAGCTTGAGCTCTTCAACATCGGTACGAAGCGTTTTCAGCTCATTCAGAATCAGCTGCAGCATGTTTTGCTCTTCCATCGTGATTCAGCCTCCTTAGAATAGTATAGCCTCCCGGATATCCGTTTGTCAAGCAATGCGCTTTACAGCACAATATCGCCCGGGTTATAGCCGTAGGGCAGAGGCTCCTCCTCGAGGAAGGCGAAGCGGTCGTCGCTCAGGATGGGGAGGAAGGCCGCGTAGGGCATCGTTGGGAACTCGCAGACGTAGTCGCTTGAACCGAAGCAGCCGCCCTCCTTGCCGCGCAGGTTCAGCCCGCGGGCGAATTTGGTGTGGTTGGAGCAGTCGTGCACAACGAGGGGCCACTTCTCCGCGTCCGCCATCTTCATGATTTTGAAGGTGATCTCGCGGCTCCAGATCGGGGAGATGTAGCCCAGGCGCGCGATGTACAGGTTCTCGCCCTCGTAGTTGCCGATGTTGTTGGGATTCAGGTGCAGCTCCGCGCAGTTCATGAAATCGAGACCGGTGGCGAGCACCTGCTCCTTCTTGGGCATGAACGCCTCGTAGAACTCCGGGGTCATCGGCGTTTCGACGCCGACGTAGGGGATGTACTTTTTCGCGATGCGGATGTTTTCGATCACCCTGTCGTGGCAGCCGCTCGCGCCGAGGTTGAAGCGCAGCTCGTCAAGGCCCGCCTCGCCCAGCGCCCTGAGGTTCTCCTCCGTGCACAGCAGGCCGTTGGTGTACATGTGCTGGTGAACGCCCGCGGCGCGGAATTTGGCGATGACGCCATAGTACTGCTCGATCTCCATGAACGGCTCGAGGTACACATAGGAGACGCCGGTGGGCTTATCCTGAATGGAGAGCAGCAGGTCGATGTCCTTCTCGTAGAACTTCGTGCCGCCGATCTGCCACATGCCCTCGCCGATGGGCGGGATGCGGTCAAGCTCGCCGTAGTTATAGCAGAATTTGCACTGGATGTTGCACTTGTTCGTCTTGCGGATGGCGGACAGGCCCGTGCCGGTCAGGCAGGAGCGGCAGCCCCGGGAGAACCTGCTGTCCTCGCCGACATAGTATGTGCGGCCGCCGAGCGTCTTGAGGCCCGGAATCTCGCGCATCAGCCGCGCATTGCGTGCGTCCACCGCGGCCTCGATCTGGGCAAACGTTGCCAGCGCGATCTCCTGCTGATGGGTGAGCAGCTCCTCGTCCTCGGGCAGCGAGGCAAAGAACTCAAACCACATCAGCGCGTCCTTCTTGGAAATTTTCATGATTGGTCATCCTCCTGCATGCGGGGAATTGCGTGCAGTTCAGTATAGCACGAAAACGCGCGCGGGGCAATCGGGAACGTCATCCCATGCTGGCGATCGCCTTTTTGAACTGGCTGCCAAACAGCGCGATGGTGAAGAGGACCGCGAGGGTATCCGCGACCGGCTCGGCCAGGTACACGCCCATGACCGGATTGCTGACCAGGCGCGGCATGATGTAGATCAGCGGCAGGAGCAGCACGAACTTGCGCATGACGGCGACGAGGATCGAGGACTTGGCGTAGCCGATGGCGACGAAGGTCATCTGGCAGGACAGCTGGATGCCGAAGATGAACAGCGCGCCGCAGTAGACGCGCAGCGCCTTGGCGGAGAAGGCGAGCAGCGCCGCGTCAGAGGTGAAGAGCGAGGCGAATGCCTGCGGGAAGAGCTGGATCAGCGCCCAGAGGGAGACGGAATAGATGAGGCTGACGGTCAGCAGCAGGCGGAAGGTTTGCTTGACGCGGCTGACGTTGCGCGCGCCGAAGTTGAAGCTGGTGATCGGCTGCGCGCCCTGCGCAAGCCCTTGGAGCGGCAGCATGGCGAACTGCATCACGCTGGTCAGGATCGTCATCGCGCCGACGGCCACGTCGCCGCCGTAGCGCAGCAGCGAGGAATTGAAGCACACGGAGATGACGCTCTCGCTGGCCTGCATGATGAACGGGGCAGCGCCCAGCGCAATGCACGGCAGGACGATTTCCTTTCTGACGCGCAGGTTCTTTCGCCGGATGCGGATGGTGGATTTCTTCGAGCAGAGGAACGACACGACCCAGACGCAGCTCACGCCCTGGGAGAGGATGGTCGCCAGCGCCGCGCCGCGCACGCCCAGGTTCAGCACGAAGATGAACAGCGGGTCGAGCACGATGTTGAGCACCGCGCCGATGAGCACGGTGTACATGCCGGTTCGGGCGAAGCCCTGCGCGGTGATGTAGGCGTTCATCGAGAGCGTCAGCTGCACGAAGATCGTGCCCAGCGCGTAGACGCTCATGTAATCGGCGGCATAGCCAATCGTGTTTTCGCTGGCGCCGAAGGCCATGAGCATCGGCTCGGCGAAGAGCAGCAGCAGCGCGGTCAGGATCAGCGAGACGACGGCCTGCAGCGTAAAGCAGCCGCCGAGCGTCCTTTCCGCGCTGTCCGGGTCGCCCTTGCCCATGAAGATGGACGCGCGCGGCGCGCCGCCCGCGCCGATGAGCGCGGCAAACGCGGAGACGAACAGGATGATGGGCATGCACACGCCCACGCCGGTCAGCGCCAGGTTGCCGGAGCCGGGCATATGGCCGATGTAGATGCGGTCCACGATGTTGTAGAGCATGTTGATCAGCTGCGCGGCAACCGTGGGCACGGAAAGACGGAGCAGCAGCCTGCCGACCGGCTCCGTCCCGAGAAATGCATTGTCATTCTTTTGCATGATAGGCCTTCTTTCAGCGACATGATACATGATCTTATCGTGAGCGATCCGGCTTGTCAAGCCGGATCAGGTGCGGGTCAGCCGTTGAAAAACGGACAAAATCGTGGGATAATGTCCTGCAGAGGGAGGGAACAGCGTTGGATGGCATTTCGCAGCTTCAGGCGATGATCGACCGGGCAAAGCGCATCGTGTTCTTTGGCGGCGCGGGCGTGAGCACCGCGTCGGGCATCCCGGACTTCACCGGAGAGGACGGGCTGTACAGGCGCAAATACGGCGAGCTCACGCCGGAGATGATGCTCAGCCAGTCGTTTTTCTATCTGCATCCGGATCTGTTCTACGCATTTTATCGCGAGCACATGCTCCATCCGCAGGCGCAGCCGAACGCCGCGCACAGAAAGCTCTATGCGCTCGAGCGCGCGGGGAAGCTCGCCGGCCTGATCACGCAGAACATCGACGGCCTGCACAGGCAGGCGGGCAACCGCTTCGTCTACGAGCTGCACGGCAGCGTGCACGAGAACCGCTGCATCGAGTGCGGGCGGCTCTTCGGGCTTGATTACATCCTGCAAACCCAGGGCGTCCCCCGGTGTCCCTCCTGCGGCAGCGTGGTCAAGCCGTCCGTCGTGCTCTACGGCGAGGGGCTTGACCCCTATGTGAGCACCGGCGCTTGCCGGGAGATCTCCCGCTGCGACCTGCTCCTGGTCGCGGGCACGAGCCTGACGGTGGAGCCTGCGACGTCGATGCTCTCCTATTTCCGCGGCGGCAGCAGGAAGATGGTGGTCATCAACCGGGAGGACACGCAGGCGGACAGCCGCGCCGACCTGGTGCTCCGCGGGGATATCGAAGCGGTCATGGATGCGGTTTGCGTCAGGGACATTTGAAAACTGCGCAAAATGTGATATGATAGAGACGATGGATGAGGCCGGCGTGCTGCCGGCGGTTTGATTGGCATGACAAAGGAGCGTAGGCTATGGGTATCGTGGTGATCGGCGCGGCATTTGTGGATATCAAGGGCTTTCCGCAGGACAATTACATCCCCAATGGGCGCAACGTGGGCCGGGTGGAGTACATCCACGGCGGCGTGGCGCGCAACGTGGTGGAGGACATCGCCAACGTCGAGCTCAGGCCGACGTACCTGGGCATCGTGGACGACACGCCGATGGGCGAGGCTGTGGTGCAGAAGCTCAGAAATCACAAGGTCAACTGCGACTATGTGATGACCATTCCGGACGGCATGGGCACCTGGCTGGCCGTGTTTGACAACAACGGCGACGTGGCGGGCTCCATCTCCAAGCGCCCGAACATGCTGCCGCTGGTCGACCTGCTCGAGGAGAAGGGCGACGAGATCTTTGCGGCCGCGGACTCGGCGGTGCTGGAGGTCGATCTGGACAAGGCGCTGGTGAAGAAGGTGCTGGAGCTGGCCAAGAAGCACGGCAAGAAGATCTTCGCGCTGGTCTCCAACATGAGCCTTGCGGCGGAGCGGCGCGACTTCCTCAAGCAGTTTGACTGCTTCATCTGCAACAAGCAGGAAGCGGGCATGTTCTTCTTCGACGATTACAGCGGCAAAAGCCGCGAGGAGATGCGCGACATCCTGGCCGAGAAGGTCGTGCAGGCGCAGATCCCGTCGATGGTCGTCACCCTCGGCGGCGAGGGCGCGGTCTACGCGGACATGCAGGGCACGAAGGGCTGCTGCCCGGCCATCGACGTGCAGGTGAAGGACACCACCGGCGCGGGCGACGCGTTCTGCGCGGGCGTGTCCATCGGCCTCACCTACGGCAAGAGCCTCCCGGAGGCGATCGACATCGGCGCGCAGCTGGCCGCGTCAGTCATCACCTCCAGCGAGAACGTCTGCCCGCGCTTTTTGCCCAGGGAACTGGGGATCGATATCGAGGTCGAGGACTGACGATATTTTGGATCGGCGATGGTTACAATGCGAATTCCAGAACACGAGAAAAGAGAGAGGTTTCTGCGTGAAGCCTCTCTCTTTTGCGTCAATTCTGCCGGTAGGTTTCCAGGAACCGTGCCATGCGGCCCATGGCCTCGCGCAGCTCGTCCGCCTCGGGCAGCATGACCAGGCGGAAGTGATGGCTGTCCGGGTAGTCAAAGCCGCTGCCCGGCACCACGAGAATGTGCGTCTCGTGCAGCAGGTCCTGCGCGAAGCGGCGGTCGTCCGTGATGGCAAACCGCCCGGCGTCCAGCCTCGGGAAGAGGTAGAACGCGGCGCGGTTCTTCACATAGCTCAGGCCGGGGATGGTATCCAGCACCTCGAGCGTCGCGGCGCGCTGCTCGTAGAGGCGCCCGCCCGGGCGAACCATGGCGCGCGGGGTCTCCATGTCTTTAAGCGCGGCGGGGATGACCAGCTGCGCCAGCGCGTTGGCGCACAGGCGCATGCTCGTGAGCTGCACAATGCCGTCGCGGTACTGCTCGCGCAGCTGGCGCGGGCCGCTCAGGACCATCCAGCCGCAGCGATAGCCGCACAGGGAATGGGACTTCGACAGCCCGTTCATCGTCACCACGATCAGGTCCGGCGCGAGGGATGCCGTGGATACGTGCTCAAGGCCGTCCATCACCAGCCGGTCGTAGATCTCGTCGGAGAAGACGATCAAGCTGTGCTGGCGCGCCACCTCGAGCATATCGTAGAGCACCTGCGTGTCATAGAGCGCGCCGGTGGGGTTGTTCGGGTTGATGATGACCATCGCGCGGGTGCGGGCGGTGATCCTGCTGCGCAGGTCGGCCACGTCCGGGTTCCAGCCGGCGGCTTCGTCGCAGCGGTAATACACGGGCGTCGCGCCGCACAGGCGGATGGTGTTGCTCCAGAGCGTGTAGTTCGGCGTGGGGATGAGCACCTCGTCGCCCGGATCGAGCAGCGGCAGCAGGGCGAAGCTCACGACCTCGCTCACGCCGTTGCCGATGAACACGTCCTCCGGCTCGATGTCCTCGATGCCCTTGCCCAGGCAGTAGTTCACGATGGCCTGCCGGGCGGCGGGCATGCCCTGAAAGTCGCAGTAGGGAACGCCCTCCTCGGCGCGCCCTTCCAGCGCGGCGCGGATGCTCTCGGGCAGCGGGAAGCCGAAGGCCGCCGGATTGCCCGTGTTGAGCTTCATCACCGGAATGCCCTGCTGCTGCATGCGCAGGGCCTCGCGATAGAGCGGGCCGCGGATATCGGAATGGACGCAGGCCATGCGTTCTGCCAGATGAATCATGTGCAAAACCTCTTTGTTTTTCCTGATTGTTGATCACACAGCGTTTCTATTGTACCACATTCGGCAAAAAATGCAAGAGATTTGCAGGAAATCCTGCAAATTGAATCGAAAGAGCGAGAATCCTGCAAAAAGCGGTGCATAGAAAAAAGCGCGTGCAAAAGCATGCACGCGCTGAAAAGGGAAATTACAGATCGAGCTTCAGGTCGCCCTCGCGAATCCAGCCCCGCTTTTCGAGCACGCGGCAAAAGAGCGTGCTCAGCACGGCGGGCAGGATGAAGCTGATGAGCAGGAGGCCGATCCAGTCCATCGGCGTGATGGCGGCCTTCGTGCCGGCGGCGACGTCGCTGATCCAGCCGGTGTATACGCCGATCTGGCCGACGAAGCCGCAGGTGCCCATGCCGGAGGAGACGGGCGAGCCGTTCATCTGGAGGCGGAAGACGCAGGTGGCCAGCGGGCCGGTGATCATCGAGGCGAGCGTCGGCGGGATCCAGATGCGGGGATTCTTGAGGATGTTGGGCATCTGCAGCATGCTGGTGCCCACGCCCTGGGCCACGAGGCCGCCCCAGCGGTTCTCCTTAAAGCTCATCACGGCGAAGCCGACCATCTGCGCGCAGCAGCCCGCGACCGCCGCGCCGCCGGCCAGGCCGGTGAGGCCGAAGGCCGCGCAGATCGCGGCGGAGGAGATGGGCAGCGTGAGCGCGACGCCGATGAGCGCGGAGACGAGCACGCCCATGAAGAAGGGCTGCAGCTCCGTCGCCCACATGATGGCCAGGCCGACGGCGCGCGCGGCGCTGCCGATGGGCGCAGCGATCAGCTGCGCGACGGCGACGCCGGCGATCACGGTGACGCAGGGCGTGACGAGGATGTCGATGCGGGTCTCCTTGGAGACGAGCTTGCCCAGCTCGGCGGCGATGATGGTGACCGCGTAGACGGCCAGCGGGCCGCCCGCTCCGCCCATGGCGTTGGCGGCGAAGCCCACGGGAATGAGCGAAAAGAGCACCAACGGCGGGCAGTGCAGCGCGCTGCCGATGGCCACAGCGATGCCCGGGCCGACCATCGCGGAGGCGAGGCCGCCGACGGTGTAGGAGACCGTGCCGACGGAGACGATGGGCGCGGTCAGAAAGCCGATGTGCAGCTGCTGGCCGAGGGTGTTGAGGATGGTGCCCACCAGCAGCGTGCAGAACAGGCCCTGCGCCATGGCGCTGAGCGCGTCCACGCCGTACTGCCTGAAGGAGCAGACGACGCCCTTGCGGGCAAGAAAGGCTTTGAGTTTGTCCATGGTTGTGTGCTTCCTTTTGTGATGTTGCTTATCGCCGCGCGAGGCGAAGAAGAAAGTTGATCAGATCGCGATTTCCTTGTTCTTGGAGAACTTCATGAACAGCAGCAGCGACGCGGTGGTGACCGCCAGCAGGATGGTCGCGATGGCGGAGGCGACGCCGTCGTTGCCCTGCACCACGTTGGTGTAAATGGCCAGCGTCAGGGTCTCTGTGCGCACGCTGTACAGGATGATGGCGGTGGACAGCTCCGTGATGATCGTGATCCAGCTGATGACCGCGCCGGACATGATGCCGTTGGTCATCATCGGCACGGTGACGGTGAAGAACGCCTTGAGCTTGGAGCAGCCCAGGGAGATGGCGGCCTCCTCGATCGACATCGGAATCTGCTGCAGGATGGCGACGGAGGAGCGGATGGTGTAGGGCAGACGGCGGATGATCAGCGCGATGACCATGATCGCCGCGGTGCCGGTGAGCACCAGCGGGCCGTCGTTGAACGTGATGACCAGCGCAATGCCGACGACCGCCCCCGGGATGATGTAGGGCACCATGGAGAGCGTGTCGATCACGTTGTTGACCGCGTTGCTGCGGCGCACGACCAGGTAGGCGATCAGGATCGCCAGCAGGACGACCAGCGCGAGCGCGGCCAGGCCGATGGTGAACGTGTTGGGCAGGCTGCGCTTCATGATCTTGCCGAAGGCCTCCCGGTAGCTGTCCAGGCTGTAGCCGGGCTGGAACACGCCGCCTTTGCACTTGCGGAAGGACTGCCAGGCGACGAACACCTGCGGCAGCAGCGCCACGCCGACGATGGCGTAGCAGTAGAAGTGGATGAGGATGCTGGTCAGGCGCCGGGGCTTGTGCGTCTCGATGGAGTGCAGCGCGTTCATGGTGAAGCTGAAGCGGGTCGTCGCGAACTTCTGCACCAGGAAGATGGCCGCCGTGACCACGATGCCGATGACGGAGAGCGCTGCAGCGAAGTTGTGGTTCATCGAGGTCTCGCCGACGTAGCGGTTGTAAATGAGCACCGGGAACGTCTGGAAGCCCTTGCCGATGAGCAGCGGCGTGGCGAAGTCCGCAAACGCGCGCATGAACACCAGCAGCGCGGCGGCGAGGATCGTGGGCATGCACAGCGGCAGGATGACCACGAAGAAGCGCTTCACGCTGGAGCAGCCCAGGCCGGAGGCCGCCTCGATCAGCGAGTTGTCGATGTTGCGCAGCGCGCCGGTGATGTAGAGGAACACCAGCGGGAAGAGCTGGCAGGTGATGACGATGACAATGCCGGTGAAGCCGTAGATGTCCGGGAATTTGATGCCAAGCAGCGAGCTGAGCAGCTTGGTGAAGATGCCGCCGCGGCCGAACATCTGAATCCAGCTGTACGCGCCGATGAACGGCGGGGACATGCTGCACAGGATGGCCAGCGTGTGCAGAAGGGCCTTGCCCTTCATTTCAAACAGGTTGTAGAAATACGCGAACAGGATGCCCAGCACGAGCGAAACGGCGGTCACGGCCACGCTGACCTTGAAGCTGTTGAGCAGCGTGCCGTAGTAGTATTCCTTGGTGAAGAACTCCTCAAAATACTCCAGGCTGAACCGGCCGTCCGCGCCGACGACCGAATTGCGCAGCAGCTGGAACATCGGCAGGATGAGGAACAGGGCGTACAGGCCGAGGATCACGAACGAGATGACCTGCCAGACGTCCATGGGACGCTTCTGCTTCATGCTCAGCCCTCCTGACGCTCCGCCGCCGCGTCATTGATCACGCCGCGGACCAGGTTTCTGCTGCCGTCCTCGCAGAAGATGTTGAGCTTGTGCTGCTTCATGGCAAGCACCACGCTGCTGCCCTCGGGCAGGACGGAATCGAGCTCCGCCTCCTGGATGACCTGGACGTGCTCGCCGGTCTCCAGGGTCAGGAAGTAGTGCATGTTCAGGCCCAGGAAGGTGCTGCCCGTCACCGTCGCGCGCAGGCCCTCGCCGTCCGTGGCGATGATGAATTCCTCCGGGCGGACGGAGACGACGACCTTCTGATCGTGCATCTCGCTTGCCAGCAGGTTGTCCATCGTCATGCGGTAGCTGCCAGAGACGGTCAGCTCCGCCCGGCCGTCCGCGATGCGGATTTCGCCGGGGAGCAGGTTGGTGCGGCCGATGAAGCTGGCGACGAACAGGTTCGCCGGGCGCTGATAGATCGCCTTCGGCGCGCCGATCTGCTGGATTTCGCCCAGGTTCATGACGGCGATGCGGTCGGAGACCGCCATGGCCTCCTCCTGGTCGTGCGTGACGTAGACGGTGGTGATGCCCACGCTGCGCTGAATCTCGCGGATGGTCTCGCGCATCTCCACGCGCAGCTTGGCGTCCAGGTTGGAGAGCGGCTCGTCCATCAGCAGCACGTCCGGCTGGATGACCAGCGCGCGGGCCAGCGCGACGCGCTGCTGCTGGCCGCCGGAGAGGCGCTCGGGCATGCGGTCGGCGTACTCGTCGATGTGCATGAGCTTCATGAACTTCTCGGCCTGCGCCTTCATCTCCGCCTTGGGCAGCCTGACCGGCTGGTTCCTGAGGCCGAACATGACGTTGTCGGCGACGGACAGGTGCGGGAAGATGGCATAGTTCTGGAAGACCATGCCGATGCGGCGCTTGCTGGGGTCGATATCGTTGATGCGGGTGTCGTTGAAGTAGAAATCGCCGCCCTCGATGGAGTTGAAGCCGGCGATCATGCGCAGCAGGGTGGTCTTGCCGCAGCCGGACGGGCCGAGCAGCGTGAAGAATTCGCCCTCGCGGATGCTCACGGAGAGGTCCTCGATGATGACGTTGCTGCCATAGCACTTGCGGGCATGGTCGATGCGGATGTTGACGCTCATGGATATGCAGTCTCCTTCTTGCGGGCCGTGCCCGCATCCTCTTGGGAACAGCTGAATATGGAAGCTGTCCGGTGCTCGATGTGCGGTTTCTTTGGGGTGAAGAAAATCATCCAGAGAGGCGAGCCTCTCTGGATGATCTCGGATGCTTGGCAGAGGCCCGGTCGCGCCGGGACGCTTTTCGATCTGTGCCGGGTCACCGGATTACTTGGTCCACAGCGCGGTCCAGTGATCGATGATGGTCTGCTTGTTGGCGGAGGTGTACTCGTCGTCCTCCTGCTTGAGGTTCAGGGTGTCAAAGGACGGCATGTACTCGGTCGGCTGGAAGAGGTCGGTGCGCACGCCGCGGCAGACGGTCTTCTCGGCCATGATGGTCTGGCACTCGTCGGAGATCAGCCAGTCCATGAACAGCTTCGCGTTGTCCATGTTCTTGGCGCCCTTCACGATGGAGGAGCCCACCGGGGTCCAGCAGACGCCCTCGGTCGGATACACCGCGTGCACGCCCTGCGCGCCGTTGCGGATGAAGCCGGCCACGCCGACCTCGTAGGACAGGCCCACGACGTACTCGCCGTTGCCCACGCCCTTGTACACGGCGGAGGAGCCGCTGGTCAGGCTGTGATCGAGCTGGCCGATGAGGCTCTCGACATAGGTCCAGGCCGCGTCGCTCTCATACGGGTTCTCGCCGTCGCCCTTGGCCAGCAGGATGTTGCACAGGTGCGCAAAGGAGGAGGAGGAGGAAGCCGGGTCGGCGCAGGCGATCTTGCCCTTGAGCGCCGGATTGAGCAGGTCGTCGTAGGTCTTGATCTCGATGCCCAGCTCGGCCTCGAGCTCGTCGTTGACGATCAGGACGCAGCTGCCGCCCAGGATATAGTAGGTGATGAGGCCGTCCGGATTCTGGTACTCGGCGGGCAGCTTCTCGTTGCCATTGGCCACATAGGTCTCAAACAGGTCCGGATAGTCGTGGGTCCAGGTGGTCTCCACGCCGCCGAACATCACGTCGGCCTGCGGGTTGGCCTTCTCGCTGTCCAGGCGGGTGTAGCACACGCCGGTGCCCATGGACTGAAGCTCGACGGCCACGTCGTACTTCTCAGCGAAGGTGTTGAGGATGTAGGTGATCTCCTCGTCCGGGTTCGGAGTGTAGACGACCAGGGAGCCTTCGGCGAACGCAGCGACCGGCAGGATGACCGCCAGCGCCAGAACGAGCGCCAGAGAGAGCAGTTTACGCATCGTGACAACCTCCATCAAATGCTGTTGTGGTTCATGCCCGCATCTTCTGCGGTGCAGGCATGAGCATGCTGAACAAAACAAACCCATTATACCTAAATCTTCCATAAATGCAAGTTTTTTCGGGATGATTCTGCGAAGCTTTTCAAAAAACGTTCGGATCTTGTAAAAAAGGGACGAAAAAACCGCGGCAGTGCGCCGCGGCTTATTGACGCCTTCCACCATCCTTCGGACGGTCCTCCTCCCTCTTGAGGAGGTCAAATCAGATGTGATAGCTGTCGGGCAGCTCCACGTCAAACGGCAGAAGATCGAGGATGTCCCGCTGCATGTCCACGCCGGGGTAGACCTCCAGCAGCTTGAGGCCGCGGGCGGTGAGGATGAACACGCAGCGCTCGGTGACGTAGAGCACCTTCTGGCCGTTGCGCACGGCATTTCGCGCGGAGAAGCTGATGGAGCGCACGGTCTGCACGAACTTGGGCACCTCGCCGTTGTGCAGGACGGTGACGCTCTCGCCGTCCTGCGCGACGCTCAGGCCCTTCGTGTTGAAGGTGAGGCAGAAGACGACCGTCGGGGTTTTGGCGGTGATGTTGGCAAAGCCGCCGATGCCCGCGTAGGCGCCGGGGCCGCGGTGGGCGTTCACGTTGCCGTAGCGGTCCACCTCCAGCGCGCCCATGAAGCAGATGTCCAGGCCGCCGTGGTTGTACAGGTCGAACTGGTTGGCCATGTCGTAGACGGAGGCCGCGCCGATCATCGCGCCGAACACCTTGCCGGAGGCGGGGAAGCCGCCGATGCCGCCGGATTCCACCGTCAGCGTGATGTGATCGAGCATGCCGTTCTGCTTGGCGTATTGGGAGATCATCTCCGGAATGCCGATGCCGATGTTGACGATGTCCTCCTGGCGCAGCTCGCGCGCGGCGCGCCTGCCGATGATGTGGCTGGCGGCGCTGCGCTCGCGGCTGGCGGAGGTGACGGCCTCGAGCTTCTCGGTCCAGCCGTGCCAGTCCTCAAAGGGGATTTCAAAGCTGCCGGTGAGCGCGGTGAAGGCCTCGTCGCGCGCCTCTGGCTCCTGTACGATGATCGCATCGACCAGACAGCCCGGGATGATGGCGTTGCGCGGGCGGGAGGGCATGTCCACGATGCGGTCCACCTGGACGATGACGATGCCGTTGTTTGATTTGGCGGCCTGGCAGATGGAGAGCGCGTCGCCGGACATGTACATGTCGTCAAAGGAGATGTTGCCCTTGCGGTCGGCGGCGGTGCCCTTGATCATCGCGACGGTGATCCTGGGGAGCTTGTAGTAGAGGAACTCCTCGTTGTCCACCGTCACGACCTTGACGAACGAGGAGTCGGTGGAGATCTGGTTGATGCCCGGGCCCTCGCGGCGCGGGTCCACGAAGATGTCCAGGCCGACCTTGGAGAGCGCGCCGGGGATGCCGCCCGCCTGCGCGCGGATGGCATGGGAGATGCAGCCCAGCGGCAGGTTGTACGCCTCGAAGCGGTTTTCCAGGATGATCTTCTTGGTGCTGGGCATCGAGCCGAAATGGCCGCAGATCAGGCGGTCCACGGCGCCGGCGCGGATGTAGCCCTCCGCGGCGCGGTTTTCGTCCCACACGCCGAAGCCCGCGCTGGAAACGACCGTCAGGTGCTTGGGGGAATGGGTCTTTTCATATCTGCGGCCGAGCGCCTCGTGCAGCTCGACCGGGTTTTCAATGCCGACGAAGGAATTGACGCAGATGCAGTCTCCGTCGCGGATCAGGCTGATCGCCTCGTCCGCTGTCATGATTCGATACATGGTGATTCCGCCTTTGGATGGTAGTCATTCGTTGATCATTCGTGATAAACGCTGTTTTTCCATTATATCGGCTTTGCGCAAAGAACGCAACCACCTTTTTTCGCGCTCAGGACGCGGAAGAAGGCGGTTGCGCGGGGCTGCAAAGCGCGCTATACTGTATCCAAACTGATCCATACCGAAACGGACGGAAGGAGCTCTGCCATGAAGACGACACAGGAATTTGACAAGGTATCCCTCGGCGTGTTTCCCACGCCGGTTCAACGGCTTGCGAACATCAGCCGCCTCCTGGGCACGCAGGTCTACGTCAAGCGCGACGACCTGACCGGCCTGGGCCTGGGCGGCAACAAGGTGCGCAAGCTGGAGTATCTGCTTGCCGACGCGAGGGCGCAGGGCGCCGAGGTGGTCTTCACCACCGGCGGCGCGCAGTCCAACCACGCCATGCTGACCGCCGCCGCGGCGAGGAAGCTGGGCATGACGCCCATCCTGATCCTCAAAAAGCGCGGCGTGACGGCGCGTCAGGGCAACCAGCTGCTGGAGCACCTGATGGGCGTGGACGTGCGCTTCATGGACACGGACGACTACGCGGACATCTACGCCGAGATGGACCGCGTGGGCACGGCGCTGGGCCGGCCGTATTACAAGATTCCCTGCGGCGGCTCCAACGCGCTGGGCACGCTGGGCTATGTGGACTGCGTGCGGGAGATCCGCGACCAGGGGCTGCACTTTGACCACATCGTCTGCGCGGAGGGCAGCGGCGGCACGATGGCCGGCCTTGCGCTGGGCGCGAAGCTCTATCTGCCCGGCACGCGCGTGACCGGCATGATGGTGGACAGCGACCCCTTCGAGGAGATCACGGTCCGCCTGATGCGCGAGGCGGCGGCGCTGATGGGCGCTCCGGTGCAGGTGAGCGCGGCGGACTTTGACCTGCGCGACCTGTGCGGCCCCGGCTATGCGATCCCCTCGCAGGAGGGCAACGCCGCCGTGGCGATGATGGCGGAAAACGAGGGCATCTTCCTGGACCCGGTCTACACCGGCAAGGCCTTCGCCGGGCTGATCGCCATGGCGCGAGAAGGAGCATTCAAGCCTACGGACCGCGTGCTGTTCCTGCACTCCGGCGGCGCGGGCGGCCTGTTCGCGGTGGGCGTGTAAGAGATTTTGTCAACAGGCTTTTTGCCGCGCGAAGCGAAGAAGGGGTCTGGGGGACCGGAGCCTGCCGCGCCCAGTGGGCGAAACAGGCAGGCGGAGCGTCGGGAATCGCAAGGAGCGCCTGAGGCGCGACTATGCGAGTTCCCCGGAACAATGTCCCCGAGCGGGTTTTAGGGCAGCAGCCCTAACGTTCCTCTACGCCAAAATCGCGCGCACGGCTTCGATCGGGACCTCCTGCGCGGGCGCGAAGGCGTCCGAGCCCAGATAGCGATAGATGGAGCCAAGCAGCGCCCGCGCCTCAGGATACTGCGTCAGGCGGTGCAGGCCCAGCGAGGAGAAGAGCAGCCTTCCCCCGCCGCAGCGGCACTCAAGCAGCTGCGCCATGGGCCGCAGATAGGCGTAGCTGTCCATCAGCGTCACGATGGGCCGGAGCCCCCGGAGTGCTTCGGGCAGGATCACGGCGCGCTGGGAGGCCATCGGCCACCACTGCCAATCGGTGTGCGTGTCCGTGGGGAAGGAAGCAAAGACGGGATGCGCCGCGTCGATGAGCTGGCCCATGCCGCCCTCCTGCGAGGGGAACGTGCCGACGGACCAGAAGTCCGTGGAGAACTGCCCCCGGATGGAATGGGGCAGCGCCTCCTTCGTGGAATCCGGCGCGAGAAAGACCCTGCCGCCCCGCTTAAGCGCGGCGAGGGCGCGCGCGTCGAGCGTCCTGCACTCGTACACATCTTCCGGACAGGCGAAGGGCCCGTCCGGATAGACCCAGAGATCATAGCTGTTTTCATGGCCGCACAGGCAGACGGTGAGCGTCAGCCTGGCGGCCTTTTTGACGCCGCTCAGCGGAACGGATATGCTGCCCAACTCCGCCAAAGCGCCGCACGCGGCGCGCGCAGGGGGCAGCGTGCCGCGCATGGAAACGCCTCCGCCCTCGAGCGTCCACGTGGGAACGCCCTCGAGCGCCTGCCTGCCGTAGTTGGCCACGCGCACGCCGGCCTCAAGCGTCTCGCGGGCGGTATAGGTCAGGCGCGGCAGCAGCGCGAGCGGCAGGACGGCTGTGAAGAAGCGGGCAAAGCGCTCTGGCTGCGCAAAGGCATAGGGCTTGGGCGAAAGATGGCTGTTCAGCATGCCGACCAGCGCCGTGCCCTGACCGGGGAAGTCCTGCAGGCCCAGCAGAAAGAGGCCGGAGAGCGCCCGGGTGCGCAGCGCGGCCTCGACCTCCGCGCGGTAACAGCGCAGCGCAAGCTCGCCCGTCGCCTCGACATAGGCCCTCCAGCGGGGCAGCAGGCCCGCGGCCTCCACCTTGCCGCGGATGAGGCGAAGGTTGTCCGGGCGCGTCACGCCCCGGAACTCCGCCAGCTCGTCAAAATCCGGCAGGACTTCATACTGGCCCACCTCGAAGGAGACGGCCGGCTGGCCGCTGCCTGCCCGGATGGCCCGCATGGCCGGGGCGTAGTCCGTGCGCAGGTCGGGAGAGCGCTCGTTGAGCCAGCCGGTCATGGGCGAGCTGGTCGCGCGCAGCGCGTGCTCCCGGCAGCAGCAGGCGGCGTAGAAGTCGTCTGCGGGGTTGGGACCCTTCGCGCCGTAGTGGTTGTTGGAGCCGGCGGCGTACAGGCGGGTGGGATCGACGCTGCGCGCGAGGGCGAGCAGCGAATCGGCGAAGGCCTGACCCTCCTCGTCCATGTGCAGCTCGTTGCCCAGGGTGAGCATGACGAACGAGGGGTGATTGGCGAGCATGCGCAGCACGCCCTCGAGCTCCGCGCGGTAGTACGCGCGGCTCTCTGGGGAGGAAAAGGCGTTCCGCGGGTTCCAGTGCGAGAGCTCCGGCTGCATGAGCATGCCCGCCTCGTCCGCAGCGGCAAACGCGGCCTCCGCCGGACAATGGCTGTGGAAGCGCACGCAGTTGACGCCATAGCGCCGGTAGACGGCCAGGATGCGCCGCCAGGAGGCGACGTCCGTCGGGGGATGGCCGGTCTCCGGGAAGACGGCGCAGTTCGTCTCGCCGCGCAGAAAGATCGTGCGCCCGTTCAGCACAAAACGCCCGTTTTCCGCGCGGAAGCTGCGCACGCCGAAGGAGACGGTCCTCGCCGCGCCGCCCAGCGAGGCGGTGAGCGCGTAAAGGTTTCCCTCGCCCTCGTCCCAGCGGCGCACGCCTGCGGCCAGCGGCAGGCCGCGCAGCCAGACGCAGGAGAAGCCCGCGCCGCCCTGCGCCTTGACGCCTGCGGGCGATGCCAGCGCGTCGCTGGTCACGGTGACGTCCGCCTGCCAGGCGCGGTCGGCGGAGACGTCTAGGCACACGTCCAGCGTATTGCCGCGCGGATAGACCCGCAGCGCGTGGATGAACACCGGCTCCTCCACGCGCAGGCACAGCCCGCCGATCACGCCGTTCCAGTTGGTCTGCGTCTCGTCCGTCGCGGCGCAGGAGAAGACGATGTCGTCGTGCGGCCAGCCGGGATAGCGGTTGTCGCAGGTGAGCGAGAGCTCGTCGCGGCCGGTCAGATACCCTGTGACCTCGAAGACATTCGGCGTGGAGACGGAGGCGGGCAGAAAGTGCGGCACCTCCCGGCCGTTGACGCGCAGGGACAGGCGGCGCGTGCGCTCGCAAAGCAGAAAGACGCGCTTGCCCGCAGGCGGCACATATTCGAGCGTGCGGGTGAAGACCGCGGGGCCCTCGTAGGTGTGCCTGCGCGTCAGGCGCGTGGCGATGACGCTTTCCGCCGCCAGCGCGGCGTTGCAGTTTTCATCCGGATGCCATGGCGCGGCGGTGAGGTCGGCATGGCCGATGCCGTTTGTGTCCAGCGTGCCGGGCAGGCGCACAGGCGCGCAGCCCTCGTCCGTCCGGCAGCGCCACAGGCCGGACAGGTCCAGTGTGTTCATCGTGCTCCCTCCTGCGCGTCAGAGATTCTCGGGGACCAGCCAGCCCTTGTAGGGCAGAATGCAGGATTTCTGCCGGGCGCGGATGGGCTTGCTGGACTGGCGGTACTGCTGCGGGGTGACGCTCATGACCTGCTGGAAATTGCGGTTGAAGCTCGAGATGGAGGCGATGCCCACGGCCTGCGCGATGGAGGTGATGGGCTCGCTGGTGGTGTTGAGCAGGATGCATGCCTGGCGGATGCGGATCTGGATGACGTACTGCAGGGGCGTCGTGCCCATGATGGAGAGGAACAGGCGGCGGAAGTGCGTCTGGCTCAGGTGGCACAGGCCGGCGAGCTTGTCCACGCTGCAGGACTCCACATAGTGGTCGTTGATGTATTCCAGCGCGGGGCGGAGGATGAACGCCCGGCTGTTGGCGGGCGGACGGCGGCCCTGGCCGCTGAGCTGGCTGTGCAGCTCGGCGCAGAGGATGAGGGAGTAGAGATCAAAGAGCGAGTCGTCGCTGTCGGCGCGGGTGGTCGCCTCCTCCAGCAGGCATCTGCAGATGAAGTACAGCCGCGGATGGCTGGCGGCGGTGATGCGCAGATAGCTGCCCAGCAGCACGCTGAGGCTCTGCTGCTCGCCCTGGCGCACGCCGGAGCGATGGCTGAGCGCGTCCGGATCGACGAATAGATAGCTCCAGCGGCTGCGGCAGCCGGGCGCGGAGCAGGTGGTATGCGGCACAAAGCGCGGAATCAGGAAGATGTCCCGCGCCGCAAAGGGGACGGTCACGTCGTTCTCGAAGCCGAGAAAGCCGCTGTCGGAGAGACAGTAGCCGATCTCAAGGCAGTTGTGGAAGTGGAGGCGGTCGCTGAGCACGTCGGATATCCGCCACTCCTCGCCGGAGAGGCACAAAAACGGCTTGTCGGGTTCAAGCTCGTAGATGCGGTACTCGATGATGTTTTTGAATGGGCGCGCCATGCCTGCATCCCTCCTGCCCGCCGCTCGCGCCGGGCTTTCTTTTATCCATAAAAGTGTCCAAATCGCACAAATTCAGTGGTTCATCCTCAGTATAACACCGAAATGCCGCCGGGTAAAGAACAGAATGGTCGGGTTATTGGTCGAAAATGAGAGGTTCATGGTTGCTTTATTGTAGAAATCCCCGCTTTGGAGGGTCTATAATAATTTTAGCATAAAACATCGATGGAAACTTGTATACTTTGTTGGGGAAGAGGAGGATGCCTTATGGCACAGACGGGCGTCGAGCGCCGAGACCTGCGCGCGAGGAAGCTGCGGGTGTATTTCAGAAACAACTGGCAGCTGTACGCGCTGCTGCTGATTCCCATTGTGTTTGTCATCATCTTCAAGTATGCGGCGTATCCGGGCATGCGCATCGCGTTCATGAATTACAAGCCTGCCAAGGGCTTCGACGGCAGCCCGTGGGTGGGCTTTGAGACGTTTGAGAAGGTCTTCAAGGACAAGAGCTTCCACACCGCGCTCAGAAACTCGCTGGTCTTCAACTTCCTCGACCTGATCGTCGGCTTCCCGGTGCCCATCATCCTGGCGCTGCTGCTCAACGAGCTGCGCTTTGAGCGCTACAAAAAGGTCTCCCAGACCATCCTGTATCTGCCGCACTTCCTGTCCTGGCCCATCATCGCCTCCGTCATGCTCACGCTCTTCAAGCCGGAGACCGGCCTGGTCAACGTCGCCATGATGAACCTGGGCATCATCGAGAAGGGCATTCCGTTCCTGACCGAGAAATGGCACTGGGCGGTGTCCTATCTGCTCATCGGCGTCTGGCAGAACATGGGCTGGGGCTCCATCATCTATCTGGCTGCGATCACCGGCATCGACGCGGAGCTCTACGAGGCTGCGACGATCGACGGCGCGGGCCGCTGGCGCAAGATCTGGAACGTCACCCTGCCGTGCATCCGCGGCACGATGGTCACGCTGCTGATCATGAACCTGGGCCGTGTGATGGGCTCCAACTTCGAGCGCCTGGACGCGTTCGGCAACGTGCAGGTCAAGGACTTCCAGTACCAGCTGGCCATCTACATCTACGAAAAGGGCCTGGCAGGCGGCAACTTCTCCCGCGCGACGGCGGTGGGCCTGTTCCAGTCGCTGGTCGGCCTGATTCTGGTGCTTGCCTCGGACAGGGTCGCCAAAAAGCTTGGCGAAGACGGATTGCTGTAAGCGGAAGGGGGAACAATCATGCAGGCCAAAACCGCAAAGAAGACGTCCGCCTTTTCCGGCGTCAACCGCATCCGCGTGAGCGACATCGTCATCGCGCTGGTGATCCTCTTGCTCTCGCTCACCTGTATCCTTCCGTTCATCCATGTGACCGCCAAGAGCGTGTCCTCCAACACGGCGGTCATGTCCAAGTCGGTGTATCTGTGGCCCAAGGGGCTCAATTTTGACGCGTACGTTTCCATCTTCAGGGACGGCCAGCTGACGCACTCCATGATCTACACCGTGTGGGTCACGCTGCTGTTCACCGTCATCGGCATGTTCATCACCATCTGCGCGGCGTATCCGCTCTCCATCCGCGGGCTGAAGGGCCGCCCGGTGTTCGCGTTCATCCTGATGTTCACCATGTATTTCAGCGCCGGCCTGATCCCGGAGTACCTGCTCTACAAGGATCTGGGCCTGCTCAACACCATGTGGGTGCTGGTGCTGCCGCTGTGCTTTGCGCCCTACAACATGCTGATCATGCGCTCGTTCCTCTCCTCGACGATCCCGGACAGCCTGTATGAGGCGGCCAAGCTCGACGGCGCCAGCCATATTCAGACGCTGACGAAGATCGTGCTCCCGCTCTCCAAGCCGATTCTGGCGACGCTGTCGCTGTTCTACGCGGTGGGCCGCTGGAACGCCTACGCGGACGCCAAGTACTACATCACCACCAAGTCGCTGCAGCCGCTGCAGTACCTGCTCTCCAACATGGTGCTCAACTCCGGCAACGACGCGATCTCCCTGGCCGAGTCCGCCGCGGCGGATACCACGCCGGAGGTGCTGCAGGCCGCGACGATCATGTTCGCGACGCTGCCGATCATCATGGTCTATCCCTTCGTGCAGAAGTACTTCGTCAAGGGCGCGATGATCGGCGCGGTGAAGGGCTGAGCGGCGGTCTGCCGCGCGGCCATGGCTCAGGTATAACGACAGGGTTTGTCTGTCTATACATCATTTCAAAAGGAGGATATGTTTCTATGAAGAAGATGCTCACTCTGCTGCTGGCGCTGGCGATGGCGCTGACCATGATCGCCGCCGCGTCCGCCGAAGTGCCTGCCTGGGAGCCGTTTGCCCAGACCGTCACCATCACCGTGCCGGTGTATGACCGCTCCAAGGTCGGCTATCCCGCCGTCGACGACAACTACTGGACCCAGTACATCCAGAAGGAGTTCGGCGACAAGTACAACATCAACGTCAAGTACGTGGCCATCCCGCGCGGCGACGTCATGACCAAGTACTCCCTGCTGATCGCCGGCGAGGAGACCCCGACCATCATGATGGAGTATGACTATCCGAAGGTTGCGCAGTGGGCCACCGACGGCGCCATGCAGACCATCGACCTGGAGGCGTTCGCCGCCGTCGCGCCGACCTACTACGGCAAGATGGTGGAGAACAACCAGCTGGGCTACACGGACATCAACGGCGAGACCTACTTTGTCCTCTCCGAGCGTCCGTACTACAACACCACCTACACCTATGCGACCTTCGTGCGCATGGACTGGCTGCGCGCCGTGGGCTATGACCATGTGCCGCAGAACTACGAGGAGCAGGTGGACGCGATCAACAAGATCATCGCCGCCGGCCTGACCGATCAGGCGCCGCTGGGCCTGGGCATCCCGACCAGCGCGTATGTGCAGAACTTCGCCTACCGCGATATCCCGGTGGACGAGGCCGAGTGGGCGCAGCACTCCTCGCTGGGCACCGCCTCCCTCTCCTGGGAGCCGACCAAGGAATACCTCAAGCGCCTGAACAGCGAGTACCACATGGGCTGGTATTCCTCCGAGTTCGACCTGGAGAAGGACTCCAAGGGCGCCGCGACCGATCAGGCCCAGACCGACTTCATCAACGGCAAGACCTACCGCTACGGCGGCTACATGTCCGCGAACGTCTCCTGGCTGACCGCCTTCTTTGAGAACAACCCGGACGCCGAGCTCGCCATCGAGAGCAACTACGCGGTGGTGGACGGCGAGGTCGTCCCGGATGCGCAGCTGCGCGCGGACAACCCGTTCGGCATGATCGTGGGCTTCTCCTCCTATGCGACCGAGGATCAGCTCAAGGCTGCCTGGATGCTCATGGAGTGGATGATCCAGCCGGAGAACCTGTTCGTGCTGGAGAACGGCGTGGAGGGCGTCACCTACACCATGGGTG
>JBJEUH010000079.1:0-25654 GCA_051883735.1 Candidatus Ventricola sp.
CGTGCCGGTTTGGGCTTGACTTGCGCCCTGCCTGCTCATAGAATAGAGGCAAAAGGTTCCATTGTAAAGTAAGCACAATATTGTGCCGTAGTTACCCAAAGGATACCATTGGAGGGATGATGATGGAATTGCCGGCCTGCCCGGTGGAGACGACGCTGATGCTCATCGGCGACAAGTGGAAGGTGCTGATCCTGCGGGATCTGATGAACGACACCAAGCGGTTTGGCGAGCTGAAGAGGTCGATCGGCACGGTGTCCCAGAAGGTGCTGACCGCACAGCTGCGGGATATGGAGCAAAAGGGCCTGCTCACGCGCAGGGTCTATGCCGAGGTGCCGCCGAGGGTGGAGTATACCCTCACCGAAACGGGCTACAGCCTCAAGCCGGTTTTGGACGCCATGTGGGCCTGGGGCGCGGAGTACAAGGCCCAAAACGGCTGAGCGGCGTCACAGCAGCGCCTTAAGCGCCTCCGGCAGCGGCTCGGAAAGCGCGATGCTCTCGCCGGTGATGGGCTGGGTGAGGCGGATGGAGGCGGAGTGCAGCGCGAAGCGTCCGGGGAGCGCGTCAAGCGCCGCGCCGTAGAGGTAGTCGCCCGCGATCGGGCAGCCGATGTGCGCCAGATGCACGCGGATTTGGTGCGTGCGCCCGGTCTCCAGCCGCAGGCGCAGCAGCGCGCGTCCGCCCGCCTCGCGCTCCACGCGGTAGTGCGTGACGGCGCGCTGGCCGTCCGATCGCACAGCGCGCCTTGCGCCCGCACCCAGCCGCGCGATGGGCGCGTCGATCGTGCCCGCGGGCGCTGCGGGCACGCCCTCGGTGACCGCCAGGTATTCGCGGATGAATCCGCCGGTGTGCAGCTGACCGGTCAGCAGGCGCTGGGCGTGCGCGTGCCGCGCGATGCACAAAAGGCCGCTGGTGCCCTTGTCGAGCCGGTTGACCGGGTGATAGACGAACGTATCCGGATCGGCGTGCAGCATCTGCATCACCTGCTCGCGCAGCGTGCCGGAGGCGATGTGGCGGGCGGGAAGCGTGGGCAGCGGCGCGCCCTTGCTCACGATCAGCAGGTCCTCGTCCTGATAGCGCAGATACGACGGCGGCAGGCCGGGCATGGCGGCCTCGCGCGCCTCGGTCTCCTGAGCCATGTCGCTGGGCAGATGCACCTCGATGGTCTCGCCCGCGCGCAGAATGTAGTCCGCGCGCACGGGCGCGCCGCCGATGCGGATGGCGCCCAGCACCTTCAGCCGGCGGAAGGCGTGCTGCCCCAGGCGAAAGCGCCGGGGGACGACGCTGCGCACCGCGCGGCCCTCGTCCGCTCCGGTGACGGTATAGGTCAGAATGCGCACGAAAGACGCCTCCTTTCGGGGAAACTGACCGTATTATAGCACAGCATGCGGTCAATTGACAAAGCCGCCGCAGAACGGTACAATAAAACCATCACCAAATCATGGAAATGAGGGACGAGGATGAACGCGGCGGCGGCGTTTTCCCATCGCGAGGCGGAGCTGCTTGAGCAGCTTGCCGGGGCGCAGGAGCTTGAGCGGGCGATTGCCGCCTGCTCGATGGCGCTCACACAGACGGCCTGCGAGCTGGCGCAGGACGAACAGGACGAGCATGCCCGTCAGCGGCAGCAGGCCGTGATGGCGCTCGCGCGGCGCGCGCCGCAGCTGCTGCGCGCGGCAGCGGCCCGGGGCGAGCTGGTGATTCCCGATCAGCAGCCGGTGTCTCCGGCGCAGGGCCGCCGGGACAGACTGCGCCTGGGCGCGAAGGGCGTGGGCGCGTTCCTGCTGGCGGCGCTGGCGGTGTACGAGCTGATCGCCGGGCGGGCGATATTCGCCGCTCTGCAGCTGGCCGGCGGCGCGCTGCTGCTGGCGGCGGGCAGAAACGCCCAGACGGCGGCTGTTTCGTGTGAGGCGCGCGCCGTGCCCTGCGTGGAGCCAAAGGCGGCGGTGCGCATGCTGCGCGAGCTGTGCCAGGCGGCGGACGTCTGCGTGAGCGATCTGGCGCTGCTGGAGAAGGACGCGGGGCTTGCGCGCCTGAGCGGCACGGCGGACGACGCCATGCTGGATCTGCTGACCGCGCTGATGGAGGCGAAGGCGAGCGGGCGCGAGGAGCTGGCGATGCGCAGCCTGTCCCAGGCGGAGCAGTACCTGCACGCGCTGGGGATCGAGCTGATCGCCTACGACGCGGCGCACACGGCGCTCTTTGACGTGCTGCCCACGATGGGCGAGGCGAGGACGATCCGCCCGGCGATGGTCCGGGAAGGCAAGGCGCTGCGGCGCGGCGTGGCGGCGCTCCCGATGGAAAGGAGCGTGGGCGCATGAAGATTCTGGGCTTTGACCTGGGCGACGGCGAGAGCGCGGTGACGCTGCTGGACGGCGAATCGACCGTGGAGCCGCGCGTGCTGCCGCTGCATGGGCGCGCGAGCCTGCTCTCCGCCGTGGGCACGAAGGACGGGCGTATCGTCGTGGGCGAGGAGGCGAGCGTGCTTGCCGGCGCGCAGGATGCGAAGGTGCGCTTCAAGTCGCGCTATCTGGTGGACCCCTCCGCCATGGGCGACGTGCGGCTGTTTGCGCAGGGCGTGATGGGCGAGCTGCTCCGGGAGGAGCCGGGCCTCATGGCGCAGGTGACGCGCACGGTGGTCGGCTGCCCGGCGGGCTGGGGCGAGGGCCGGCGCGAGCAGTACGCCCGGCTGATGGAGTCGGCGGGCTTTCCGAATGTGAGCGTGGTGCCCGAGCCGCGCGCGGCGTTCCTGTACGCGCGCCACGCCCGGGGCCTGCGCATCGATCCGGCGCTGATGCAGCAGAGCGCGATGGTGATCGACATCGGCTCCTCGACGACGGACTTTGCCTACATCGTGGACGGCCACCAGCAGGAGCTGTCGCTCTTTGGCGACACGAACCTGGGCGGCGGTCTGCTGGATGAGATGATCCTTGCGCGCTCGATCGCGGCCTCGCCGGACAGGCAGGCGCTTGAGCGCGTGATGAAGGCCAGCCCCGCGTGGAAGAACTATTGCGAGCTGGAGGCACGAAGGCTCAAGGAGCAGTATTTCCTGAACGAGGAGAAGTGGCAGACGCAGAAGCTCAGCAAGCAGCTGATCGTCTGCTACGACGAGACGCTGACGCTGGAGCTCGCGCTCGATGGCGCGGCGGTCGGCGAGATCGTCCGCATGCCGTGCGCAGCGCTGGGCGGGCGCAGCTTTGTGCAGTGCCTGCAGGACGCGCTGCGCGCCGCGCAGGAGGTGAGCCGCGGCTGCCTGCCGCAGGTGGTGATCCTGACCGGCGGCGCGTCGCGCATGGCGTTTTTCCGGGAGGCGTGCCGGTCGGCGTTTGAAGGCAGCCTGCTCGTGCTCTGCCCGGAGCCGGAGTGCTCCATCGCGCGCGGCCTGGCCTATGCCGGGCGCGTGGACGAGCACCTCAGGATTTTCAGGCAGGAGGTCGCCTCCATCGCGCGGGGCGAAAAGCTCCAGGCGGCGGTGAACGCGCATGTGCACGAGCTGTTTGCGCCGCTTTCCCAGGCGCTGTTTGAGGCGGCGCGCGAGAGCGCGCTTGAGACGGTGGCGCTGTGGCGGCGCGGCGGCGTGGACACGATCCGGGAGCTGGACGCGCTGCTGGCGCAGAACATCGAGCGTGCGTTTGCGGGCGAGG
The DNA here is from genome assembly GCA_051883735.1 of Candidatus Ventricola sp. GTDB lineage: Bacteria > Bacillota > Clostridia > Christensenellales > Aristaeellaceae > Ventricola. Next base: position 3,639 of record JBJEUH010000079.1, read on the forward strand.
CCGTGGCCGTGCGGATCCGGGATGACCTGCGCGTGTGGACGGACGGCCTCATGCGCGAGCTGGAGGGCGAGCTGACGAGCCTGTGCATGCGCTGCGGCGTGCCGCCGGAGAGGATGTCCCTGAGCGGCACGCAGGTGAGCGCGGGCGTGAGCGGGGTCAAGCTCTCGCTGACCAGCGCGATGGGCATGGACGTGCTCTCCGGCGTGCTGGGCGTGGTGCTGGGCGCCGTCGGCGCGGGCCTGTGCGGCGGGAGCGGCGTGGCGCTGATCGGCACGGGGCCTGTGGGCCTGATCGCCGGCGCGGCGGCGGGCGTGCTGCTGGCGCTGCTTGGCCGGGGCGGCATGGAAAAGCTGATGCGCGGCGTGAAGGTGCCCGTGCTCCTGCGCCAGGTGGTGACGGACGGCGCGGTGCGCTCGGGCATCAACCGCCAGGAGGAGGAGATCAAGCGCTCGATCGTCACGGCGCTGGCCGATCCGGGCAACGGCTTCTCCGCGCGGCTGGCGGCGAGCATCGCCAGGACGCTGGGCGCGCAGCTGGAGAGCATGGCCCGGCATGCCGAAATGTCGATTTGCGCATAATTTCCGCTCAAACCGCGCGTGGGGTGATGGGCATGCGCGCAAAGCTGTGATATAATCAGGATAACATCAAACCATCACATTCATCTGTGATCGAAAGGAAGAGGCATATGCTGGTAAAGAATGGCTTGGCGTTTGTGGGCGGCGCGTTTGAACGGGCGGACGTGCGCATCGAGAACGGCAGGATCGCCGAGGTGGGCCTTCTGGAGGCGAAGGCGGGCGAGGAGATCCGCGACGCACAGGGCCTGTATGTGCTGCCGGGCTTTGTCGATATCCATATCCACGCGTTCGGCGGCGCGGACTGCATGCGCGGCGAGCAGGACGTGCGCCGCATGAGCGCGGGCCTCATCGAGACTGGCGTGGCGGCGTTCGTGCCGACGACGATGAGCGCCTATCCGCAGCAGACCTACGACGCGCTTTCCGGCATCCAGGCGGTCGTGGACAGGCCGGAGGCGCGCGGCGCCGCCGTGCTGGGCGCGCACATGGAGGCGCCGTTCCTGGCGCTCAAATACAAGGGCGCGCAGCTGGGCGAGTGCCTGCAGGCCCCGAGCATGGCGGCCTATGACGAGATGGTCAGGGGCCTGACCTGCGTGCGCATGATGACGCTCGCGCCGGAAATCCCGGGCGCGCTCGAGGTGATTGCCGAGCTGAAGAGGCGCGGCGTGGTCACCTGCGCGGCGCACACGGCGGCGCAGGCGGAGCACATCCATGCGGCGGCGGACGTGGGCCTCACGCAGATCACCCACCTGTTCAACGCGCAGACCCCGCTGCATCACCGCGAGCCGGGCGTGCCGGGCGCGGGCCTGGCGGACGACCGCATCATCGTGCAGATGATCGCGGACGGCATCCACCTGCATCCGGACGTGCTGCGCGTCGCGGCCAAGTGCAAGGGCGCGAAGGGCGTGGCGCTGATCTCCGATTCCATGGAGGCCGCGGGCCTGCCGGACGGCCAGTACGACCTGGGCGGCCAGGCGGTGTTTGTCAGGGACGGCGCGGCGCGGCTTGAAAATGGCGTGCTCGCCGGCTCCACGCTGCTGATGCACCAGGCGGTCAGAAACATGATCACCCTGGCGGGGATCGCGCCGGAGGAGGTCATCCCGATGGCCACCAGCACCCCCGCGGACAGCGTGGGCGCGAAGGGCTTTGGCCGCATTGAGCCGGGCGCGGTTGGCGTGCTGGCGCTGATGGACGGCGGCTGGAATTTCGCGGGCGTGGTCGCGTAAAACGCATGAAAGCACCGGGCGGGATGAATTCATCCCGCTTTTCTGTTGACTGAATGTGCAAAACAGGGTATGATAACGATGAATCATCATGAAGAGACAAAGGGGACTGCCTGAATGGAACACGAACAGATTGAACGCATCAACGAGCTGGCGCGCAAGAAGAAGACCGTCGGCCTGACCGAGGCGGAGGCGCTGGAGCAGGCGCAGCTGCGCGTGCAGTATCTGAAGGAATTCCGCGCGAACATGGAGGCGACGCTGCAGGCCGTGCGCGTGGAGCAGGCGGACGGCAGCTACAAGCCGCTGGTGAAAAAGAGCAGGATGAACTAAAATTCCCAAAGCAGGAAAATTCGGGGAAGAATTCATGCCGCGGGTTCGTCTACTATGCATAGGACAAGAGGGTTGGTGAAGGAAGATGAGGAAGAACATCGTTCGGGCGGCTGCCGCGCTGCTGCTGCTGATGGCGCTGCTGCCGGCTTCTGCGCTGGCGGACCGGTTTGCCGTGGTGAAGGGCGGCAGGCTGAATCTGCGCCAGTATCCCAGCACGAGCAGCTACAGCCTTGGCAAGTACGACACGGGCAGTTGGGTGCTGGCCGGAAGCGAGTCCGGCGGCTGGTGCCAGGTGAAGACCATGGACGGCAAGCGCGGCTACATGTCCGCAGGCTATCTGGACTTTGGCCAGTACGGCGGCGGCGCGACGGTCAGGTATGCCAACGGCGGCTACGTCAACCTGCGCTCCGGCCCGTCGACGGACGCGGGCATCATCATGCGCGTGACCTCCGGCTCCACGTTCTACATGCAGGGCAGCTACGGCGGCTGGCGATACGGCTATGTGTATTCCGGCGGCACGCCGGTGTACGGCTACATGTCCGAGGCGTTTCTGGATACCGGCACGACGACCTCGGTGGTCACCACGCGCAACGGCGGCAAGGTGAACGTGCGCTCCGGCCCGGGCTCCTCGTACGCGAGCGTCGGCAAGCTGGCCAGCGGCACGCAGGTCACGGTGCTGCTCAAGGGCAACGGCTGGTACATGATCTCGGCCAACGGCCTGGAGGGCTTCATGTCCACGCAGTATCTCTCCGGCACGGGCTCCACGATCGGCAGCAACACCGGAACCACCTCGCTGACCGCCTGGGTCAACAACCCCATCAGCACGCAGGTGCTCAACCTGCGCGAGACGCCGAGCCAGAGCGCGCGCTCCATCGGCCAGTACCGCAACGGCACGCAGGTGAAGGTGGTCAAGAAGGGATCCACCTGGTGCGAGGTCTACGTCGGCACGCGCCACGGCTACATGATGACCCGCTACCTGAGCTTTGACGGCAATTATCTCGCGCCGAGCTACCCGACCACGCCGAGCTATCCGAGCGAGCCGATCTACCCGACCACGCCGAGCTACCCCAGTGAGCCGAGCTATCCCAGCTACCCGAGCGAGCCGAGCTATCCGACGGTGACGGCTGTGCCGCCTCAGAGCAGCTCGTCCGAGCCCAAGGCGGGCGACACCGTCACGCTGACGACTTCTGCGGGCAGCATGATCACCGTCTATCACGATTCCTCGCTGACGCAGATCAAGGGCTCCTATGCCTACGGCACGCAGGCGATGATGCTGCAGTACGGCACGAGCACCTGCATGATCTATGTGGACGGCGGCGTGGCGTATGTGCCCACGTGGAATGTCATTTATTGAGCATACCCGCATCATGCGGACGGCCTTTGGGCCGTCCGTTTTAAGTTGCGCAAAAAACCGTACAGCGGGTATATCCCTCCGCTGTACGAAAAACAGTTGACAATGGTACGAAATCGTACTATACTGCTGCGAGTATGATTTCGTACTTTGGAGGGATTTGTATGACTGGCGCGCAAGGACATCTGCAGCGGTTCAACCATCTCATCGGGGAGATCGGCGCGCTGTATCACGAGGCTGCGCTCAAATTCGGTCTGCCGGACAGCGCCATGCAGGTGCTCTATACGGTGTGCGTGGAGGGCGACGAATGCGCGATCGGCGAGATCATCCGGCAATGCGGCATGAGCAAGCAGACGCTCAATTCCGCGCTGCGCAGGCTGGAGGAGGAAGGGGCGATCTGCCTGGAGGCAGACAGCGGCAGGCGCAAGCGCGTCTGCCTGACCAAGCAGGGAAAAGCGCTGGCAGAGCAGACCGTGCGCCGGCTGATTGAGGTGGAGAACGGCATTTTTGAGACGTGGACGCAGGAGGAGCGAGACGGCTACCTCGGCCTGACGCAGCGCTACCTGGACGCGCTCCAAAGGGGCTTGGAGGCGCTGAAATGACCATCCGGCTTTCCGATCACTTTGGCTACCGGCGGCTTTTGCGCTTTACGCTGCCGAGCATCGCGATGATGATCTTCACGTCCATCTACGGCGTGGTGGACGGCCTGTTCGTCTCGAACTTCGTGGGCAAGACGCCGTTTGCCGCGGTCAACCTGATCATGCCGTTCCTGATGATCCTGGGCGCGCTGGGGTTTATGTTCGGCTCGGGCGGCTGCGCGCTGATTGCGCGGCTGCTGGGCGAGGGCAGGCGGGAGAAGGCGAACCAGACGTTCTCCCTGCTCATCGCTGTGACCCTCTTCTGCGGCGCGGCGTTGGCCGCGCTGGGCATCGCGTTCCTCCGGCCGATTGCGCATCTGCTGGGCGCGCAGGGCGAGCTGCTTGAATGGTGCGTGCTCTATGGCCGTGTGAGCCTGCTGGCGCTGGTCAGGCCGTCGTTTGACGGGCGCGCGCTGGTGAAGGCCTGCACAAACGGCTCGTCCGGGCTGATGAGCAACGTCTCGATGTCGCTGGTCAGCATGCTCTACAACGGGCAGATAGAAAACCGGCGCCTTCCCTGCGGAAAGCGCCGGTTCTGTTTATGCCCTTTGATTACTTGGTCGGGACCACGGAGGTGCCGTAGGTGTCCTTGATCCACTGGACCATCTCGTCGCTCTGGAGCACTTCGACCAGGGTCTTGAGCTCCTCGCGGTCGTCGCCCTCACGGATGGCGATGACGTTCGGATAGGCGATCTCGGAGGACTCCACCGCGATGGCGGTGCCCACAACCTCCACGCCGGCCTGCAGCGCGTAGTTGGAGTTGATGACGGCGAGATCAACGTCGGCCAGCATGCGCGGCACAGCGGCGGCCTCAAACTCCTGCACGGAGATGTTCTTCGGGTTCTCGGCGATGTCCAGGACGGTGGCGTTGGTGCCGGCGTCATTGGAGAGGGTGATCAGGCCCTGCGCGGCGAGCAGGTTGAGCGCGCGGGCTTCGTTGGTCGGGTCGTTCGGCACAGCGATGACCGCGCCGTCCGGGATGGTGTCGATGGTGTAGTTCTTCGTCTGGTTGGTGTAGATGCCCATCGGCTCATAGTGCACAGCGCCGGCGGAGACGAGCTTGGTGCCGTTGTCCGCGCAGAAGCTCTCGAGGTACGGGATGTGCTGGAAGTAGTTGGCGTCCAGATCGCCGGAGTCGAGCTGGAGGTTCGGCTGGACATAGTCGTCGAAGACGACGATTTCGAGCTCGATGTCCTTGGCGGCGAGCAGGTCCTTGGCGGCCTCGAGGATCTCCGCGTGCGGGGTGGAGGACGCGCCGATGACGAGCTTGGTCGCGGCGCAGGCGGTGGCCACCGCGGCGACGAGAACGAGGGCGAGGACGACGGTAATCAGCTTTTTCATGGTTTTCTCTCCTTCTTTATGATGGGATTTGAGGTCAATATGTCAAGGCACCATGCCTTGGAGGCTGTGTTTTGTCCGCCGCGAAGCGGAAGAAGGGGTTTGGGGGACCGAAGCCTGCCGCGCCCAGTGGGCGATGCAGGCAGGCGGAGCGTCGGGAATCGCAAGGAGCGCCTGCGGCGCGACTATGCGAGTTTCCCGGACTGAAATCCCTCAAGCGGGTGTGGGCGGCAGCCCACCGTTCTCCCGTCACTCCCGGACGCGCTTGTCCGTCCTGCGGGAGATGTACATGCCGATGAGCTGAATGAGCTGCATCAGGAGGATCAGCAGGATGACGGTGACCAGCAGGACGTCGGTCTGGTAGCGGTTGTAGCCGTAGCTGATGGCGATCTGGCCCAGGCCGCCGCCGCCGATGGCGCCGGACATCGCGCTGTAGCCAAGGATCGTGCCGGAGGAGATCGTCGCGCCGACGATGAGGGAGGTCTTCGCCTCGGGGATGATCACCTTGAAGATGATCTCCGGGATCGAGGCGCCCATGGACTGCGCCGCCTCGATGACGCCGGGGTCAACCTCCAGCAGCGAGCTCTCGATCATGCGCGCGACGTACGGCGCGGCCGCGATGACCAGCGGGACGATCGTCGCCGTGGAGCCGTAGGCCTTGCCGGCGATCAGGCGGGTCAGCGGGATGACCAGGATCATCAGGATCAGGAACGGGATGGAGCGGAAGATGTTGACCACCGCGTCCATCACGCGATAGATCAGCGGCCGGGGCGCGAGGCCCTTGGGCGAGGTGAGCACCAGCGCAATGGCCAGCGGCAGGCCCAGCAGATACGCGAAGAGCGTCGAGACCACGGTCATGTACATCGTGTCGCGGATGCCGCCAAGCATCAAGGGGACCATCTTCTCAATGGCCATTGCCGTTCACCTCCTCCACGCGCAGGTTCTTGCTCTGCAGGTAATAGATGGCCTTGTCCTGCTGCAGCCGGTCCTCCGGCAGCTGCAGGATCATCTGGCCGAAGGCCTTGCCGTTCACGTCGCGGGTGTCCGCGTACATGATGTTCACGGCGATGTGGCACTCCATGACGAGGCTGGCGATGATGGGCTCGCTGGAGGCGTTGCCCTCAAAGACGATGCGGATCATCCGGTCGCCCATCACGCCCGCGTCCGCGCCGGACTTGCGGAAGATGAGCTTCTTCGCCGCGGCGGATTTGGGCTGGGAGAAGACCTGCTCGACCGTGCCGTTCTCCACCAGATCGCCGTTGTCGATGATGGCCACGTGCGTGCACACGCTCTCCACGACGCTCATCTCGTGCGTGATGATGACGATCGTGATGCCGAGCTTCTTGTTGATGTCGCGCAACAGGTTGAGGATCGAGGTCGTCGTCTGCGGGTCCAGGGCGCTGGTCGCCTCGTCGCAGAGGATGATCTTCGGGTTCGTGGACAGCGCTCGGGCGATGGCGACGCGCTGCTGCTGGCCGCCGGAGAGCTGGCTGGGGTAGTTGTGCTGGCGGTCGGTCAGGCCGACGATCTCCAGCATCTCGTCCACGCGCTTGTCGATGTCGGCCTTCTTCATGCCGGCGATCTCCATCGCGAAGGCGATGTTGCCGCGCACGTCGCGCTGCTGCAGGAGGTTGAAGTGCTGGAAGATCATGGAGACCTCCTGGCGCAGCTGGCGCAGCTCCCTGGGCGAGAGGCTCGCCAGGTCCTTGCCGTCGATGACGACGTTGCCGCCGGTCGGCTTCTCCAGAAAATTGATGCAGCGAACGAGCGTCGATTTGCCCGCGCCGGACATGCCGATGATGCCGTAGATGTCGCCCTGATTGATCTCAAGGTTGATGTCCTTGAGGGCGTCCACGGTCTGGGTCTTGCCCCTGAACGTCTTTGTCAGGTGCCTGAGTTCGATGAGCGCCAAGATGCGCCTCTCCTTTCGACGGCCGGAGCCGGTTCTCGTGTAATGGGATGGTTCACAAAAGGTTCTGCTGTCCTTCGTGACATGGGGTATTATAGCGCATTTCCTATGCATAGGCAAACATGATTAAAGTATGGCGTAGCATAGGAATAAACTATGGTACATTATATTGAATCAGCCTCTGAAAACAGCGAGAATGCCATCAGGGAATCCGTGCCTTTCCAAGACAGCAATCAAGCGATGTTGCGCATAGGTAATTAAACAACTGATGATGACCACCAATATAAACCGGACAGGCATGATGGGTAGCGTAATCCATTTCAAGACCAATATGTGCCAAAGATAAATCCAAAAAGAAGATGTACTCACAAAGCGGATGAACGGATGCCGGAAAAGACGGCAATCGCAATGGGCTGAACAGACCCCCAAAAGGAGGAATGAACCGGCTACGGCGTAGCTAAGGTAGTATAGACGCGCTGGATACTTCCAAAGATTTGTCTGAACATAGGAGCCGGTTGTAAGGATCAAATACAAAGCGAAGCCGACATAGACAACGGAGGAAACAATAAAGATGGATTTCTTTCTGTTTCTGCTCATGGTATCATAATTTAAGCCGAGGATCAGCATTGAACCATATGGAATGATATAGAAAGCCAGATCGTTGAGCATATCGATCGGAAGGAAAATCTTGAAATGACACATCAATTCGTGAACGAATAGTGCTGCTGAGAACAGGAATAGATGAAGCGGTTTGTTGAGATCAACATGCATCACAAAAGGCGTTAGTATGGCACACACCATATAAACCGACACGATCCATACATATCCAATGCTCATATCGGCAAGAAGGAAAGAACGCAGAATTCTTGTACCTGTAGGAAGAGCTTGAAAAGCATAGAGATAAGCAAAATAAATCACCAGAAAAATCCATGTGGGAAGAACCAGACGTTTGAATCGTTTAATTACATAGCGATGGGGCACAATCTTCGCAGCTGAGTGTTTGTAAGAAGTTCGGGTGAGTATACCGGACAGGATGACCATCATGGGAACATCGAAATTGCGAAGCTGAAAAACAAACTGAGGCGGGTTAACGTGCGCAAGGAGAATACATAACAATCCAAGTGCTTTAAGAAAATCCAACTCATATCTTCTATCGTTCATCATCATAGCCCCTTAATATATATGTATATGTAATGACGTGCTAAAAACCGAACATATTATATCATAACGGGGCAGTATGAGCAAATCAGGAACAATTTTACACAATTCCATAGATAAAAACTATAGAAGGATTGATCCGATTGGCTAAGACATGTTAAAATATCAAAAAACAATCCGGAGGGAACGCGCATGACGCTTCAGCAGCTCAAATACGTCATCGAGGTGGCGGAAAAGGGATCGATCACCGAGGCGGCCAAGGCGCTGTTCATCGCGCAGCCCAGCCTGTCCGCGGCCATCAGGGAGCTGGAGGAGGAGATTGCGACGACGATCTTCGTGCGCAAGTCCCGCGGCATTCTCCTCACGCCCGAGGGCGCGGAGTTCCTGGGCTATGCGCGGCAGGTGGTGCAGCAGGCGGCGCTGATTGAGGAGAAGTACATCGCGCGCCAGGCGGTGCGCCAGCGCTTCTCCGTCTCCACGCAGCATTACTCGTTCACCTCCAGCGCGTTCATCGAGCTGGTGCGCGCCCACAGCGATCAGGCATATGAGTTCATCCTGCGCGAGGGCAAGACCTACGACACGATCATGGACGTGAAGAACCTGCGCAGCGAGATGGGCGTGATCTACATGAGCACGTTCAACGAGGCCGTCATCAGCAAGACGCTGCGCGAGGCGAACCTGACCTTCTCCGAGCTCTTTACGGCCAAGCCGCACATCTTCGTGGGCCGCAAGAATCCGCTCGCGGGCAGGACGAGCGTCACCATGGCTGACCTGGTCGACCTGCCGTGCCTGACGTACGATCAGGGCGACCAGAACGCCTTCTACTTCTCGGAGGAGATCCTCTCCACGCTCAACCACGACCGCAGCATCAAGGTGACGGACAAGGGCACGATCATCGACCTGATGGTCGGCACGGACGGCTACACGATCTCCTCGGGCATCTGCCCGTCCTATCTGCGCGGCGAGGACATCATCTCCATCCCGCTTCAGGTGGACGAGGTCATCCGCATCGGCGTCATCACCCACAAGGACTCCCGGCCCACGCTGCTGGGACAGGAATACCTGGACGTGCTGCACAGGATCGTGGGCGATATGCAGACGGTGTCCGCGTGAGGAGGAACGTTAGGGCTGCCGTCCGGGAAGCCGGCATAGTCGCGCAAGAGCTCCTTGCCATTTCCGACGCTCCGCCTGCCTGTTTCGCCCACTGGGCGCGGCAGGCTCCGGTCCCCAAAACCTGCTCGGGGACATTGTCCCCGAACCCCTTCTTTGCTTCGCACTCAGAAAAGCAGCCTCGGCGTCAGGAAGGGAAAGAAATAAAGAAGGGAAAGCCCGAAAAAGGCCGAATGAATGATGAAGAATTGGATACGACAGCATCAGGAGGGACATGTATGAACGAAGGAACGCGCTTTGATCTCGCGTATGAGACGATGCCCTGGCACAAGGTGGATGCGGTGGTGTTTGACATCGGCAACATCCTCATCAAATTCGCCCCGGACGATTTTCTGCAGCAGCTCTTCCCGGGCGACGAGGCGATGCAGCAGCACATGCTCCATCACGTCTACAAGGGGCCGTACTGGCCGTGCTTTGACCGCGGCACAATGACCTATGCCGAGGCGGCGCGGCGGCTGAGCGCGGAGGCCGGCGGCAGGGAAGCGGATTATCTGCATGCGCTGGAGGGCTGGATCGAGCTCAAGACCCCGATCGAGGAGGGCTGGCGCACGGCGCGGCGCTGCAAGCGCGCGGGCAAAAGGCTCTACCTGCTCTCCAACTATCCCCAGCAGGGCTACGAGCGCCTGCGCGTCAAGTTCGCTGCGTATTTCGGCGACCTGTTTGACGGCGGCGTCATCTCCTGCTACGAGCATGTGGTCAAGCCGGAGCGGGAGATCTATCAGCTGCTGTGCAGCCGCTACGGGATCGACCCGGCGCGCGCGGTGTTCATCGACGACACGCTGGGCAACGTCGAGGGCGCGATGAAATTTGGCATGCACGGCTTTCACATGCATGAAAGCGGCATGATGGATCGTTTCTTTCTATAAGATATAGCAATCAAGTTTGCTTTGGAGGAAGCGTATGATGATGAAACGATTCGCAGCTGCCGCGTTGCTGGCGCTGATGCTGCCGTCCTGCACGCTGGCGGAGGGCACGCTGTTGGGCGTGCAGGTGAAGGATACGCCCGCGCCGACGGTCGAGCCGACAGCCGAGCCGACGCCCGAGACGCAGGAGGGCGACCTGTTTGCGCCGATCACGCCGGAGGAGATCGAGGCTGCCGGCCTGGGCGAGCGCATTCTCTGGCGCGGCATGGAGGGCGAGGACGTGAAGCTGATGCAGCGCCGGCTCTATCAGCTGGGCTATTACCTGGGCAAGATCGACGGCGTATTCGGCCTGGGCACGCGCACGGCGGTGTACGGCTTCCAGCGCGCGCACAAGCTGGAGAAGATCGACGGCAAGGTCGGCCCGGCGACCCTGGAGATGATGTTTGCGCAGGACGCGATTGTGAAGCCCACGCCCACGCCGAGCCCGACGCCGACGCCGACCCCCACGCCGGTGCCCACGCCCACGCCGGTGCCCACGCCCGTGCCGACGGCCACGCCCGACGCGTCGTCCGCGCCGTTTGCGCTGGAGATGATGGCGCTGTATGTGGACGACGAGCAGACGACGCTGTTTCTGGGCAGGGCGGAGGACGGCGAGCTGCTCTATCCGCTGTGCGGCGTGCTGGGCCGCCTGGGCTACGAGCACCAGTACGCTGAGGGCAGCTGGCAGCTGACGAGCCTTTCGGGCGAGCACGAGATCGCGCTGATGACCGACGGCACGGACGGCCTGTGCGAGGGCGCGATGGGCTCCGTGGACGGCGTGATCTTCCTGACGGACGGGGAGAGCCGCGTGTACGTTTACGGCGGGGAGGCCTACGTCACGGCGGAGCTGCTCAGGACGCTCGGCCTCAGCTGCCTGCTGGTGGGCGATGTGCCCGTGATCCACTGGTAATTCAAAAAGCCGCTTCTTCGGAGGCGCTTTTTTTGACCCATAGGAAAGTGTGCAGGAATCGTGCTGCGGGCACAAAACGGCTTCATTCTGCAAAGCTGTTCGGAAGAGGGGGCGGGCACAGCCCGCTTTCTGCATGGACCCGAGGCGCCAAAAGAATTTCGCGTTTTTCAACGAGAATGCACAGAATCCGTGTTGACAACTTGTTGAATTCCGTGATAAACTTGTAGCCGCTACGAACGACTGACCGACAAGAAAAATGGCCCTGGAGGAAGCGCACATGCCTGAAGACAAGCAGATCGAAATCAGCAGCGGGCTGGACGACAAGGCGCAGCAGCTCATGGAGGACAAGGATGCCGAGAGCCGCACGCGCGTGTTTGAGGGGACGCTCAACAAAGTGTTTACCGTCGTGCTCGTCGTCTGGGCCGTTTTCCAGCTCTGGGCGAACACGTTCGGCACGCTCGGCGCGGTGAAGCTGCGCACGGCGCACATCATGTTCCTGCTGCCGCTGGCGCTCATGCTCTATCCGACGTACAAAAAGGAGCGCCGCCGCAGGCGGATGATCCCCGCCTGGGACGTGCTGCTGATCGCGGCGGCCATCGGCAGCTTTGGCTATATCCTGTGGCGCTACGACGCGCTGGCCAAAACGGGCCGGCTGAACGACACGGACGTGATCGTCGGCGTGATCTGCCTGCTGGTCGTCTTTGAGACGGCCAGGCGCGCGAGCGGCAACCTGGCGATCATCGCGCTGATCTTCCTGTCGTATTTCGCGGTCTGGGGCCGCTATGTCCCCGGCATGTTCGGCACCAGCGCGTTCACGCTCAAGCGCGTCATCAAGGCGCTGGTGTGGGATACCAACGGCATCCTCGGCACGGGCGCGGGCGTCTCGGCGACGTACATCTTCGTGTTCGTGCTCTTTGGCTCGTTCCTCAAGCATTCCGGCTTCAGCCAGTTCATCAACGACATTGCGCTCACGCTGGTGGGCCGCTCGCCGGGCGGCCCGGCGAAGGTGGCGGTCATCGCTTCCGCGCTGATGGGCATGATCAACGGCTCGGCGATCGCCAATGTGGCGACCACCGGCACCATCACCATCCCGCTGATGAAGAAGACCGGCTACAAGAAGGACTTTGCTGCGGCGGTGGAGGCCGTCGCCTCGACCGGCGGCCAGTTCACCCCGCCGATCATGGGCGCGGTCGGCTTCGTCATGGCGGAGTTCATGGCGGTCAGCTACATCAAGGTCATGCTGGCGGCGGCGATCCCGGCGTTCCTGTATTACCTGGCGCTGATCTACTCCGTGCATCTGGAGGCCAAACGCCTGGGCCTGTCCGGCCTGTCCCCGGAGAATATCCCGAAGGCGGGGAAGGTCCTGCGCGAGCGGGGCCATCTGCTCGTCCCGCTCATCGTGCTGCTGGCGCTCATGTTCATGGGCTATACGCCGCTGTTTGCGGCCATCGCGGCGATCTTTGTGACCATTCCGGTCTCCTGGCTGCGCAGGGATACCCGCATGGGCCTTAAGACCATCCTGCGGGCGACGGTCGAGGGTAGCCGCAGCGCCATCGGCGTGGGCGTGAGCTGCATCATCATCGGCGTGATCATCGGCTCGGTCAACATGACCAGCCTGGGCCTCAACTTCGGCAACCTGATCCTCAAGGTCGTGGGCGAGGGCCAGCTGTTCCTGGGCGGCCTGATGGTCATGGTGATGTCCACCATTCTGGGCATGGGCGTGCCGGGCGTGGCGGCGTACGTCATCGTGTACGTCGTGGCGGTGCCGGTGCTGCGCGCCACGGGCGCGACCGAGACGGCGGCCAACATGTTCTGCCTCATCTACGCGTGCCTCTCGAACATCACCCCGCCGGTCGCGATGAGCTCCTATGTCGCCGCCGGCATCGCGGACAGCAACATGACGAAGACCTCGCTGATCGCCATGAAGCTGGGCGTGGCGGGCTTCATCCTCCCGTTCTTCTTCCTGAACAACCCGGTGCTGCTCTACGGCAGCACCGAGGGCGTGGCGCTCTCCGAAACCCTGCGCGCGTTTGCGACCTCGTCCGTGGGCGTGCTGGCGCTGGCGGCCGGCCTGGCGGGCCTGCCGATGCAGCGCTACAGCCGGGCGGCGACGGCGCTGCGCATCCTCTGCCGCGCCATGCTGATCGCGGGCGGACTGCTCTTCGTCAGCCCGACGCTCGTGACCGACGTCCTCGGCCTCGCGCTCATCGCGGCGGAGGTTGTCCTTGACCGGGCGCTGCTCGCCCGGGCGAAGCCCATGGAAGAGGCGGCGTAACCTAGCTGACAGATGCCGGGCCGTACCCGCCTGGCATCCGAAATAAATGGAACCAAAGAGAGAGGAGAATTCCCATGAAAAAGACCCTTGCGACCGTCCTGTGCCTGGCCCTGCTGCTGAGCGCCACCTGCGCGCTGGCGGCGGACGTCAACTTCGTGACCGCGGGCACCGCGTCCACGTTCTATCCGATCAGCGCGACCATCTGCCAGCTGTGGAACGACAGCATCGAGGGCATGCGCGCCGTGGCGACCCCGTCTGGCGGCGGCATCGACAACCTGAACCAGGCGTATGACGGCGAGGCGCAGATCGGCATCGCCAACGCGAACCTCGTGTATCAGGCTCAGGAGGGCCTGGCCTCCTTTGAGGGCTACGCCAACGAGAACCTGCGCATCTTCGCGGGCCTGTACATCAACCCGAACCAGGTCGTCGTGACCAAGGCCTCCGGCATCGAGGGCCTGGCGGATCTGGTCGGCAAGAAGATTTCCATCGGCGCGGCCGGCTCCACCACCGTGGATGAGGCGACCGTGCACCTGGGCTCCATCGGCAAGACCCTGGAGGACATCAAGGCGGAATACATGGACACCTCCGCTGCCGCCGACGCGATCAGCAACAAGCTGCTGGACGGCGTGTGGATCATGGCCGGCACGCCGAACTCCGCCGTCACCCAGATCATGACCACCACCGAATCGAAGATCATGCCGATCACGGCGGACGAGGTGGAGGCCCTGAAGGCCGACTATCCGTGGTACGCCGCCTGCGAGATCCCGGCGGGCACCTACGCCGGCCAGGATGAGGCTGTGCCGACCTCCGGCGTCAAGCTGACGCTGTTCGTCACCGCGGACCTCGACGAGGAGACCGTCTATCAGATGACCAAGGTCTTCTGGGAGAACTGGGACTATCTGACCGAGACCCACGCCGCGCTCCGCAAGGCGGACCCGAAGGAGGCCTGCAACGACGTCGCCGGCGTCGCCATCCATGAGGGCGCTGCGCGCTACTACCGCGAAATCGGCATCCTGCAGTAACACGACCAACCCCGCCGCATCCCGGCGGGGTTTTGGCGGAGATGGAGACAATCATGAAGAAGATCGGCCTGGTCGGCATCTATTTTCCCGGCGCGTACGACGCGCTGCATCAGAACGTTCCGGAGGGCTTTGAGCTGGTCGACGCGCTTAGCCCCGAGGCCTACGGCCATTTGGCGGACTGCGAGTACCTGATCTCGCGCCTGGACATCGATCCGGACATCATCAACCACACGCCCCATGTCCGCTTCTGGCAGCGCTGGGGCGCGGGCTTTGACCATGTGGACCTCGCGGCCTGGGGCGCGCGCGGCATTCCGATCGCCACCTGCCCGGGCGTGAATTCCGGCATCGTCGCGGAGCTGGCGGTCATGCTGATGCTGGCGGGCTACCGCAACCTGCTGCAGATCAACCGCGACCTGCGCGCGGGCCACTGGCCGCGCACGGAGTACTTTGACCGCTCGTTCATGATTCGCGGCAAGACCGTGGGCATTCTGGGCCTGGGCCACATCGGCAAGAAGGTGGCGGCGCTGGTGAGCGCGTTCGGCGCGCACGTGATCTACTACGACATCGTGCGCATGACGGAGCAGGAGGAGCGTTTCGGTTACGAGTTCGTGGACATGGACACGCTGCTGGAAAGGAGCGACATCTTCACGATCCATTGCCCGCTGGACGAGAGCACGCGCGGCCTGATCGGCGAGCGGGAATTCGCCAGGATGAAGCCCTCCTGCATGCTCATCAACACGGCGCGCGGCCCGATTGTGGACGAGCGCGCGCTGGTGGACGCGCTGCGCAGCGGGAGGATCGCGACGGCGGGCCTGGACACCTATGAGCGCGAGCCGCTGCCCAAGGATCATCCGCTGCTGACGCTTGACAACGTCGTCGCCAGCGCGCACGCGGGCGGCAACACGCGGGACAACCACATCAACATGGTGAACTACATTTACAGCAACATCGTGAAGTTTGACCGGGGCCTGCCGCTGAACACGGATCAGGACATCGTGAACCGGCAGTATCTGAAAGCATAAGGAGCCTGCGGGAAGCCCGGCGGATGTTGGGCTTCCCGTTTTTTCTCGGACGTCACAGCCGTGCGTCGGGCCGAACGGAAATGACAAGCATGGACAATAAATCGCCAGGATATGCCTTTCAAAATTCGTGCGGATTTGATAAAATATAGCCAATATGAGAGGCTTCGCCTTCATGGCGGGGCAAGGAGGCACAGACAATGATTCAGTTTGGCACGGGCGGCTGGCGTGCGGTGATCGGCGACGGCTTTACGAGGGCGAATATCCGGCGCGTGGCCTGCGCGGCGGCGCGGCGCATGAAGCGCGAGGGCGTGGCGGACGAGGGCTTCTGTATCGGCTATGACCGCCGCTTCCTCAGCCGGGAGAGCGCGATCTGGTTTTCCGAGGTGATGGCGGCGGAGGGCGTGAGGCTGTACTTCGTCAACCTCGCCGCGCCGACCCCGCAGATCATGTTCACCGTCAAGAACATGAATCTGCCCTACGGCGCCGCCGTGACGGCCAGCCACAACCCGGCCATCTACAACGGCATCA
Organism: Candidatus Ventricola sp.; assembly: GCA_051883735.1. Classification (GTDB taxonomy): domain Bacteria; phylum Bacillota; class Clostridia; order Christensenellales; family Aristaeellaceae; genus Ventricola. The sequence goes on from JBJEUH010000079.1 coordinate 19,987, forward strand.
AGCTCTTCACCCGCGGCGGCCGCGACGCGACCGAGGACGTGACCGCGCCGCTGGCCGAGGAGGCGAACGCGCTGCGCGAGGAGGAGATTCTCTCCATGCCGTTTGAGGAGGCGCTTGCCGCGGGCCGCGTGCGCTTCATCGATCCGCGCGACGCGTACCTCGATTCCATCATGGAGAAGATCGACATGGACGCCATCCGCGCGCGCAGGCCGCGCGTGGTGCTCGACCCGATGTACGGCGTGAGCCTCTCGGGCCTGATGACGATCCTCTTCACCGCGCGCTGCGATGTGGACGTGATCAACGACCGACACGACGCGTTCTTCGGCGGCCACCTGCCCGCGCCCAATCCCGATACGCTGCGCGACCTGCAGGGCTCCGTGGCGGATCATCATGCGGACCTGGGCATCGCCACGGACGGCGACGCGGACCGCCTGGGCATCATCGACGAGCAGGGCAGATACGTCTCGGCCAACGACGTGCTCGTGCTGCTGTACTACTATCTGCTCAAATACAAGGGCTGGAAGGGCGCGGCCGTGCGCAACATCGCCACGACGCACCTGCTCGACCGCGTGGCGGCGGCCTTCGGCGAGGCATGCATCGAGGTGCCGGTTGGCTTCAAGCACATCTCCGCGGGCATGGACGCGCACGACGCGCTCATCGGCGGCGAATCCTCCGGCGGCCTGACGGTGCGCGGCCACATCAGCGGCAAGGACGGCCTGTACGCCGCGTCGCTGCTGGTGGAGATGATCTCCGTGACGCGCAAGCCACTCTCTGCACTGCTGAAGGAGCTGACGGACCGCTTCGGCGCGCTGTACATGGCGGAGTACGACTGGGCGCTGACGGACAGGAGCAAGGCGGAGATTCACGAGACGCTGATGGAGAAGAAGCAGCTGCCGGATTTCGGCCTGCCCATCACCAGGGTGAGCTATCTGGACGGCTGCAAGGTGTACTTTGAGGAGGGCTGGATCATCGCCCGCTTCTCCGGCACGGAGCCGCGCGTGCGCATCTTTGCGGAGATGTCCACAAAGGCGCGCGCCCGGGAGCTGGTGCGCGTGATGGCGGCGTTCCTGAATCTCGAGTTCCACGACTGAACGCAGGCGCGCTTGTCCATAGCCTGACAAAATTGCGCGGACGGGTATAGCCACGCGCGGCGAAATGGTCTATAATAGACCTATCTACGAAGAAAAACGGAGGAGGACGCCATGGTTTCCCAGCAGGATTTTGTCAAGGCGCTGGAGCTGGAGGTGCTCAATCCGGTGCGCAGGCGCAGCATGGAGATCAGCGTGGCGGACGTGTGCCGCCCGGGCATCCAGTTCGCGGGCTATTTCGATGTGTTTGCCAACGCGCGCCCGCAGGTCATCGGCAAGACGGAGATGGCCTATCTGATGAGCCTGCCGCAGAAGGTGCAGCGGGAGCGGCTGGAGCGCTATTTCTCCTACGAGATTCCCTGCATCGTCATCGCGCGCGGCATGGACTGCCCGGCCATTCTGCTGGACCAGGCGCGCGCGCACGAGGTGCCGCTCTACCGCACGAAGGCGGAGACGAGCGTGTTCACCAGCAAGGCGATCACCTATCTGTCCGAGGCGCTGGCTCCGCGCGTCACGCAGCACGGCGTGCTGGTGGACGTGTTCGGCGTGGGCGTGCTGATCACGGGCGAGAGCGGCGTGGGCAAGAGCGAATGCGCGCTGGAGCTGATCAAGCGCGGCCATCTGCTGGTGGCGGACGACGTTGTGGACATCGCGCGCGTGGGCCACAAGCTGCGCGGCGAGTCGCCGGAGATCGTGCGCGACTTCATGGAGCTGCGCGGCATCGGCATCGTGGATATCAAGCTCATCTTCGGCATCGGCGCGGTCATGCGCCGCAAGACGATCGACATGGTGATCCATCTGGAATTCTGGACGCCGGGCAAGGACTACGACCGCCTGGGCAACAAGGAGCAGACGATGGACATCCTGGGCATCGCCGTGCCGCTGATCAATGTGCCGGTGCGCTCGGGCCGCAACCTGGCGATGATCGTGGAGATCGCCGCGCGCAACTGGCGGCTGAAGAATGAGGGCTACAACGCGGTCACCGAGCTGGACCGCCGGCTGGGCGAGATGTACGGCGTCACGAACCCGCGCGGCGAAGAGGAAACGGACAAATCACCTGATGTGAAAGGATGAAGGCATATGTACTCGATCGGTTTGGATGTTGGCGGCACGACGTTTAAGGCGGGCGTGGTCACCGAGGACGGCAGGATTGTGCACAAGGACGCGATGCCCACCGGCATTGAGCGCCCGTACCAGGAGATCATCGCGGACATGGCGGCGCTGTGCAAAAAGGTCGCCGCGGACGCGGGCGTGGCGATGAGCGAGATCAAGTCCATCGGCGTGGGCGTGCCCGGCCTGTTTGACAACAGGACCGGCAGAATTCCGTTCTGCACGAACCTGGGCTGGCACGACATCCCGTTCGTCACGGAGGTGAAGAAGCACCTGGATACGCCCGTCTATGGCGACAACGACGCGACCGTCGCCGGCCTGGCGGAGTCCGTCGCGGGCGTGAGCGCGGGCGTCAAGGACAGCGTCTTCCTGACGCTGGGCACCGGCGTGGGCGGCGGCATCATCATCGACGGCAAGCCGTACTCCGGCGCGCACGGCTGCGGCTCCGAGATCGGCCACATGATGATCAAAATGGGCGGCGAAAAGTGCACCTGCGGCAACTACGGCTGCTTTGAGCGCTATGCCTCCGCCACCGCGATCATCCGAGAGGCGCGCAAGGCCGTGGCCGAGCATCCGGAGAGCAGCATGATGGCGGCCTGCGGCGGCGATCCGGAGAAGATCAACGCGAAGATCGTCATCGACGCGGCCAGGGCGGGCGACCCGACCGCGAAGACCGTGTTCGACGGCTATGTCCACGCCCTGGCGGTGGGCATCATCAACATCATCAACATGCTCGACCCGGAGGTCATCGTGCTGGGCGGCGGCGTGAGCGCGGCGGGCGATTTCCTGCTTCATGCGGTGCGCGAGGCCGTGAAGCCCATGGTGTTCTTCAAGACCATGCCGTACGCGCGCATCGAGCTGGCCCAGCTGGGCAACGACGCGGGCATCATCGGCGCGGCCATGCTGGGCAAGTAAACCCGCTTCAAACCGGCGCGAAGCGAAGAAGGGAGTCTGAGGGACGATGTCCCTCAGGAGGGGTTTGGGGACGCCGTCCCCAATCGTCTTTCATAAACCATGATGAACATTGCTGAATTTGGCGCCTTTCTCACGCCGCAGCTTGAAGCGCTCGGCGGCGACACGGGCGTGTATGTGAAAAGCCTCGCCACAGGCGAGATGTTTGCGCGCGGCGCGGATCAGCCCGTCGTGGCGGCGAGCGTGATCAAGATCCCGGTGATGATCGAGGCGTTCCGCGCGCAGGCGGCAGGCGAATTGAGCTTCGACGAGCTTCACGCGCTGGCCGACGAGGAGCGGATGCCCTCCTGCGGCACGCTCAAGGCGATGCACACGGGCATCGGGATGACGCTGCTCGATCTGGTGAGGCTCATGATCATCGTCAGCGACAACACCGCGACGAACATCCTGATCCGCCGGCTGGGGATCGACCGCATCAATGCGACCCTGCGCGCCCTGGGCTGCGGGGCGACGACGCTGCGCCGCCTGCTCTTCGACCGCGAGGCTGCGGAGCGCGGGCTGGAGAACACCATCACCGCGCGGGAGATCGGCATGCTGCTGGAGAAGCTCTGGCGTGGGGAGATCGTCTCGAAGGAAGCCAGCGCCGCGATGATGGACATCCTGCTCGATCAGCGCCTGAACGGCAAGCTGCCGTTTTATCTGCATGCGCGCCATATCCGAGTTGCCCACAAGACCGGCGAGGATACCGGCGTGACGCACGACGTGGGCGTGATTTTTGCGCAGGAGCCGCTGGTCGCGTGCTTCGTCGGCGAGCATGTGGACGTGCCCGCCTATGAGCGGCTGATGCAGGATGCGGCAAGGGTGCTCTGCGAATAAGCGGCTGTGCGCCTTCCCCGGCGGGGGAGGGCGCATTTGTCTGCCGGATATTTAGAAAAAATTCTAAATTCCTGTTGACACGCAGGAGCCGGCGTCGTATAATCTGTTTAGAAGATCTTCAAAATACAAAATGCTTTGGGAAGGAGGCGCGGCAAATGGGGTTTGCGGAGACGTTCAAGGCGCTTTCGGACCCCGCGCGGCGGGAGATTCTGCTGCTGCTGCGCGGAGGGCGGCTGTCCGCCGGGGAGATCGGCAGCCACTTCGACATGACGGGCGCGACGATCTCCTATCATCTGAGCGTGCTCAAGAAGGCAGACCTCGTGTTTGAGACGAGGGAAAAGAACTTTATCTATTATGAGCTGAACACCTCCGTGGTGGAGGAGGTCATGCTCTGGCTGTCCCAACTGAAGGGGGAATAAGGGATGAAAACGAATCTGAAGGAGATGTGGAGGGAACACAGGATGCTGCTCGTGCTGACCAGCGCCATCATCCTGCTGCAAATGCTGGTGGGCGTGCTGCTCTGGGATCGCCTGCCCGATCCCATGGCGACGCATTTCAATTTTCAAAACGAGCCGGATGGCTGGTCCAGCAAGCCGTTTGCCGTGTTCGGCATGCCGCTGGTGCTGCTTGGGCTGCACCTTATGTGCCTGCTGCTCAGCTGTGCGTCGAACATCCAGATGCAGAACATCAGCAGCAGGGTGAAGATTCTGATGCTGCTGATCATCCCGGCGGCTTCGCTGCTGGCGACGGTGCTGTGCTACGGCTACGCGCTGGGCGCGCCGTTTGCCATCGACCGGATCGTCTGGGTGTTTGTCGGCGTGGTCTTCGCGCTGGTGGGCAATTATCTGCCGAAGATGCGGCGCAGCACCATCGCCGGCATCCGGCTGCCGTGGACGCTGGCGGACGAGGAGATCTGGAACAGGACGCACCGCTTTGCCGCGCCGGTCTGGGTGCTGTGCGGGCTGCTGCTGATCGTATGCGGGCTGATCGGTTCCGGGCCGATGATCCCCGTCGCGGCGGTCGTGGCGGTAATCGGTCTGCCCATCGCGTACTCGCTGGTCGTCAACTGGAGGAAGTACCGGGCGTGACGGGGGGAACGTTAGGGCTGCAGCCCTAAAACCTGCCTGAGGGATATCGTCCGGGAAACTCGCATAGTCGCGCCTGAGAGCGCTCCTTGCGATTTCCGACGCTCCGCCTGCCTGTTTCCGTCACTGGCGGCGGCAGGCTTCGGTCCCCTCAGACTCCCTTTTTCGTTTCGCGCATCTCTGTACAGACTAATCATAAATTCAAGAACAGGGCATGATCTCCGAATAACTTCGGAAATCATGCCCTGTTTTTAGACGGCGCGAAGCGGAGAAGGGGTTTGGGGATGAAATCCCCAAGCAGGTTTGGGCGGCAGCCCAACATACCCTTTCCCCGGGCTCACTGCGCGTACTGCGCCTGATGCAGCTGGGCGTAGAAGCCGCCCTGGGCGAGCAGCGCCTCGTGCGTGCCCTGCTCGACGACCTTGCCCTCGCGCATGACGAGGATCACATCCGCGCTTTGGATCGTGGAGAGGCGGTGGGCGACGATGAAGGAGGTGCGGCCCCGCATCATCGTGGCGAACGCGTCCTGAATCTTCAGCTCCGTGCGCGTGTCGATGGAGGAGGTCGCCTCGTCGAGGATCAGCATCGGCGGCAGGC
>JBJEUH010000080.1:0-25364 GCA_051883735.1 Candidatus Ventricola sp.
ACGCCGAAGGTTGGCTGCCGCAGCAGCCGGAGGGAGTGGTCCTTCGTTCACATTCGCTCCCTTTTGCTGATAAAGCCCCTTCACGCCAGCGGCTTCCTGCCCGGCGTGCCCGCCTTGCGCGGATACGCCTTGGGCGTCCTGCCGGTCTTGTCGGTGATGAGCAGGCAGTGCGCCCAGTCCTCCCGGCCCGGTACCGGCGCAGGCGCAACCCCACGCACCGTGCCGCCCAGCACGAACGCCGCGCGCTTGGCCGCAACCAGCTCCTCCTGCACGCCCGGGCCCTTCCAGGCGATCGCCAGGCCGCCGGTCTTCACGAACGGCAGCGTCAGCTCCTGCAGGGTCGCGCTCGAGGCCACCGCGCGGGACACCGCCGCATCGTAGGCCTCCCGGTGCATGTCCATCCTCGCCGCATCCTCCGCGCGCGCGTGCAGCGCCGTCGCCGGCAGCTTCAGCCGCCCGAGCGCATCCTCAAGGAATGCGATCCGCTTGTTCAGCGCGTCCAGGAACGTCATCTCAAGATCCGGCCGCAGGATCAGCAGCGGCATGCCCGGAAAGCCCGCGCCCGTGCCCACGTCGATCACCTTCGCATGCTGCGCGAGCAGCCCCTGCGCCAGCGGCGCGGCGCTGTCCAGATCGTGCCGGTCGACGCGCTCGTCCTCGTCGAGCACCGCCGTCAGGTCCATCCTTTGGTTGTACTCGTCCAGGATCGCGTGGAACGCCTCAAACCGCTCGAGGGCGGTTTGGTCATAGGCGACGCCCAGCGCGTTAAGGCCGTTTGCCAGTCGTTCTCTGTTCATCATCTGCTTTCCAGCCAGAGCTTGATCCAGCTGAGCCCCTCTCTGAAGTGATTCTTGATGAAGTATTCGGGCTTGGACGGGCTGCCCTTGCCCGTGGCCTGTATGCCCACCTGCCTGCACAGCTCCAGCGCCCGCGCGACGTGATAGTCGCTTGACACCACCAGCGCCTGCGCAAGTCCCCGGTGCTCCATGATCGCCCTGGCGTAGATCAGGTTTTCCCGCGTGTTGAACGACGCCGTCTCCGCAACCACGTCCTCGGAGCGGACGCCCCGGTCGATCAGCCAGTCGCGCATCACGTCGCCCTCGGCGCGCGGCTCGTTTGCGCCCTGCGCGCCGCAGGCGATGATGAGCTGCGGCTTTTCCAGATAGCTCTCCAGCGCCGCCGTCAGCCTGCGCATGAGCGCCACGGACGGCGTGCCGTCCTCCTTCACCTGCGCGCCCAGCACGATGATCACGTCGGAATCCCCGATCGGCGGCAGATGCGTCTCCTTGTACCAGACAAAGCCCATCAGCCCCACCACACAGGCCAGGCACACAAGCGCAACCAGCAGCAGTCCCACCAGCAGCCTCCTCACGATTCTGTTCAAGATATGCTCTCCTTTAAACTATATGCCGTCCGGCGCGAGCGACACCCACGCGTACTCCTCGTCTTTGAGGCCGCCCGCGCACTTCTCTGCGATATTCGCCACATAGCTGAACGCCTCGCCCTCCGGCGCGCCGTCCAGGCAGCCCCCGCGCACCATCGAGTACGCCTCGCCTCCGGCAAAGATCAGGTGATCCACCAGCCGGATGCCGATGAGGTACAGCGCCGAGGTGATCCGCTTCGTCACATCCAGATCCTGCTGGGATGGCGCGGCCACGCCGCTGGGGTGATTGTGCGCCAGGATGACGGAATACGCGTTGTGGCGGATCGCCGTCTCCACGACCGTGCGCGGATGCAGCGCCACCTGATCCACCGTGCCCGTGTGCAGCAGCGAGCGGTGCAGCACATGGCCCGCCTGATCCAGGCAGACCATGTAGATCTGTTCCTCCGTCACGCCCAGGAACAGCGGCGCGCAGTACGCGCGCGCATCGGCCATCGTCACGATGACCGGGCGCTCGCCCAGCGCGTTCATCTGATAATAGCGCATCAGCTGCGGCATCATCGTCAGCAGCAGCGCCGCGTTTTTGCCCACGCCCTTCACGCGCAGCAGCTCGTTCTCATCCGCGCCCAGCACGGCGCTCAGGCTGCCGAACACGGCGATCAGCTCGTGCGCCAGCGGGTTCACGTCGCGCTTGGGAATCGCATAGGTGAGCAGCAGCTCCAGCACCTCGTGCTCGGAGAAGGCGCCGAGACCCGCCGTGCGCAAGCGCTCGCGCAGGCGCTCCCTGTGGCCCGCATGAATGGACTTTTCCTTCTCCGCCATGGCGCGCCGCCTCCTTCCTGGGCTTCATTATACGATACGGGCGAAATGCCGTCAACTGCACGCCCTCAGTCACAGCTTCGCTGTGCCAGCTCCCTGAGGAGGGAGCCTTTGTTTCGGCCATCCCAAGCCTCCCTCCTGAGGGAGGGGGACCGGCCGAAGGCTGGTGGAAGGAGTCCCCTTACTCAAACAGCGCGCGGATATCCTCCTGCGTCAGCTGCGTGGGCATCGCCTCGCCGGCGGTGATCATCTGATCAAACAGCTCCCGCTTGCGCGCGCCGAGCCGCACGACCTGCTCCTCGATGCTGCCGCGCGTGATGAGCCGGATGACGTTGACCGTGTTCTTCTGGCCGATGCGGTGCGCGCGGTCGGTCGCCTGGTCCTCCGCGGCGGGATTCCACCAGGGATCGAAATGAATCACCGTGTCCGCGCCCACGAGGTTGAGGCCCGAGCCGCCCGCCTTGAGCGAGATCAGGAACACCTGCGCCCTGCCGCCGTTGAACTGATCGACCAGCTCGATGCGGCGCTTGGGCGGCGTCTCGCCGTCCAGATACAGGCACTCGATGCCCACGGCCTCCAGCCTGCGCTGCAGAATTTTGAGCATGCGCGTGAACTGCGAGAAGATGAGCGCGCGGTGGCCCGCCTCCAGGGAGCCCGGCAGGATGTCCAGCAGCAGGTCGAGCTTGCCGCTCGAGGCCGCATAGGAGGGCAGCACCAGCGACGGATGCCCGCAGATCTGGCGCAGCTCCGTGATCGCCGAGAGCACCTCGATGCGGTTTTTGCCCGCGAGCATCGTGTCCACCTGCGGGCGCAGCCGCATCAGGCTCGCCTGATAGACCCTGCGCTGCTCCTCGGTCATGTCCGCCATCATCTCAATCTCGTTCTTCTCCGGCAGCTCCCGGAGCACGTCGCCCTTGAGGCGGCGCAGCAGGAACGGGCGGATGCGCCGGCGCAGCACGTCCGCCTCCTCGCCCGTGCCGAAGCGATGCATGAACTGCGCGAAGGAGAGCAGATAGCCCGGCAGCACGAAGTCAAAGATCGACCACAGCTCGCCCGGATGATTCTCCATCGGCGTGCCGGTGAGCGCGAAGCGCGTCTGCGCCTTGAGCTGCTTGACCGCGCCCGCGCCCACGCTCATGGCGTTCTTGATGTACTGCGCCTCGTCGAGGATCGCGAAGCGGAACGCGATGGCGCTCAGCTGCCCGATGTCGCGGCGGATGAGCGGATAGGACGTGAGGTACACGTCGATATCGCAGTCCTCCCTGGCCAGATGCGCGATGGTCTGCGCGCGGGCACTCTGCGTCCCCTCGCCCGCCGCCACGCGCAGCTCCGGCGCGAAGCGCTTGATCTCCGCCATCCAGTTGTAGACCAGCGACGTCGGCGCGACGACGATGGACGGCCTGTGCTCCCCGCCCCGGCGCTTGGCCCACAGCAGGAGCGAGATGACCTGCAGCGTCTTGCCCAGGCCCATGTCGTCCGCCAGGATGCCGCCCATGTGCAGGCGGTCCAGCGCCTGCATCCACATGAAGCCGCGCAGCTGATACGGGCGCAGCAGGCTATGAAGCGGCTCGGGACATGGCTCGCCGTCCTCGTCCATGGAGGACACAAACGTCCTGACCGAGCGGTCCGCGGCCACGGGCAGATGCCCGTTTTCCAGCAAACTCAGCATGTACGCCGCGCGGAAGGACTGAATCTCCAGCAGACCGCGGCCATGCTCGCCCGCCGCGTCATTTTCCTCCTGCGCGTCGCCGGCGGCCTCCGCCAGCTCGCGCCACTCGTCCATGTCCGTCAGATCGAGGAACGTGCCGTCCTTGAGCCTGAAATACTTCCTGTTCTCGCGCAGCGCCTGCAGGATCGCCAGAATCTCCGGCGCGGGCTCGCCGTTTTCGCTCAGCTCAAGCTGCAGCGCGCCCTCCTGCATGCGCAGCATGCCGGTGAAATGCGGCTTGCGCGGGGTCAGCCTGCGGAACTCGTCGGAGCAGTAGACCTCCGCCGTCTTCTGCAGCTCGTAGATGCCCTCGGTCAAAAAGCGGTAGATCGGCTCCTGGCCGCTGAGGATCACGCGGCCCCGCTGCATGCGAAAGCCCGCCCTGGCCAGCAGATCGAGCGCCGCGTGCTCGCCCGCCGCGTCGCGCAGCATCAGCATGCGCTCGTCCTCCTCGCCCCGGGCGGCCGCCGGCGCAAACGGATCGATCTCCTCGTCGCCGTAGCAAAAGGTCAGCTTCGCGAGCACCGTGCGCTCCTCGCGGTCAAAGTACGCCTTGACCCTGAGCGGGCGGCGCACGATGCACTCGGCCAGCGCGCCGTCGATGGTCACCGTGCCCGCGCGCTCCAGCGCCGGCAGCAGCTCGGAGATCACGCGCGCGCTCTGCTCCGCGTCAAAGCGGAAGGCCGCCTGGCCGTCCCGGCCCGCCTCCAGCATCACGCGCACGACGCCCTGCTGCTCCGGCGGCAGGCGCAGCACGTCGCCCTCGCAGAAGACGAAGCGGCAATCCTGCCCCAGCGGCCTCAGGGATTTGGGCATCTGCGCGCGCACCTCCAGCTCGCGCCCGCTCCTGGAGACGCCGAAGAGCAGCTCCGCCTGGCCGTCGAACACGCAGGGGATGTGATACACCTCCTCGCCGAAGGAGAGCTTGAACGGCTTGGCCATCAGCAGCTGCATCAGCCGGGGGACAAAGCGCTCGGGAATGCTCAGCCACTTGGCCTCCAGGCCCGTCTGTGCCAGCTTGCCCTCCAGCTGGCAGACATAGGCCGCGTCCTGCAGGACGCGGATGATCTTTTCGTCCACGCCCGCAAAGCCCATCCACTGCGGCTCGAGCACAAAGCCCTTGCCGAAGGCCATCGTCTCCCCGTGCGAGAGCGCGTGCAGAAACTGCGCCATCGACTTGACGACGTAGATGCGCTCCTGGCCCACGCGCAGGGACACGCGCACCGGCTGCGAGCCGACGAGCTGCAGGGTAATTTCCATCTCCAGCGGCGTCTCCATCGGCAGCGCCGCCTGAATCGTGTCCATCAGCTTGCCGGCGTTCTCCCGGGCGCGCCTGCGGCGGATCTCCTCGATCGCGCCGGAGGCCATCGCCTGCATCATCGCCGCCGCCAGATGGCGGCAGGGCTTGTGCACGTTGCCAAAGAAGTCGCACGAGCAGCGGCCGCTGAGCTTGCCGCCCGCGCCCACGCGCACCACGCGCCGCGGGTTGTCGTCCACGACAAAGCGCAGCATGTCGGCCTCGTCCTCGAGCGGATGCACGCCGCCCGCCCGGTACAGCGCCAGGCCCGCCGCATATTCCTCCTCCGGCGTGATGCGCCGGAGCATATCCACCATTTCCTCTGCCACAGAAATTCCTCTTCCAAAAACAATTTTGAACAACCTAATTATCATTCTACGGCAGAGAAAGGATTCCTGCCTGCTTTTCATGCTGCTGCCGCCAAAAAGCGCGGCGGCCATCCCGGTGAAAATGCCTGTGCGTTTCTTTGCGCCAGCGGTGGCATTTTTCCCGGTTTTCTGCTATGCTTGAAAAAACGCAGGCAAACCCCCGGAGGCCTCCGGGGGGACGAAGCCGGGAACAGGGAGGCGCAGGATGACCAACGTGCAAATCGTGGCCCATTTCTTTCAGGACGGCTATGAACGCAAAAACTACGAGCTCGTCAGATCGTATCTATCCGAGGACTACATGGACCACAGTCCGGCGGGTGCGCGGGGCAGCGCTCAGGCTGTGGAGATCCTAAAGCTCGTCGCATCGCAGCTCTCCGAACTGACGATCGATCTCCTCGATCTCTTTGCAGACGGCGACAGGGTCGCCGCGCGGGTGCGCTTTGAGGGCGTCCACACCGGCGCCATGATGGGCATCCCCGCCACGGGCAAACGGATTTCCTTTGAGGCGCTGGAGCATTTCAGGGTTGTGAACGGAAAGATCGTCGAGTCCTGGGGCTACTGGCCGGACAGGGAGATTGAAGAAAAGCTGCGATCCATCTGACGGAGGTGCTGTTCTTGAAAATCCACATCATCGGCTGCAGCGGCTCCGGCAAGTCGTATCTGGCCCGGGCGCTTTCGCAGAAATATGATATTCCCCACTTTGACCTCGACGATCTCCAGTGGGACAACGGCGCGCAGAGCTACGGCGTCAAAAGGCCGCCCGAAGAAAGAAGCGCGCTGCTGCAGGAGATTTTGGCCAGGCCCGACTGGATCATCGAAGGGGTCTATTACAAGTGGGTGCGGCAGAGCTTTGAGGACGCCGATTTGATCTATGTGCTGGACATGCCAAAGCGGGTATACAAAACCAGGATCATCCTGCGCTCCATCCGGCGGAAGCTGGGACTTGAGCCGGGCAAGCGGGAAACGCTGCAATCGATCCGCAATCTCCTCAAGTGGACGGACACCTTCCAGAGCAGGAATCTTGGGGAGATCCGGGACATGCTGCGCCCTTACGGCGGCAAGGTCGTCTGGCTGCGCAGCAAGCAGGAGGTACGGAGGATCATCAGGGCGTAAAGCGTTCCGGTGATCTGAGCAGATCGTGATTTATCCAGGAGAACTGCATATCAAAACACCCTGCAGGGCTTTGCTGTCCTGCAGGGTGTCTGCTCTATGTGATTGCGCTGTTTCCCGATGATCATTCGCGGGCGTTCTTCCTGCGCCTGCCATACACGACCGCACCCGCCACAGCGGCAGCCGATACAGCCAGCAGGGCCAGCCAGCCCGTCAGGTTGCTGCTGTCGCCGGTCTTCGGGAGGGAGGATACGTTGGCGTCCGAATTGGCATCATCCGGATCGGGCGTCACCTCGGGCTTCGGCGTCTCCTCGGGCTTTGGCGTCACCTCGGGCTTTGGCGTCTCCTCAGGCTTCGGCGTCTCCTCGGGCTTCTGCATCGTATATTTGTCGGTAAAGGTCATCTCTTCTTGCTGATCATCAAGCGGGATGTACATGCCGATTTCAGAATCGTACTCTGTCAGGTAGAATTTCTCGGTAAATACCAGACCGTCTCCGGATTCCTCCAGGTTTATCTTCACCCACCATACCCGCTCGTCATATTTCCAGCCTTCCTTGCCCTCGTCCACCTGCTTGACATATATGCCATCGTTGAGCGCACTTAAGCTCTCGACAGTGCCGGTTAAGGTCAGCTCGCCGTTATAGACGCCCACGCCGTTGGTGGTGACGACGGGACAGGTAATTTCCACGTCACCTTTGCTCCTCCAGTCATCTCCCGTGTTTTCGATCAGCTTCACATAAAAGTCAGTCTCTCCGGGTTCTTCACTGCCGCCCTTCTCCACCGTGGTCGTATAGCGCACGGGCAGCGTGAACTTTGGTCCTTCATCCTCCGCAAAGGCCATGGCCGGGATGAGCGCCAGCACCAGGCACAGGCTCAGCAGCATGCCGAAAACTCGTCTCTTCATCATGTTTTCTCTCCTTCTCCCGCGCAGGCGGCTGCGCGGCGTTGCTCCTTCATCACAGGTTTTCCCGTGATCATTCCGTTCTCATTCGCGTTTCTCCGGCGGCAGCAGGCCTGCAGCATCCGCTTGTTCGTCCGAGGCCCGCCGCTTCGCACAGTCCATGCACCGCGCTGCCGTGATGCGGCCTGCTTTTCGGTTCATTATAGCAGATGCGCCTTCGTTTTTTCAAGGCGTGGGCGGCAGAAATATGGCGTAAACCGGAAAAAAATCCTCCGCACAGCCTGCCCTGCGGAGGATTTGCCGTTCTATATGCCTTAGGAAAACGCCTTGCCCTCAAACGCCGCGCGCCTGCGCACGTCCTTCATCAGGCTGTCGAACTGCTCGGGATTGAGCGACTGCGCGCCGTCGCAAAGCGCGTGCGGGGGATCGTTGTGCACCTCGATCATCAGCCCGTCGGCGCCGGCGGCGATGGCCGTGCGCGCGAGCGGCTCCACCATCCAGGCGATGCCCGCCGCGTGCGAGGGATCGATGATCACCGGCAGATGCGACTTCTGCTTGATGATGGGCACGGCGGAGATGTCGAGGTTGTTGCGGATCATCTTCTCAAACGTGCGGATGCCGCGCTCGCAGAGGATCACGTTGGGGTTGCCGCCGGCGAGGATGTACTCCGCGCTCATGAGCAGCTCCTCGATCGTGGAGGACAGGCCGCGCTTGAGCAGCACCGGCTTTCTGCTGTGGCCCAGCGCCTTGAGCAGGCGGAAGTTCTGCATGTTCCTCGCGCCGACCTGGATGACGTCCACGTCCGCAAAGTCATTAAGCTGCGTCTCGCTCATGATCTCGGTGACGATGGGCAGCCCCGTGACGCGCCGCGCCTCGCGCAGCAGCGCAAGGCCCTCGTTTTCCAGCCCCTGGAACGAGTACGGCGACGTCCTGGGCTTGAATGCGCCGCCGCGCAGGCAGGTCGCGCCGCTTCTCTTGACGGCCTGGGCTACCTCCAGCAGCTGCGCCTCGCTCTCCACGGAGCACGGGCCGGCGATCACCGTGAACGTGCCCTCGCCGATCGTCCTGCCGTCCGCGTCCACCCTCGTATCCTCCGGATGGAAGCGCCGGTTGGCCAGCTTGTAGGGCTCGGACACCCGCCGCACATCGGCCACGACGCCGCTGGCGCGCAGCCAGTCCTCGTCCACATGCGTGGTATCGCCGACGAGGCCGAGGATGGTCTCCTGCGTGCCGCGGCTGTAATGGATCTCCACGCCCTGGCTGCGGATCTGCTCCATCAGCAGTCCTACGGCCTCCTGCGATGCTTCCGGTCTGAGAATGACGATCATGTTGGCGCCTCCAATTCAACTTTTTGTCAATTTGATATCAGGGATTTCCCATCAAAAAACGGCCTATCCATGCTCGGACGGGCCGCCTGTGCTTCCTGCCTGGTTTTATGCCCCGCAGCGCAAACAGCCCGTGGATCCAAACGGATACAGGCCATAAAAGTACGCGGTCATGCTGTGGGCCATCGCGGTTTCCTCCCCTGTCTTGTGCTGTACATAGCATAACGCTGTTTTGACGTTTTGTCAACCCATTATTTAAGGAAAAAGCGCCTTCGCATGAAGACGCATTCTTTTCTGCCGCCAAACTCCTTCCACCATCCTTCGGATGGTCCCCCTCCCTCAAGAGGGAGGCATCATGAATCTTGTCAGAAAAAGACTTTCTCTGGCTGATCCGTTGCGCCAAAGGCTCCCTCCTGAGGGAGCTGGCTGCCGAAGGCAGACTGAGGGAGTATTCTCTGCCGCCGCCCTTTTCAGCGCTGCCGCTTTGTCTCCAGCAGCGCGCCCGCGCACAGCAACACCATTTCAAACTGGAAGAAGTACCGCGCGCGCGTCTCCCAGATGCACAGCAGCAGGAACATGCCCAGCAGCGCGATGAACAGCGGCGCGCCGGACGCATTGCGCCTGCGGATCGCCTGCGCGCAGGCGAGCATCGCCAGCACCATCTGCGCCATGAACAGCGCCGTGCACAGGTGATAGTACGCCGGATAGAGCCTGCCCTGCCCGAAGATCACCTGCTTGACCGCGTTGTCCGGCGCGTGCTCGTCCGCCTCGATGATCTCGTTCAGCCTGAACGTTCCGTCGCCGAAGGTGGACAGGTTCTTGCGGGACATCATGTTCAGCAGGCGATTGGGATAGCGCAGGTAGTACACCCGGTCGATGATCTCCTCAAGCAGCGCCGCCCGGCGCGCCCCAGGGTCCTCAAACGAGGTGGAGAAGATCAGCCAGCCGCCGTCGCCGTACTGGCCGTATCCCTCGTCCTCGTGGATCGGCAGGCCCATGGCGATGTGATGCAGGCGCGGCAGCTCGTTTTTCTCGATGTCCTCCGCGGACAGGTGCCGCGCCGTGTAGCCGTCCACCAGCGCATTGCCGGCGAGGAACGCCGCCGCCAGCATCACAGCCGCGCACAGCGCCGCCCTGCCCCGCCGCTCAAACGCCAGCGCGATCATGCAGGCGATCGCCGCGATGACGGACGTGAACTTGATCTGCGCGCCGATAAAGGCCGCAGCTGCGAACGCCAGCGCCCACAGCACGCGGCTGCGCGCTGTTTCGGCGCGCCGCAGGCGGCAGAAGCAGTAGACCGTCATCGTCGGGAAGGCGAGGGAGAACGCGTCCGTGTACAGCTCGGTCGTGCAGTACAGAAACGGCAGGCACGACGCGCACAGCAGCAGCATGCGCGTCTGCGCCTTCACGCCGCCCATGTCCCGGCACACGCGCGCGCCGGCGAGCAGGCCCAGCGTAAAGAGCAGGCTGCACACGAGCGCCGCCTGCATGAACCGGTCGCCCCAGCCCAGCAGGCCAAAGAATTTGAAGATGCCCGCCAGCGTGTACACGAAGCCCAGGTTGAACGGATAGCGCGTGAAGTACACCCATGGACGCTCGACGTTGCCGAACGTCCCGGTGTCCACGATCAGCTGCGCGGCGGTAAAGCACTGCTCCGAATCCGTGACGGGCACGAACCGCAGCGCGTGCGCCATGGCCATCTGCACGACGAAATAGAATCCCGCCGCTGCCAGCAGCACGCGCCCTTCATGCCGCGCGAAGAACGCCTCGTGCCGGTCCGCCGCGCGCAGGGCCAGCAGAAGCAGCGCGGTGCATGCCGCCGTCAGCAGCACAAGCAGCGCGCGATTGCGGTCATACAGCGGCCACGGCGAGAGCGTCACGTTGAGCACGGTGAACGCATAGCACGGGATCATCAGCCCCATGCCCAGAAGCAGAAGCGCATGGAGACACCTCTTCAGTTTCATAGCGCCTCCCTGAGCTTTCTGAGCTGATACTCGCCGCGCGCATCGACGAATGCATACCGGGTATCAAAGATCTCCGCCACGCGCTCGTCATACGGCGGGCCGAACTCGCGGTTGTAGTAGATCACCAGCCATTTGGGCGGGTCGTTTTCAAACGTCTCCACGATCTCCTCCATCACAGCCGGGTCCGCGTCCGCCAGAACCTCCTGCAGGAAGTAGAACCGCATGCACGGCAGCGCCTCTGCGGCGACATACCACTTCGGCTCCACCCGGTACGCCATGAACGCATCGCGCTCGTCCTCCGGCACCTGCGCGTAGAGCGCCTGCGCATCCTGCGTGAACGCATCCAGCCCCTCGCATTCGGACAGCCGCCACGCGTTCGTCTGCGCGCCCTTGACGCCCAGCCAGAGCAGGCAGACCGCCAGCACGGCCGCCGCGGGCACGGCCCTGACGCGGCGGCTCTTTGGATGCAGCCTGCCCAGCACGGCCGCCGCGCCCATCGCCGCCAGCGGCGCGCCCAGAATCAGATAGTGGTCGTAGTACTTGTGGGAGACAAACGCCGCCAGCCCGGCAGCCGCCGCGCCCGCGACCATGGAAAGCGCAAGCGCCGGGCTTCTCCTGAAGAGCGCCAGCGCGCCCGCGCAGGACAGCGCCGCCATCAGGACGGCCGCGTGGCCGTAGCCGGAATGCAGCAGCATCTGCACGCGGCTGACGCCGTCCGTCTGCGCATACATCAGGTTGTGGAGGATCGAGCCGTAGACCGACGCCTCCAGCGCGCCCCGGCTCGCCAGCCAGGCGGCCACCGGCAGCGCAACCGCCGCCATGCCCACGGCAAACCCGCCGGCGCAGCGCGCCAGAGACGCGAACCGGCGGCGCGCCAGCAGGCAGAAGGCCAGCGTCAGCGTCATCGCGCAGAGCACCAGTGCGTTGTTCGCCCGCGTGAGAAAGCAGAGCATGGCCATCGCGCCCAGCACGCCCGCGCGCGCAAACAGGCCCTTCGTCTCCCGGGGAAGGCCCTGTCCGAAGACGCGCAGCACCACCAGCAGGCCGGCAAACGTGAAGACGTTGGTGTATTCCTCCGTCAGGTTGCCGCCGCCCGTCATCGAGCCGATCAGCGCCAGATAGAGAATCTGCACGAGCCATGCCGGCGCATGCAGCTCGCGCGCCACCCCGCCCGCCAGCAGCAGACAGGCGAACAGGAAGATCACCTGCTGCACGAACAGCGCCAGCGTCGAGTAGCCGCCGGAGACGATCTGCGGAATCGCCTGCAGGATAAACAGCAGCGGGCCCTTGTGGTCAAAGATTTCCGTATAAGGCGCGTAGCCCCTGGCCAGCGCCGTGCCCATCGTCATGTAGATCGCGTTGTCGCTGCCGATGCTCGGGCCCAGCGGCGTGGTAAACGCGTAGAACACAAGCGCAAAGGCGACGGCCAGCAAAAGCGCCGCGCCCGCGCGGCAGAGCTGTCTTTTGCTCATGCCCCCGCCTCCCTTCCGGGCAGGATCACCGCGCCCAGCATGATGGGCAGCGCATAGAGAATCGGCATCAGGTAGCGGATTTCTCCGCTCTTGGGCGAGAGCAGGCAGATGCCCATCGTGCCCAGGAAGAACATCCACGGCGCCGCCGCGCGGACGCCGCCGCGCAGGACGGCATACACGAGCAGAAGGAGAAACGCCCAGGACACCGTACCCACGAAGAACAGCGCGCCCGCGCCCGGCAGGCGGCGCAGCGTGTAGTAGATGAAATCGTGCAGCTTCAGGCGCAGACCGTCAAGCCGCGCATCCTGCCTGAGGTTCATCCCGCCCTGATCCGGCGAATTGAGCGTCAGGCAGACGATCGTGTTGCTCGCGGACGGATAGAAGTAGCCATAGATCATGTTCAGCCACGCGTCCAGATACACGCCCGGATGGCGCAGGCCCATCGACAGCCACGCCTTTGCATAGGCGGCCATGTCCTCGCCCGTCGCCTCCGGGTTGGAGGCGTCCTTGACCGCGTCGCTCAGGCGCGGGTCGTAGTGCTGCACGCTGTTGAGATCGAGCACGCGGGACACCGCGTCAAGCTCCTCCTGCGTCACGTCGTCCGGGTAGGTGAGCAGGCAGCGCGCCGTCATCTGGAAGGGAATGGAGAGCATCTCGCGCGTCTCCCCCGGAATGACGTGCAGCGCCGGCAGCAGCAGGCCGCTGTATCCGACGTGAAACAGCACCGCCGCGCCGAGCGTCACAGCCGCCAGCCGCACGCGGACGCCGCGGTAGCGGAGGATGAGAAAGACCGCCGCAAACACCAGCGCGTACAGGGACGGCTTGCGCGTGAGCATCAGCATCAGCGCGGTGACAAACATGCCCGCCGCAAACCGCCCGTCGCGGATCGCCGCGCCGTCCGTCTGGTGGAGCCGGAGCATCTGGCAGACGTACAGCAGCACAAACGGCGCGGCGCTGACGTCCTTGCACATGTTGAACGCATACAGCGCCAGCACCGGATACAGCGCCACAAAGCCCGCAATCGCCAGGCACGCCTTCTTCCTGAGGCCCGCGTCGTAGAGCGTGCACAGCGCAAAGGCCCAGGAAAGCGACAGCACGAGCATGCTCAGCACGCTGTACGCCGCCTGGCCGATGTTCGCATTGCCAAGCAGCAGGCCGAGCTTCATGAAGGCGGCGTAGACCACCGTCAGGAACACCGGATGGTGATCCGACAGCGCGCTGCCGTCGCCGATATAGCTGGGATAGCCGAAGAACTGCAGAAGCTGGTCGTGCGTATCAAAGATGTTCAGGCCCGGCCAGTACAGCAGCAGGTACGGCACGGAGCCCAGGAAGATGAGCGCGGCGCTCAGAAAGAAAAGCCGCTTCCTTTCGGCCCCATCTCCCTCGCCGCTGCGCACGCAGACCCGATGAAGCGCGTCCAGCAGGCGCACGAGCAGCAGGCAGACGCAGAACGCCGCGGCGGCGAGCGCAGCCAT
This sequence comes from Candidatus Ventricola sp., assembly GCA_051883735.1. Classification (GTDB taxonomy): domain Bacteria; phylum Bacillota; class Clostridia; order Christensenellales; family Aristaeellaceae; genus Ventricola. The sequence goes on from JBJEUH010000080.1 coordinate 13,821, forward strand.
GCACAGCGCGCCGGTGAGCATCGTCCCGGCGCTCTTGAAAACCAGCCCGTAGGAATCGATCGTGTCATAGGAATAGCCCAGCGTGTGCATCACGCCGAACACGCCGCCCGAAAGCGCGCAGGCGATCGCCTCGCCCCTCGTCGGGCGCAGCATCACCGCGGACAAAAAGAGCAGCAGGCAGCACAGAAACGACGCCATGCCGCTCCATGCCGCGCCAAAGTATGCGCTCAGAAAGGACGCGCACGCGCAGGCTGCGACAGCGCAGAGCGCCCCAGCCGAAAGCCCGGGCAGCTTCACCTGCATGGTCATCCTCTTCTCTCCTCCTTTCGTTTTTTACGGCGCGGGAATCACCACGTCCGGGAAATATTCGCGCACAAAGGGCACGTCTTCTACCTGCACCGTCCGGCCGGCCAGACCGGCAAGGCAGCCCGCGTCGCCCTCAAAGGCAAAGATCAGCCGGTAGGCGCACAGCGCCTGGCCGCTCAGCCGGCCGTAGGCCTCGTTCTGCCGGGCCTGGCCGTACTGGTTGTCGCCCAGCAGCGGATGCCCGATCGCCGCGAACTGCGCGCGGATCTGGTGCGTGCGGCCCGTGCCCAGCAGGCACTCGCACAGCGTGAGCCCGTTCCGCTCGTCGATCGCCTGATAATAGGTGATCGCCTCCTTGCTGCCCGGCTCATTCTTTCGCAGCACGGTCACCTTCTTCTGCTCCGGCTTCTTGAGCAGAAAGTGGCGCAGCGTGCCCTCCGGGTGCTTCATCCTGCCGTGGACGATGCACAGGTAGTACTTCTGCACCTCATGCGTGCGGATTTTCGCGTCCATCGCGCGCAGCGCCTCCTGCGTCTTGGCCAGGATCACGATGCCCGCGGTGAAGCGGTCGATGCGGTTGCACAGCGCGGGCGCGAAGTCCGTCTTCGGGTTCCACTCGCCCTTCTGATACAGGTACGCCTGCGCGTACGTCAGCAGCGTGTGCACCTTCTCGCCCTCGTCCGGATGGCAGACCAGACCTGCGCGCTTATCTAGCAGCATCACATGCTCGTCCTCGTAGAGGATCGTCAGCCTCGGGCGGATTTTGGAATAGAACGGGTCCGCCTTTTCCTTCTCCTCGAAGAACGCGTCCTCCACGTACATCTCCACCAGCGCGTTTTCGTGCAGAACCGTCTCCTCGCCCGCGCGCTTGCCGTCCACCCGCACGCGGCCCAGCCGCAAAAACCTTCGGATCTGGCCCATGGACGCGGAGGGCATCGCCTTCTGCAGAAAGCGGATCAGCCTGCGCCCGTCCCAGTCCCTGCCCGCCTGCATCGCCTTCACAGCGCAAACCTCTTCCGGATGACGCGCATCACGCCGTTCTCGTCATTGCCGGGCGCGATGTATTTGGCGACGCGCTTGAGCTCCTCCAGCGCGTTCTCCATCGCGTAGCTCTCCGTCACGCTCTCCAGCAGCTCCAGATCGTTGAGGTAGTCGCCAAACGCCATGCACTCCTGCGGCGTGAGGCCCTTGAGCTGCTGGAGCATCCGCATCGCGCGGCCCTTGCTCACGCCCGGGCGCATCACGTCCACCCAGTTTTCGCCGGAGAGGATCACCGCCAGGCGGTCGCCGAGGCGCTGCCTGAGCGCCGGCAGCTCGTGCGTCTGGGCGTCGCCCTCGTCAAAGAACGCCACCTTGCACACGTCGTGAAAATCCCCGCATACCTCGTCCAGATGCTCCACCACCTGCGTGTCCTGGTAGTACATGCGCATCTCGCGGATGAATGCCGGCGCGGCGCTCGCGTCCACCAGCGCGGCGTTGGCCCGGCAGATGACCGGATACACGCCCTCAAGGCCCTGCGCCGCGCGTACGATGCCCGGCAGCTCGCAGGCCGGCAGCGGATCGATGAACAGCTGCCTGTCGTTTTCCATGATCAGCGCGCCGTTCTCCGCGATGAAGACCAGGTCGGAGACCATATCCCCCAGATCGCGGCGCAGCGCGGCATACTGCCGGCCGCTGGCCACGCAGAACGCGACGCCCTGCTCCTTCAGCGCGCGCACCACCGGACGGAATTCCTCCGGCAGGCGCTTGTCCGTCGTCAGCAGCGTGCCGTCCATATCGCTTGCAATCAGTTTTATCATGCTTGTTGTTCCTTTGCTTGTGATGTCGATCCCTGCGCAGGGCCCCGGGCGCAAAGCCGCAGGATCTACAGGCCCTTGCCGGGCATGCAGCCGGCGTCCTGCCGGTAGTCTTCCTTGAGGATCGCGTACAGCGCCACATCGACGTACCTGCCCTTGTTGTACAGGCGCTGGCGCAGCTCGCCCTCCTTGCGCATGCCGCACTTTTCCATCACGCGGCCGGAGGCCGGATTGTCCAGCTCGTGCTGCGCCTCGATGCGGTTGATGTCCATCGCCTCAAACGTGTAGGCGATCACGCGGCCAAGCGCCTCGGTCATGTAGCCGCCGTTCCACAGCCAGCGCGCCAGGGAATAGCCGACCTCGACGGTCGCGTTGTCCTCGCTGAAATCCATATAGCCGATGGTGCCCACCAGGCGGCCCGTGCTTTTCTCGACGATGCCCCAGCTCGAGGGCAGGTCGCTGCGGTAGCGCTTCATCATGAACCGGCAGTAGTCCCGCGCCTCGCTCACGTCCTTCTGCGCGGACCAGAGCACATGGCGCGCGACCTCTGCGTCTTTGCTGTACGCAAAAATATCCTTCGCGTCCCGCATGGCGATCCTGCGAAGGATGAGGCGCTTGGTTTCCAGCGTGGGCATGGAGAACATGCCGTAGGGGTTTGGCGTGAACATCTGCACACTTCCTTCCGCTCCCCATTATACACGAACGGCAGGGAAAACGGAATCCCCTTATCGGCGGCGCAGCCCCTTGGGATAGTGGTTCTTCATGAGGCCGCCGGCCTGCTTGCCAAAACCCAGCGACACGCCGCAGAGCGTGAGCAGCGTATAGCCCGGCTCCAGCGCGCCCAGCTCGAGCGCCTCGCCCGCCTGATAGGCGAGCGCCTGCTCCCAGGTCAGCTCGGCGGTGCGCACCGCCTCCTCCGGCCGCAGGGCCATCGCCAGCGCGTGATCCGGCTCCGCGCGCCTGCCCTCCGCATGGGCCAGCAGCAGCCCCGTGCGCAGCACGCGCAGGCCATTTAGCCGCAACAGGTCGTCAAGGCCCTCCGGCAGCGACCACAGGCTGCCGCCCGCGGCGTGCAGGCGGTCAAACGAGACGCCGGGGGCGAGCACGTCCGGCACGGCGATCTCCGGCTCTTCCTTCCGTCTGCCCTCGCTCTTGCCGCGCGCGGGCCTTGCGCTCCTTGCCGGCCTGTCCGCCTCCGGCGCGCCGGGCGCGTCCGGGGACTTGCGCAGCAGCGAGACGAAATGCCCCTCGCCCCGGATCTCGTGCGGATACAGGTGGACATAGCCCCGGCTGCCCGAGGGCAGGCCCGGCAGCTCAAACGCCTCCGGCGCGAACTCCGGATGCATTTGCGTAAAGCGCGTGAGCACGCCCTCGTTCTCCGTGTCGTTGAAGGTGCAGGTGGAATACACCAGCGCGCCGCCGGGGACGAGCATCTTCGCCGCCTCGGCAAGGATCTCCAGCTGGCGGTCCGCGCAGCCGCGCGGGCTGTTTTCGTTCCACTCGTCCCGAGCCTCGATCTGCCGGCGGAACATGCCCTCGCCGGAGCACGGCGCGTCCACCAGGATCCGGTCAAAGAACGCCGGGAAGCGCTCCGCGAGCTGCGCGGGCATCGCGCTGGTCACGACGGCGTTGCGCACGCCCATGCGCTCCACGTTGCGCGAGAGGATCTGCGCGCGGGAGGGCACCGGCTCGTTGCACACGAGCAGCCCGCGCCCCTGCATCAGGCCCGCGATCTGCGTGCTCTTGCCGCCGGGCGCGGCGCACAGGTCGAGCACCCGCTCGCCGGGCTGCGGGTCCAGCACGCTCACGGCAGACAGGGCGCTGGGCTCCTGCAGATAGTACAGCCCGCCCTCGTGCAGCGGGGACAGGCCGGGCCGCGCGTCGCCGTCGATAAAGCAGCATCCCTTCGCCCACGGCACGCGCTTGCCCACGCCCTCGATTTCGCAGGGCAGGCTGCCGTCCGGGCGCAGCAACAGGTTCACGCGCAGCGCGCGGGTGACGGGCGCTTCCAGGGCCTGTTCATACGCAAAAAAGCCTGCTTCACCGAGCAGGCGTTTCATTTGGGCGACATAGGCTTCGGGCAGTTGATTCATAGGGCCTCTTTTTCTTCCTCAATCATCGCAGCATCCGACACCCGCACGGCGCAGAGCCTGCGGCGCTCGTCGATGCCGGACTCCACCACATACATCCGCCCGATCGGGCAGGCGGAATTGAACACGGATTCCGTCGTCGTCAGGATGCAGAAGACGCTCCTGGACGCGCGGGAGAGCATGGCGCGAAAGACCACGTTCGGCGGCGTCATGCCCTCGCGTTCAATCTTGCGGGCAAAGCGGCGATAGGCCGTGTTCGCCTTCGCCGCATCGTGAAAGACTTCCGGCGACAGCGTGAGTGTGCAGAGGTTTCCCTCAATCTGACTGGATGTCTGATAGCGGCCCGTCCAGGGCCTGTCCTCCGGCCACGCGATGATCTCCACCACGGCGCGGCCGGTCTCAATCGTGCGCACCAGCTTTCCCTCCCTTCAGGCTCAGCGTAAACGACATAGTTATATATTGATTATAGCATATTCAAAAACGCCGCCGCAACAAAAATCAAACGAATGTCAAGATTTTCCGGCGGCTCAGCGCAGCTCCTGCGCGGCAAAAAGCGCCGCCGCGCAGCCCTCGCCCACCGCCTTGGCCACCTGCAGGGGCAGGCCCGTGCAGTCGCCCGCGGCGTACACGCCGGGCAGATTGGTGTGCATCCGGCGGTCCACGCGGATGAACGCGCCGTCCATCTCCAGGCCCGGAATCAGCGAGGACAGCGCCATCGTCTCCCGGAAGATGAACACGCCGTCAAACGGGAGCTCCTCGCCGCCCGCGCGCAGGCCGGTTGCGCGCGTCTCGCCCAGGATCGCCTCGGGCTTCTCCGCCCGCACGGCGATGCGGCCGTCCAGCGCGCCGTCCGGCTGGCCAAAGTACGTCACCTGCGCGCACAGCTTCGCCAGGAAGTTGGCCTCGGGCACGGCCTCCGGCCCCTGGGCGATGACCGCCACGCTCCGACCGCGGTAGAGCATCGCGTCGCAGGTGCCGCAGTAGCTCACCCCGCGCCCCAGCAGGGCCTCCTCGCCGGGCAGCAGCCGGGGCTGCTTCGCGCCGGTGCACAGGATGATTTTCCGGGCCTCCGCAAAGTCTGCGCCCAGCGACAGGGCGAAGTGGTCGCCCATGGGGATGACCTGGTGCACCACGCCGCCGCGCAGCTGCGCGCCCATGTCCCTGGCCTGCGCCTCCATCCGCTCCAGCAGCTCCCGTCCGGAAACCGCCGGCAGGCCGGGGTAATTCTCAATCGATTCCGCGCGCGTCAGCCAGCCGGTGTTCTGGCCGATGACGATCACGGACTTTTCTCTCTTTCTGGCGTTGATGGCGGCGCTGTAGCCCGCGGGGCCCGCGCCGATCACGGCGATATCAAACAATGCTCTTCTCCTCCAAACGCTTGGCAGATTGGCTGACAGACAAAAAGCCGCAGCAATCTGCGGCTTTTGTAGTTTACTTGCGAACCGGAATCTTCACGACGACCTTGCGGTAGTGCTTGGGGAATTCCTGATGGCAGCCGGCCTTGTGGCCGTCGCTGGGGAACATGATGTAGAACATGCCCGGGCGGATGGACATGGCGGTGGACTTGCCGGCATAGAAATAATTGTCGTGCTCCTTGTCCTCCTCCACGAGGTTCAGCTCCTGGACGTGCGCCCAGGCCATGCGCTCGCCGCCGGCGATGCAGTACTGCAGATCGATGTAGTTCCTGTGGGCCTCCAGGTTGATGCCGTCAATCTGACGGGTTTCGCCCTCGGAAACCGTGGCAAACAGGCCGTTCTCCAGCTCGTAGCGGCCCGGCTCCAGATCCGGCGCCTCCGCCAGGAAGGCGAACGCCAGCTCCATATCCTGATGCAGCGCGTAGTAGCGCTCCTGCTCCTCAATGCGATCAACGATCAAATGGATCAGCCTCCTTTTCAATCCATTCCATTATAAGGCAATACAGGGTTTGCGTCAAGCGCGGCCTGCCTGCGGCCAGTCGCCGTCCGGAAATCCGCCCTTACGGCTCGTATCCTGCGGCGAAATCCTCGACCGCCCGGCGGATGCGCTCGCTGCCCGCCCACATTTCCTCCACGCTGGTCACGCGGCTTTCCCCCGCCGCCATCGCGCGCATGATGCGGTCGCTCACAGCGCTTGAGTGATGGGAATAGTCAAAGTATTCGTCAAGATCCGTGATCCATTCCACGCGCGAGGAGAAATCGTAGATTTGAACGTTCGGGTATTCCAGCAGCAATTCGCACACCCGCGCGCGGGAGCGGAACTGCTGCTCGGAGAGCCCGTTGCGCGTCATCAGATACCAGTAGCCCACCGAGTACGGCGGCATGTAGATCAGGAAGGTCGTCTCCGGATGCGCGGCCACATGGCGCGCGATGTGCTGGGTGATGTTGCCCGTGGAGCGCTCGATGCGGTACTCCGCGTCGACCATCTCCTTCTGCGGGGAGACGGGCGTCGCGTCGTAGACGCTCTGCTTATCGAAGGTCACGTCCGTCCACTTGTACATGTCGTCGCGCTTGGTTTCGGTGCTCTTTCCGATGTTTTTGAGCATCCGGGGGATCTTCACCAGCAGCACGTCGCGGTTGAGCAGATAGCTCACGTCGTCGAGCAGGCTGTCGTTCCACAGGTACTCAACGATCTCCTCATCGTCGTCCACCGGGCCCATCAGGCTGTACGCGTCCACGGCGAGGATCGCCAGGCGGAGCGTCTCCCCGCGCTTTTCCTTCGCGGCAAAGACGTGCTCCAGCTGCCAGCCCATCTGCGCCGTGTGCGAGCCGCGCATGGGCAGCTTCACGCTGCTGACGCCAAAGCACGCGTCGATCACCGACGGGTTGCTCATCTCCACCATGGAGGTGCCCAGGATCACGGCGTCGTAGTCGTAGTTCTTGGCGATGCCGGGGTTGTTGTAGCTCTCCTGATCGTACAGCGGCAGGATGGCGGATTCGCGGTACTGCTCAAACGGATCGACGGCGAACGTCAGCCCCGCGCAGGCGAGAAGCCCCGCCAGCAGCGCCGCCAGCACCAAAAGCGCCCAGCGCTTTCTTTTCATCCGCATCCCCCTTTCCGCATGCCGCCCCGGATTCGGTATTCAGTTTACGGCACTTTTGAGGAATTGTCAATTCCCGCCGCGCAGGGTATAATAAGCGTATATTTGAGATCAGAAAGGGGCTGCTTCCATGGCCAATCCCAACATCCCCACCCCGCACATCACTGCCAAAGAGGGCGACTTCGCCCGCACGGTGCTCATGCCCGGCGATCCGCTGCGCGCCAAATTCATCGCCGAGACGTACTTTGAGAACCCCGTGCTGGTGAACAACACCCGCGGCGTGCAGGGCTACACCGGCACCTACAAGGGCAAGCGCGTCTCCGTCATGGCCTCCGGCATGGGCATGCCGTCCATCGGCATTTACTCCTATGAGCTGTTCAACTTCTACGGCGTGGACAACATCATCCGCGTGGGCACCGCCGGCGGCATCGGCGACAATGTGAAGCTGCGCGACGTGGTGATGGGCATGAGCGCCTACACCAACTCGAGCTTCGGCCGCCAGTTCTTTGACGGCAACGTCGCCCCGTGCTGCTCCTTTAAGCTGCTGGACGCCGCCGTCGCGAGCGCGCGCAGGATGGGCATCGAGCCCAACGTCGGCGCGCTGTACTCCTCCGACATCTTCTACGACGAGGCCGGCGGCGCGGGCAAGCTGAAGAAGCTGGGCGTGCTGGCGGTGGAGATGGAGGCCGCCGCGCTGTACCTCAACGCCGCGCGCGCGGGCAAGAACGCGCTGGCCATCTGCACCATCTCCGACCACATCTTCACCGGCGAGGCCCTGCCCGCCGAGGAGCGCCAGGTCGGCTTCACGCAGATGATGGAAATCGCGCTGGACATCGCATAAGCAAAGGGAATTCATCATGAGCATCGAAAGAGCAAGAGCCCATCTCGCCCGATATGGGCTGGAGGACAGAATCCGGGAGCTATCGGTTTCCAGCGCGACGGTCGCGCTGGCCGCGCAGGCGCTGGGCTGCGAGCCGGCGCGCATCGCCAAGACGCTCTCCTTTGAAAACGGCGAGGGCGCGATCCTGATCCTCGCCGCGGGCGACGCCCGCATCGACAACGCGAAGTTCAAGCATCGCTTCGGCATGAAGGCGCACATGCTGAGCGCGGAGCGGGTGGAGCCGCTCATCGGCCACGGTGTGGGCGGCGTGTGCCCGTTCGGCGTGAACGAGGGCGTCCCGGTGTATCTGGACGAATCCCTCCGCCGCTTTGACATCGTCTATCCCGCCGCCGGCACAGCCGCCAGCGCGGTGACGCTCACGCTCCCCGAGCTGGAGCGCGCCAGCGAAGCGGACGGCTGGGTGGATGTGACAAAATAACCGACATCAAGGAGAACGACATGCTGAATCGACTTTTCATTTCCTCGGACATCGAGGGCACCTGCGGCATCTGCCACTGGGACGAGACTGAGCTGGGCAAGGCGGACTACGAGCCCTTCCGCCGCCAGATGACCGCCGAGGTCCGCTCGGCGTGCGAGGGCGCGTTCGCCGGCGGCTGCGACGACATCCTGATCAAGGACGCGCACGACAGTGCCCGCAACCTGATCCCCTCCGAGCTGCCGCAGGGCGTGCAGATCTTCCGCGGCTGGGGCAGCGACATCCACGCCATGATGTCCGGCATCGACGCCAGCTTCGCCGGCGCGATCTTCACCGGCTACCACTCCGCCGCGGGCATGGACACCAGCCCCCTGGCCCACACGATGAACACGCAGAACTGCTCCGTGAAGATCAACGGCATCCAGGCCAGCGAGCTGGTCATCAACACGTTCGTCTGCGCGATGGTCGACGTGCCGCTGCTGATGGTCGCGGGCGACGTGGGCGTGTGCGAGCAGGCCAAGCGCCTCAACCCGAACATCCACACCGTGCCGGTGCAGCGCGGCTGCGGAAACGGCACCATCTCCATCCATCCCGCCGAGGCCGTGCGCCGCTACCGCGAGACGGCGGAGCTGGCCGTGCGCGAGGGCATCGCCCATCCGGACAAATTCAAAATCGAGATGCCCAACAAGTTCGACGTGGAGGTCGAGTTCGTGAAGCACGCCAAGGCGCGCCGCGCCAGCTTCTATCCGGGCGTGCGCCAGACCGGCGCGCGCAGCGTGCTCTTCTCCTCGGACGCGTACTATGAGGTGCTGCGCTTCTTCATGTTCTGCCTGTAACGCCCTCCCTCACGAGGGAGGCTTTGGGAGAATGTCTTCAAGGCTCCCTCCCTGAGGGAGCTGGCACGGCGCAGCCGTGACTGAGGGAGTTTCATCACAAATTCAAAACGCCGCCGGTCCTTTTGTCAGGATCAGCGGCGTTTTTTGGATTTGTTATTCTGCTTTGCGGATCAAACCCGTTTCAATCGTAGGATGCTTCGCATCCTGCTCTGAAACTGCATTTTTCTCGAATTGAATGGATACGTTGGGCTGCCACCCAAACCCGCCTGAGGGATTTCATCCCTCAGACTCCCTTCTCCGCTTCGCGCGCACAAAAGCATTTGCGCGGCGTTACGCCTTTGCGGTATTCCTTCGCACGGCCAGCAGCCGGAAGAGCACGGAGGTGACGGCCGCGCCCACGGCGATGGCCGCAACGATCTGCACGGCCTCCAGGCCGAAGGCCCCGGCTGCCGCGCCGTTGTTCTCCACCAGCGCGAGCATCGCACAGTAGAACGTGTATCCGGGGACGAGCGGCACCAGCGCGGTGAGCAGGAAGATGGTCGAGGGCATGCGCATCAGCCGCGCCTCGATCTCGCACAGCACCGCGATGACCACGGTGGCCGCAAAATAGCTGAAAATCGCGCCCTGCATAAGCAGATTGACCATGCTCTCGTAGAGCACATAGCCCAGCAGGCCCGTCAGCGAGGCGGGCAGCACGGTGTTCAGCGGCGCGTTGAGCAGAAAGGCGTAGCCCAGCGTGCCGCCGAAGGAGCCGGCGGAGTGCAGGATGATCTGGCGGATCACATCGTTCACAGCACTGCGCCTCCCATCATGCCGGTCAGCTTGAGGCCCACATACACGCCCAGCGCGATGCAGGTGGCCAACAGCAGCGCCTCCACGGCGCGGGCCATGCCGGAGACGAGGTCGCCGTACATCGTGTCGCGCACGGCGGTGGTCATCAGAAGGCCCGTAAGCAGCGGCATGATGCCGCCGACGATCGCGGCGTTCACGTCGCCGTAGGGCACAAGATAGGACGCGGCCTGCGCCAGCGCGGCGGTGAGGAAGCCGCCGCAGAAGTCAAAGAGCAGCGTGCCCATCGCCATGCGGGAAAACATCGGCTGTATGGCCTGCACGGCCATGCCGATGAGCAGCGCGACGATCAGCGTGCCCAGGCTGCCGCCGAAGACCAGGCTGAAGGACGCGGCGGAGACGCCGTAGGCGACGATCAGCGTGAGCTGATGCAGCCCCGGGTCCGCCGCGATGGCGTCGAGCTCGGCCTCGGCCTCGTCGGCGCTGAGCAGGCCGTGCTCCACCTTGCGGGAGACGTCGTTGACGCGGGCGAGGCGGGAGGTGTTGGTGCCGCGGTGCGTCACGCGGCGGATGCGGGACAGGCCGCCGACGCTCACGAAGATGGAGGTCGGAAAGGCGACGATGTTCACGTCCGAAAGGCCGAGCCCGCTGGCCATGCGCATCGCGGTCTCCTCGACGCGGTAGGTCTCGCCGCCGTTTTCCAGCGCCAGCTGCGCCGCCTGGCAGATAAGGCGGATCTTCTGCGTGTCCGCCTGGGTGATTTCGGGAATCAGCATGTCATGTTCTCCTCATGCGAAGGGTTTCCATCAAACGCGATGATTATAGCGGCTTTATGCACTCTTGTCAATGGCGGCCAATAGCCGCTCCCACTTCCAAACAGCTTGGCAAAGCTTTCGGTACTCGCTGCACACAGGTTTGCACCATTTTCTATTATGCAAAAACACCGCCCTCCCGAGAGGACGGTGCGCGAAAGCAATATTCGAGGGCCTGTCGCCCGAAGAATACGGGTGAAAACCGGCGCGAAGCGCACCGGACGCGGGCACTGCCCGCTTACGGCTGCTTGCCGATGTAGGCCAGGATGCCGCCGTCCACGTAGAGCACGTGGCCGTTGACGAAGTTGGAGGCGTCGGAGGCCAGGAACACCGCCGGGCCGCCCAGGTCTTCCGCCTCGCCCCAGCGCTCAGCCGGCGTCTTGGCGATGATGAACTGGTCGAACGGATGACGGCTGCCGTCCGGCTGGATCTCGCGCAGCGGCGCGGTCTGCGGGGTCGCGATGTAGCCCGGGCCGATGCCGTTGCACTGGATGTTGTACTTGCCGTACTCGGAGCAGATGTTGCGGGTCAGCATCTTGAGGCCGCCCTTGGCCGCCGCGTAGGCGGAGACGGTCTCGCGGCC
>JBJEUH010000081.1:0-4809 GCA_051883735.1 Candidatus Ventricola sp.
GCGTCCTTGATGAGGCCCGGCTTCTGCGCGTTCATGAACATCATGGTGCGGCGCAGGCGGAAGCGCTCCGGCTTCGGTCTCTTGATCACTTGACGACACCTCCCCACGGGATGCCCGCCGCGCTCTTGTCGCAGCTGCGGAAGACGGCGCACTCCACGCGCGCCTTGAGCGTGCAGTCCAGCGCGCCCTTGTCCACCACCGTCACCTTGCCCTCGGTCACGCCCAGGCGGCCCAGGGTCTCCAGCACGGTCGCCTTGATCTGGCGGCCATACTGATTCATGACGCTGGAGGAGATGTCCAGCTCAATGCCGTTTGCGCCCGGCTCGACGGTGACCATCGCGTCGCTCGACTCGAGCGTACCGGCCACAGCGTTCTTTTCAATCTGCATATTGTTCCCTGCCTTTGTTATGGAATCTTTTTGCAAAGCATCGGCCTCGGCCAGGAAGCCAGAGGATAAACAGCATTTCGTCGGTGAAGCAGCCGGCATCATGCCGGTTTGTTCAGTCCGCTCCTCATGCAAACAGGTGCACGACGAAGCTCAGAATGGAGGGGAAGACCAGCACCACGGTCACCAGCCGCAGAACCTGCAGGACGCACAGCTTGGCGCTGTTCACGCCCAGATCGGCGCTGATGAGCGCCATATCGCTCGCCCCCGCAGGCGTGGCGGCGAGCAGGCCCTCCGTGTGATCAAAGCAGCCCGTCTTCCACAGCAGCGTGCCCACGCCGAAGCAGACGATCAGGTAGGCCGTCACCAGAATCACGACCGGCACGCCGAGGTGCATCAGCGTGCGGATCTGCTCAGCGCCGATGCTCGCGCCGACATACGCGCCGGAGAGCAGCTGCGCGCACTTTCTGAGGAAGCGCGGCATCTGCGCCTTGCCGGGGAACGCGCAGGCGAACACGATGCTGCCCAGCGTCGCAAAGCCCATCGTGCCGGAGGGCATCGGAGAAACCTTGCCGATCAGGCCGCAGACCGCGGCGACGGCGAAGGTGAGCACGACATATTGAATTTGAAAGCTCTTGTTGGACTTCTTCCTGACAGCCTCCATCTTTTCCCCGCCCTCGCCCGCCACGAAGCGGATCATCAGCGGGAACACGCCGATGCCCAGCACCAGGCGGATGAACTGCATGGTCACCACGATGGAGGGGTCCGCGCCCATATCGGCGGCGATCATCGGGATATCGCTGATGCCGCCGGGCACGCAGCACATCAGGGCCGTCATCAGGTCCATCGTGCCGGTTCTGTAGATGAGCAGGCCCGCGGCGATGTTGACCAGCAGCAGACAGGGGATCAGGATCAGCGCGGGCCTGAGCACCGTCTTCATTTCGCTGACGTCATCCCGCGTGATGCCCGCGCCGATAAACGCGCCCGCGATGATCTGGGCGATGGTCTTCGCCGGGGAGGGCATGTAGCTCTGCTGCGTCAGCACGCCCAGCAAGCAGCTGCCGATGACCGCGCCGACCATCATGCCGCCGGGCAGATGGACCTTGTCAAGCAGATAGCCGACCGCCAGAGCGCACAGGATGGTCAGCAGGAGCTGTGCTCCATGCGGCATGGCAATCACCTCGGATGTAACGAATTCTGAACGGGCCGGATTTGCCGATGCGCCTGCCTCCCGGCAGGCGCACCGGTTCATCCGTGAAGAAGCGAATCGTCTCGCCGATTCGACGGGAGGGGGCTATCCCACAGGCCCGAAGGCTTACGCCTTCTTCGCCCTGGCCTTCTTGATCAGCGGCATGACGATCGGGCTGAGGAGCAGCACGAGGCACACGATGATCAGGACGAAGGCGATCGGATGCTGCACCGGGCTGAACATCGCAAAGATGTTCGCCTTGCTCATCAGGTAGCCGCGCGAGAAGTTCTGCTCGCACATGCTGCCCAGCACCAGGCCCAGAACGATGGCGGCGCTGTTGAGGTGGCAGGCGCGCACAATCAGGCCCAGCACGCCGGCCAGCACCATGATCTGCACGCTGGTGGCGGACATCTGGTCGCCGTAGGTGCCGATGAGCGCCAGCATGAGGATGATCGGGCCGAGGTAGGAATACGGAATGGACAGGATCTGCGCGAAGACCTTCGCAATGCCCATGGCGACGATGACCATCAGGATGTTGGTGACGATCATGGTCATGAAGGTCGCGGAGAGGTAGGTCGGCTGGTTGGTCAGCAGCAGTGGTCCAAGCTGGACGCCCTTGAGCGTCAGCGCGGACATCATGACCGCAGCGGCGTTGCCGCCCGGGATGCCCAGGGAGAGCAGCGGCACCATCGCGCCGCCGGTCGCGGCGTTGTTGGAGGCCTCAGAGGCGGCGATGCCGTCGATGATGCCCGTACCGAACTTCTCCGGATACTTGGAGATCTTCGTCTCCATCGTGTAGCACATGAAGGACGCGATGGTCGCGCCGGCGCCCGGCAGGATGCCGACCACGGTGCCGACCACGGAGCAGCGCAGCATCGTCCACTTGATGCTCCAGATCTCCTTGAGGCTCGGCATCTTGGTGTTCACCTTGCCGCCGGTCACGCCGTCCTCCGCGGAGATGCGCTTCTTCTTGGGATCGGTCTGCTTGAAGACCTCGGTCACCGCGAACAGACCGATGAGCACCGGGATCATGTCGATGCCGGCCAGCAGGTTGCGGCTGCCGAAGGTCAGGCGCTGCACGGCGTACATCTTGTCCTGGCCCACGCAGGCGAGCAGCAGGCCGAGCAGGCCGGAGATGATGCAGGTGAGGATGTGGTCGCTGTCAAGGCAGGTGAGGATGGACAGGCCCATGAAGGTCACGGCGAACAGGTCGCTCGGGCCGAAGGACAGCGCAGCCTTGGTCAGCGGCTGGGACAGCAGGAACATGGCGACGGCGGAGATAAGGCCGCCGATCGCGGAGGCCAGCAGCGCCACGCCCAGCGCCTTGCCCGCCTCGCCGCGCTGCGCCATCGGATAGCCGTCAAACGTGGTCGGCGCGGAGGAGGGAACGCCCGGGATCTTGAAGAGGATTGCGGTGATCGAGCCGCCGGTGATGGACGAGCAGTAGATCGCCGTCAGGAAGACGATGGCCGGAATCGGCTCCATCGTGTAGGTAAAGGTCAGGCCCAGCGCAACAGCCATGGTCGCGGAGACGCCCGGGAGGGCGCCGAAGATCGTGCCCAGGACGATGGCCAGCAGGACCATCAGGAACATGCCGGGATTGAAGACAGCCGCCAAACCGGAGGCAAGAAGTTCACCCATACTCATAATACAGCCGCCTCCTTACTTAAAAGATGCTCTTGACCGCGCCGATGACGGATTCCATCCACAGCGCGAAGCTGCGCAGGAAGCCGATCGTGCCGCGCGGCAGGTTGACGCTGAGCATGCCATTGAAGACAATGTACAGCACCAGCGTGATGCAGACGGAGGCGATCGCCAGCCTCGGGAGCTTCTTCTCGCCCAGCAGCATGCCGTAGAAGAAGAGCACAAGGACGGAAGTCACCATGAAGCCCAGCGTCTCCAGCAGCAGGGAAGCCACCACCATGATGACGATGCCGCAGAAGACCTTCCCCTTGAGGAACTCCGGAATGGTCTTGGCAAACGCGGAGATGGAAAACTCGGGGTTGCCCTTGTTCTTGCGGATGATCTGGATGATGTTGATGATCAGGCAGATCTCCAGAAGAACGATGATCGTCTTGGGCCACACATCCGGCTGAAGCACGTAGGGGTTCATCGCCACCTTCTGGGGGACAGCCGCCTCCAGCACGTGCGTAAAGAATGTGAAGCCAAGGAAGATGAAGAGCAGAATGTTGATAATCAGTTCAAACACAGTGCCGCAACTCCTTTGTCATTTAGGAAAGAGGGAGATAATCCCCCTCTTTCCCAGTCAGTTTTCGTTCAGAATCCGTAAAGCTTCCGCTTACTTGAGATCCTCATAATCCTTGACGAGCGTGCCCTGCTCGACCATGTAGTCGTGCAGATCCTTGTACTCGCTCTGGCAGAACGCGACGGTCTCCTCGCCCGGAGCCGGGATCGGACGCTCGTCATACGCGGCGTTGTGGGTGAATTCCTTCCAGGTCTCGGACTGCTTGGCCTCCTCGATGGCGGCAACCAGCGTATCGATGGCCTCCTGCGGGGTGCCCTTCTTGGCGAAGATGCCGCGCCACGGACCCATGACGGAGTTGATGCCGTTCTCCACGGAGCACTGCATATCCGGAGCGATGCTCATGCGGTTCTCGCACAGCGCCAGGATCGGCACGATGTCGCCGGACTCGATCAGGCCCGCGATGTCGTCCCAGCCGCAGACGTAGAGGTCGCAGTGGCCGCCCACGAGCGCGGAGTTCGCGTCGGAGCCGGAGGAGTACGGGATCTCCATCAGCATCAGGCCTTCGGTCGCCTGCGCCAGAGAAGCGCCGTCCACGCCGGTGGCGGTCAGCATCGCGACGGAAACCTCGAACGGATGCTCGGCGATGTACGCCTGGAGCTCAGCCCAGTTGGTGACGCCGAACTTGTCCATGGAGATCTTGGAGGCGACGATGGCGTTGATGGAGTGAACCAGAACGTCCACGCACTCAAACTCGGTCTTGAAGTCCATGGAGGTGTTGCCCAGCATGTCCTGGATGTACAGGGACTGGGTGCCCAGCATGAAGGTGTAGCCGTCGGCCGGCTGCTTGTAGGTGTGCTCCACGCCGTTGACGCCGGAGCCGCCTTCCACGTTCACCACCTCAACCGGAACGCCGAGGATGTCCTGCAGCAGGGACGCCATCGGGCGCAGGGTGGAGTCAGCGCCGCCGCCGACGCCCCACGGGCAGACGAGATCGATCTTGCGCTCGAACTTGAATTCGGCGCTGGCGCA